>NZ_JAMYLI010000015.1:0-165200 GCF_040317955.1 Mesorhizobium sp. M1342 | reverse complement strand
GGCACGAGCGTCAGGTCCTTGAGCTTCGTCAGTTCCGCATGCGGAACCGATAGACGCACCAGGTAATACGAAATGCCGTTTTTTTTTCGTCCGTCGCCAGATCGGCTGCGATCCGGCTGACATATCCGTTCAATTCCGGCGTGGTTCTCAGATTGAAGGCTGACATCCGCAGCACGGCCTTGTGACCAAGCTGGATTTGGTCGATGTCCTTCGGGGTGATCCGTACTTCCAGCGCAAGATCGTCGCCTTCCGGCACGATTAGCATGATCGGATCGGCGGGCGTAATCACTCCGCCGAGCGTATGAACTGCGAGTTGTTGAATGGTGCCTGACTGCGGCGCGACGATATCGATCCGTCGCAGTTCCTGTTCAGCCGCCACCTTGCGCTCACCATACTCCCCGACCTGCGCCTCGCTGGACGAGGACAAGTTCCGCTGGCCGCGGGTGGAGAAAGGCGTGATCCGGCTTGCCGCGCCCAACTGATGGCGCTCGTCGAAGGCATGGACTGGCGCGCTTAAGCCGAACGGAGACGGCGTCCGACGTTGGCCGGATAGGCCGTGGCGAAGTGACTCAGGCGCAAAAGGCGGGCCTCTGGCCGTGCAAAATAAGCTTTTGTCGGCGTCATGAAGAGAAGCGCTTTGGCCCGTCTCCACGAAATCGTTCCGCTCAAGGCGATATTCGTCCCCATGGCGGCGGAGAAGGCCGAACTGCAACAACTCCGGAGCGAACACTCAAGGCCGAGATCGTCCGGATGGCGACACTCAACGAGCGTGCCCAGGAGAGGCTCGCCGACCTTCAGGGATCGTCAAGCAGCTGGAGCGCGGCGCTTCGGTCGCAGCTCCGAGAAGCTCGAACGTGCCCAGCAGGCCTTCGCCTTCGAATCCAGACCGGGCTCGGCGCGATTGAGTCCGAACTCGAGGCCGCAAGGCCGCAAGACCGACAGGCGAGCCGCGACGTGCTGCGCGACCGCGCAAGGCGTTCCCGGTGCATCTGGAGCGGGTCGAGATCGTCATCCGGCTCGACCCATGGGGGAACAGCGCTCCCGCAGCCAATCGTCCAGCCCGTCAAACGCCGTCGGCCGCACGGGCTTGCGAAACGGAACAGTCCCGCCCTCGCTTAGATGCCGATGCACGGTGTTGCGCGCGCACCCGAATTCCTTCGCCCGTCGGTTCCCCGCCAACCTCATGCCGCCGCAGCATCGCTGCCACCTCTTCAGGCTGAAGGATCTGCTCTCCCTGCATCGTTCTCGACAATGCAGGAATCGCCCAATCCCAATCGCCATCCATGCCTCCTCTCATAACCGAGGGGTCAGTTTCTCAATTCGGCCGACAACTGAGACGTCCGGTGCTCTTAGGCAGGGCAATCATACGAGATGCCTCCTGCAACATCATTTCCCGCATCCATAGGCTTGCCGGATCATTATTGTGAAGCGCAGGCCATTGGACGGCCTCCGTGAATGCGGCAGGAAGTGGCGGCGGAAGTTCGACAATCCGCAAGGGTGTTAATTTCGCGAAATGCTGCGCCAGCCGCAACGGCATGGTCCCGATGCGGCTGGTGCCTGATAGAAGGGGCGGGATCATGCTAAAGCCGTGTACGACGACCTCGATACGTCTCTCGAAACCGTTCTCGAGCAAATACCATTCCTCGATGGAGGGCTGCCGGGTGTCCCCGAATTTAAGCACAACCTGCCCCATCGACAAGTATCGGTCGAATGTAAGTGGCTCTGACAGCTGCTTGTTCGTGCCGCAGCCTACGCATACGAGCATATCTTCGAACAGGGCTGCGCGAGGATGTTTCGACATGAACACTTCCGGCATAATCAGAAAATCAACGTCGCCGCGCCGGAGAAGCTCCTCGGGGTCGTCGGAAATAGGCAGACATTCGAAGCGGACGGCGGGAGCTTCCCGCGCAGCACGCTTTACGATTTTCTTAAAAAATACGAGTGTGAGGTAATCGGAAAGGATGATGCGGAAGCGACGATCCGATCCGACCGGGTTAAAGGGGTCCCAGGAAATAATCGACAGCTGGATGTGCAGCAATGCCTCCCGGACTGCTGTGGCGAGCCCCTCCGCGCGCGGTGTCAAAATGAGTTCGCGGCCGTTCATCGTAAATAGCTCATCGCTGAAATAGGCGCGTAACCGACCGACGGCGGCGCTCATGGCCGGCTGACTCAGGTTAATACTGCGGGCTGCGGCGGTGACTTTACGCTCCCTGATCAAAGCGTCCAGCACAACGAGGAGATTTAGATCGAGTCCCTTAAAACGCATGCATTGACCTATCCGACGCGTGGATGGGTATCGCCCAAACAATCAATTTCACGAATGGTGAGAGCGTCAACGCATCAGCCGACGACGAAACAGAGCAACCGATAGGAAGAACGGCAAAACCGTGTATATGCAAAGCGCGCCGATATGCAGGCCCATGCTGCCGGCGGGACGGCCAAGCATCGCCGGACGAATGAGGTCAATTGCATGTGCGAGCGGCAACAAGGAGGCGACGTCCTGAAAAGCGCCGGGCAATTGGTTGACCGGAAACATCGCGCCGCAAAGGAACAGCATGGGTGTTATAACAAGCGTATTATAAAATATGAAATATTCATAACTGGGCGCAAGCGCCGTGACGACCATCGCTAGACTCGCGAAGGCGAGGCCACTGAGAGCGATGACTGGCAGCAAGCAGAGGATGGATGGCCACGATGCGTAGCCTAGCGTGGTCGCAACAATAGTGATTGCTGTGCCCGCCATCAGGGCCTTGGTGGCTGCCCACGCCAATTCGCCGAGTAAGATATCGCCGAGCGTCAGCTGAGTGCATAGCATTCCTTCCCAGGTGCGCTGGTCGCCCATGCGGCCGAAACTCCCGTAAACCGTTTCAGCGGTCGCCGATGCCATCGCGCTTGTGGCAACCATGCCAGCCGCGAGAAACGCAATGTACGAAGTGCCCTCAACAGGACCTATCATTGTTCCGATTCCAAAGCCGAGACCGAACAGATAGATCATCGGATCGGCGAGGTTGCCGAGCACCGATGCAAGCCCGATTTTCTTCCATCCAAGATAGTTGCGGCGCCAAACCGCGACCCAATTCCACGCATTGGCGGGCATGCCCGCCGCATAACGTTCGCCCATTGTTCAGTCCTCCATCTCGCGCCCGGTTAGCCGCAAAAACACATCCTCGAGATTGGGAGGACGCTGCAGAAGGCGTAGACCCGCGCGCCCGCGTAGCTGCGCCAGCACCTGCTCCGGATCGGGTGCATAGCAAAAAAGCGTCTCACCGCTCACCTCAATGCGCTGTGCGTACGGCCGGATCAGCGCACCCAGTTCATGCGGATTGCCGCCGTAGACCTCGACCACGTCACAGCCGATCTGCTCGTCAATGAGTGCGGACGGGCGGCCTTCGGCGATCTTGCGCCCCTCCTCCATAACGCACAGCCGATCGCACAGCCGCTCGGCCTCTTCCATGAAATGGGTAGTCAAAAGAATAGTCTTGCCCCGCGCCAGCAGCGATCGCAGCCGTTCCCAGATCAGGTGGCGGGCCTGCGGATCGAGGCCGGTGGTCGGCTCGTCCATCACCAGCAAGTGCGGGTCATTGATCAGCGCACGCGCGAGCGTCAGGCGCCGCTTCATGCCGCCGGACAGTTCGGCGACGCGCGCATCCGCTTTGTTCTCGAGGCGGGCGAACTCAAGCAGCGATGGTATGACCGCATCGATCTGGCGTCTGCTCATCCGGAAGTAGCGCCCGAACACCAACAGGTTCTCGCGTACAGTGAACGCGGTATCAAGATTGTCGAACTGCGGGACCACGCCGATGCGCATACGTGCCAAACGCGCGCGCGCCGGCACTGGAACGCCGAGCACAGTAATCTTCCCCGCATCGGGCGATGTCATGCCGAGGACCATACGCGCAATCGTGCTTTTGCCCGCGCCGTTCGGTCCCAAGAGCCCGAAGCATTCCCCCGCCGCAACGCGGAACGACAGTCTGTCGACAACGAGCTTGTCATAAGTTTTGCTTACGTCAGTAAGATCGATCGCTACCATGGACATGGGTTCATTTTACCGAGAGGGACGCCAAGACTGGCGGTTGCTTGGTTGCCTGCCGGACCTGAAACTGTGACTCGTCTTCGCCATCCCAGCCGTCGATAACGAACTGATCGACATCACAAGGATTTAGCCCCTGTTCCGGTAAAGCGGCGACAATTGCGTCAAGATTATCGATGGCTGGGTAACGCGGATCGTTGTGCCGCTTTTCCTGGTCAACGCAGAAGACGAGCCGTCCATCCTCGACCAGGGCGATCGCCCCATCATGGGTCAGCTTGGTACCACAGATGCGCATAGTGTCTCCAGGTTAACGGCGATAGATTCGATTCATCAGGAAGCGGAAAGCGGGTTCCGGAAACGGACGAGCAAGCAGTCTTCGTTGACCGACTCGCCCCGACACTCAAGACGCTCTACCTCGATCAACGTTTCGTTCAGCATGGCGATGACCGGCTCAGCACCAGCGGCGTGACCCCAGCGACGGCAATTAGCATCCCTTGCCGATCCGAAGATCAGATGCCCGCCTGGCGCAAGCACCCGCACCAGGTTTTTGACGGCCTCGCGCATCTCGGCTATGTCTTCGAGATAGTAGAGGACCTCCGCCACAACGATCAGGTCAAACAACTCGTCGGTCGAAAACTGTTGAACATCGGAGACTATCCAGTTGATGCGCGACGGCTCGTTTATCCGTTGACGTGCTCGAGCAATCGCTTGCGCCACGACATCGATGACGGTGAGCCCTTGGCAGTAGGGGGCTAGTTTTTCCGTGAATGCGCCGGCAGCGCACCCGACTTCGAGGGCATTTGAAATGGAGCCTTGGGCAAGCGCCAGCTGGAGCATTTGCGTGTGGCGCTTCCGCTCGAACGGATTGCCGTCGAGAAGCCACGGATCGTCTGCGGCCAATTCCCGATCAAGCAACTGATGATTCACGTTCTGGGTCAAACTCGTGCGCCTCTCGTCCACTAGGTAATTAGCGATCACTCGTCGCCGCAAATGTTGCCCGACAGCACTAATTCCGAAGAATCCCGCGCAAGATTGAGCCTGCGAAGCGGAGCCGCATGCGGCGAGAATTCTGCCCTGCTGGAACCAGTGATCGGAGTTTGGGTGGGGGCCTGTTTTCCCCCAGTGTTCGATGTAGCGACAGCAGAGCCTCGCGACAGCCAATCGCTATTGCTCAATGTACACAGCGCGTAGGCTTTCAACGGAAGCAAGAGAAAGATGTTGATGAACGTGTGCAGCGAAAAGCCCAGAAATCGAAACTGTCGGGCACGAAATGCTACCACGCTGCATCGGAGCAGGGTCATGGACACAATCATCAGTCCTGTCCACCAAGGCACAGAGCCTGTCAGTGCGAAATGTGCGAGGCCCGTTAATACCGATATGGCGAGGAGTAGCGCGCCGAGATTCTGTCCGACCACGTCCAACGTGAGATAGCTATTCAGGCTGGGCAGCAAGCGCAGCCCAAGCAGCGTGTCCCGGAATGTGCTTCGTGCCCAACGGAGTTGTTGGCGCAGATACGGTCCTAGTCTGTTCGGGACGACTGTGGCCGCGATGGCGCTCGGAACGTACTCGGTTCGAAAGCCTGCTTTCAGCATCAGGATAGTAAGATGGCGATCCTCACCGAAGTCGCTTGGCTTGCCCCGAAAAAACTGCGACTCGTACTGGTCCAGTAACAAAAGGAGCGCAGACCGGCGGTACATGGCACATGGGCCGCAACAGCACATAACGGCACCGAAGCGAGCCTGCGCCGCGCGCTCCTCGTTGCAAGCCAGCCAGTACTCCATGTCTATCAGCCTGGTCAGCCAGCTCTCGGTCCGGTTACTGGCCGTCAACTGACCCATGACTGCGCCGACCGCTGAATCTCGCATCTTCGGTACAAGCTTGGCAATGACGTCGGACGCGAGTAACGTGTCTGAATCAACGTTAAGCACCAGATCCCCTGATGAGCGGCGTATCGCGGCGATCTGCGCCTTGCGCTTTCCAACATTCTCGGGAAGCAAAATGATGTCGAACCTAGGGTCGCGCGCGTAGGTTTCGTGGACAGTTCCTAAGGCTTCGCGATTTCCAGAACCGTCATCAACCACATAGACCCGAATTCTTCCGGCGTATTCTTGGTCGGCAATGGAAGCCAGGCACTCTGAAAGCGTGCGCGGATCCTCGTTGAAGCAGGGGACGATGACATCCACGCTGGGCAGTTGATCGGAGCCGACGAGAACCTCCAACGCCGATGAGTCGTTTGTCGGCAGAGCATAAAGCCCCTGCATGCTCTTATAAGCAGTCGAGAGCAGCGCATAAAGCGATATGGCCACAGTGCTGGTTGTACCAAGAAGAGTCATGGGATCTCGTTTGTTCAGTGATGTTGAGGAAGTGAGCGGATTACAAATCCGCGCTCACGCAATGCTGGAATCAGCCGGGACAGCGCCGTGACCGTCTGGTCGCGCAGACCGGCGTGAGCGCCCCGGCCCAACTCGCCGGGAGGGCATCCGTCGTGCAAGAGTACGATTGCGCCCGGCCGGACAGAGGCGAGCACTTTATCGATAATCGCGTCGACCCCAGGGCGAGACCAATCTCGAGGGTCGACGGACCAATGGAGGGCCGCCAGCCCGGCGATCTGTGACGCTGTGAAGACTTCTTCACTCCAGGCGCCGTAGGGCGCGCGAACATAGCGCACCGAGGCCTGCGGGCACGCTCTCATGATGGCGTCGTTCGCTTCAAAGACCTCACGTTGCACTTCGCCGAAACCGCATTGGTACAGATCCGGATGAGACATCGTGTGGTTGCCTACCTCGTGCCCTTCTGCGATCATCCGTTGGATTAGATCTGGGTGCTCTAAGGCGTAGGCGCCGATGACGAAGAAAGTCGCCGGCACCCGCTGCTCTGCCAGCACATCGAGAATCTCCGGTGTGAAAAGTCGATTGGGACCGTCGTCAAACGTCAGATAAACGCTGCGACGGCCGGTGCCGTCAGAGCACTCACGGCGCACTTCGTACAAGCAATCGGGACGGCTCATAGCTCTGGTCCGTTCCGATCTATCATCGTGCCCGTGGGCCATTCGCTGATCGGCCGTCCAACCGGCAGAACAATGGTGAGTGCGTCATCGATGCGTGTGGGCGGCAGGTCGAGGCGGGCCTCTGGTCGGGTCGAGCGGACGCGAATTCCCGACAAAACGGCCAAAGGCCTGTATCGCCGCCCGAACCTCTCAACATGATTCCGCAGCGCGTCCCGGACCGTTCCGAAAGCGAATGGAACGCCAAGCTCCTGCAGTATTGGAAGCATGACATGGATTGAATGGGCGATTCCGAGACCCTCAAGGTCCGGGCGTACCCCGTACAGGCCCAGCTCAGCCACCAACAGGTCGACCGCGTCAACCTTGATGAAACGGCGCAGTATGCCCATGTGAGCCGCTACACCACTTGAATCATAGGCGATCACGCGGAGTTCAGGCCTGGCTCCGGCCCAGCTTCGACTACCTTCGAACGGTTCTGCGTTGGACGCCCCAGTCGGCCCGTACGTATCACGAAAGAACTCGGCGAGCTCAACGTGATCGGAGAGCTGCAATTCGTTTTCCCAGCACAACTTCCACTGCACCTGATGGCGCATTCAGGACCTCTCTTCATATTAGTTTTTTGCGGCCGCATTACCCGACCAAAGCGGCGCTGTTGGCTGCATTCAGCCGTTGTCGTTGGCGAAGGTGAGCCAGACGCTCTCTCGAAGTTCCGGCCCGTGTCGTCGATTTGAGCTTGACGTCGCTCATTAACGTTCCTCTAATGCATGGCTCGTAAATTCGTAAAATTGATTGTTTGAATGATACGCATCCACGCGTTGGATAGAACATGACATGCGTTTCAAGGGACTCGATCTAAATCTCCTCGTTGTGCTGGACGCTCTGATGAGGGAGCGTAAAGTCACTGCCGCGGCTCGCAGTATCAACCTGAGCCAGCCGGCCATGAGCGCCGCCGTTGCTCGGTTACGCGCCTATTTCAACGATGAGCTATTTACGATGAACGGCCGCGAGCTCATTTTGACACCGCGCGCCGACGGGCTCGCCACAGCAGTCCGGGAGGCATTGCTGCACATCCAGCTATCGATTATTTCCTCCGACGCTTTCAACCCGGCCCAATCGGATCGTCTCTTCCGAATGATGCTTTCCGATTACATCACGCTCGTATTTTTTAAGAAGATCGTAGAGCGTGCTGCGCGGGAAGCACCCGCCGTTCGCTTTGAATGTCTGCCTATTTGCGACGACCCCGAGGAGCTTCTCCGGCGCGGCGACCTTGATTTTCTGATTATGCCGGAAGTGTTCATGTCGAAACATCCTCGCGCAGTCCTGTTCGAAGATATGCTCGTATGCGTAGGCTGCGGCACGAACAAGCAGCTGTCAGAGCCACTTACATTCGAGCGATACTTGTCCATGGGGCATGTCGTGCTCAAATTCAGGCACACCCGGCAGCCCACCATGGAGGAATGGTATTTGCTCGAGCACGGTTTCGAGAGACGTGTCGAGGTCGTCGTACAGGGCTTTAGCCTGATCGCGCCCGTCCTGTCAGGCAGCAACCGCATCGGGACCATGCCCTTACGGCTGGCGCAGCATTTCGCAAAAACAACACCCCTGCGGATTGTCCAACTTCCGCCGCCACTTCCTCCTCCCGCATTCACGGAGGCCGTCCAATGGCCTGAGCTTCACAATACTGATCCGGCAAGCATGTGGATGCGGGAAATGATGTTGCAGGAGGCATCTAGCCTGGCGCCTTTGCCTGAAATCAATGAGCGTCTCGGGCACGCCGATCCGACCTTGCGGTTGTTGGTACCGACTGCCACCTCGATTTCGCGTGCGAAGTCCCGGAAGATGTTAAGCCCCACTTAAATACCGGGCCTTTGCCCAGCAGAGCGGCGCAGTTGATTGTCAAGTACGAGGGCCAGGAACGAGCAGAACACACGCCCGGGGTTGCTACTGAATTGACTGCCGCCTCCGATTTTGCTTGCGGAGTCCCAGAAGATGCTCAGCCCCACTTAAATGCCAACGTCGCAGGCCTTGCCCGGCTTTTCACGCGCGGCCAGGCGAGGAGATGGCGGTCGACGTGGTCGATCATCTGTGCCAGCCTCGCTCGGCTACCGGCGTCGACGACAGTCCCCTGCACCGAGAAAGTCGGGCACTTGGCAATGAAGCCGGTCGAGCTTGACGCTGCGGACCCGGCAATTGACCCCGCGCTTCGTGAACGCGTGGCCGATCCGTTCATCTAATCGGCGCTTCATTCTGCCCGGCTGAGGTCCGTGGGTGCGGCCACCCCGCGGGATGGGATCATCATTCAACTTTCTCTCGTTTATGAAAGGAAACTCCCCGCTCACGATAGAGTCCATGAGTTTCATATATTTTCCGGCAGATGGATGTCGAACGGGAGAAATGTCTGTCCGGGCGTTTCAGCGGTGCCGGTCTCGATAGCCCGCGTCATCAGCGTTATCAGCTCCCGGCAAAGTCGGCGCATTGGCGTGGCGACCGCCATCGTGACGATATTATCTGCGAGCGCCGCCCGAGACTCCGGTGTGATTTCATTCACGATCGCGACGAGATCGCGACTTTTGCCCTCTTCTCGGAGCGCGGAGATGGCGCCCTCCATGCCGCCGCCGGCGACATAGAAGCCGACGAGCTCGGGCTCTCGCTGCATGAGATCAAGCGTTGCCTCGTAGGTGATCTGCCGTTTCTCGAGGTTCATGACAGGATCCAGCACCTCGAACGTGGGCGCGTTCTCACGGCAATAGGAGCGAAAGCCGACGTCACGGAGCTCGTGCCCCTGGAAACGATGGCTGCCGACAAAAACCGCCACTTTGCCGGGCCGTTTTGCGACCTTCGACACCATCCAAGCGGCCGTGCGCCCCACCTTGCGGTTGTTAAGGCCGATATACCCCTGTCGCACGCCGGCGGCGAAGTCGGAAAGCAGCGAGAAAACCGGAATGCCTTTGGCCTTGAGGTCCTCAACCGCTGCTGTAATTTTCGGGTGGTCCGGTGCCACCATCGCGATCGCATGGCAGCGTGCGCCCAAATCCTTGAGCCGCGCGATCAGGTCGCTCGGCATATGTGACGGGGCGAATTCGACGAGCGGAATGCCGTGGAAGGACTGGGCCAAATTGACCGATGCTTCGACCTCGCGTGCAAAATCTTGGTAGAAATGCTGGGCCGGTTTTCTCAAGATGAAGCCCAGACGGTAGTGCGGTAGGTCTCGCCGTAAGCGCTGCTTGATTAGCCCGGCAGCATGATAGCCGATCGCGTGGGCGGCGTCGTGGACCCGCCGCGCGGTCTCCTCGCGCACCGGATGGCGGGCGTTCAGAACCCGATCGATCGTTGCTACGCTGACTCGGGCTTCGCGGGCGAGATCGGCAATTGTGGGGCGCTTGGTCATAGGTCCCTATTCTGATCGGTTTTTGACGCGGGCCGGCTCTCTGTCGCCTAACGCGTTTCGGTTTCGGGTGGCAAAGTGAAAACGTCCCATACGAATGGCCAACAGCGTGTTGGACGAACATCATTCCAGACGTAAACCGGCCGGGTATACTGGAAGGCTCATTCGCTTAAAGGGCGGTGACGGTTTGCACTCACACATTTAGCGCTTCGGCTACATGGTCCGTGAGGAGCCGTTTAGAGGCTGCGGGTCGGTCGTTCAGTTCATGTGACCAGCTAGGCGACTTAACAGGTCGTGGGCCGCCCACCTTATTGGGAGGAGGGTAGCCGGTTTGATGCCTCGGCAAGCTGATGACCGCAGAAGGCGGCTTTCATCTGTGCTCGGTCCAATTCTCCTTCCCAGCGGGCGACGACGAGGGATGCCACTGCGTTGCCGACGCAATTCGTCAGCGCCCGGCATTCGGACATGAAGCGGTCGATGCCGAGTATCAGTGCCATCCCAGCAACGGGAACACTCGGAACTACGGCGAGCGTAGCCGCCAGGGTGATGAAGCCCGCGCCTGTGACACCTGCAGCGCCCTTGGAGGAAAGCATTGCTACGAGCAGCAGCAGCACCTGATCGCCGATGGACAGATCCGTGTTCGTCGCCTGCGCGATGAAGAGGGCCGCCAGCGTCATGTAGATATTCGTGCCGTCCAGATTGAATGAGTATCCGGCCGGGATGACGAGACCCACAACCGAACGCCTGGCGCCCGCCTTCTCCATTTTCTGCATCAGCGAAGGGAGCGCCGCCTCCGAGGAGGACGTTGCGAGGACAAGCAGCAGCTCTTCCTTGATGTAGCGAATGAGAGAACAGATCGAGAAGCCGTTGTAGCGACAGACCGCGCCGAGAACCCCGAACACGAAGAGGAAGGCGGTGAAATAGAACGTCGCGACCAGCATCGCGAGGTTGACCACCGAACCGATGCCATATCTGCCGATGGTGAAGGCCATTGCGCCAAAAGCGCCGATCGGCGCGGCCTTCATCAGAATTCCAACGAGCTTGAAGACAGGCGCGATGAGCGCCTGAAGGAAGCAAACGACAGGCTTGCCCGGCTCTCCGGCCATCGCAAGCGCCATGCCGAACAGAACCGAGAAGAACAGCACCTGCAGGATGTCGCCTTCCGCGAAGGCACCGACGATCGTTGGCGGGATGATGTTCATCAGAAAGCCGGTGACCGACTGCTCGCTGGCTTTTGCGGCATAGGTATTCACGGCCTGGACATCGAGCGAGGCCGGATCAATGTTGAGGCCGGCGCCAGGCTGGACGACATTGGCGACGATGAGGCCGACGATCAGCGCGAGCGTCGAGAAGGTGAGGAAATAGACCATTGCTTTACCGGCGACCCGGCCGACCTTATGAAGATCGTTCATGCCGGCAATGCCGGTGGCAATTGTCAGGAAGATGACAGGCGCGATGATCATCTTGACCAGCTTGATGAAGGCATCACCCAGCGGCTTCAGGCTCTCGCCGGTCTCCGGATAAAAATAGCCAATTGCGACGCCGAGCGCGATGGCGGCAAGCACCTGGGCGTAGAGCTTGGTGTAGAAGGGTTTGCGGGGCGCGGGACTCGCGCCGCGAACTTGTGCAGCTGACACTGTTTCTCTCTCCCTGACCGGATCGAGGTGGCGTGACTTCTCCCGGGCTTCTCCCTATCGCGGCGCTCCGGTCGAACGCTGCACCAACGCCGCCGCAATACCCATGCCAGATGAATCCGCATGACCTGAACTGACGTGGGCTCGCCAATGCTGGAGGAATGCGGTGTCAGACCAGCGGGATAGGCCGCGGTCCGGCACGCCCTTGATGGTCTCTGGCAGAGTGCTGCCGGTCGATCCCTCTGGCTAGCGGTTTTGCTGCACAGAGCGTGCTGGGTTCCTCGTTTTAGCCGGCTTTGGACCGCGCCGCATCGCTGGCGCCAGCGCGTACCAAATAGGTCGCCTGTTCATAAGCCCTTCCAGATGACAGGCTAACTTACCCCTGGAAGCGCTCGTTTCTTGACAGCCTACGACTATGCAGCCACTGCAATGCACAGAATAATTTGGATGGGCCTTTGGACGACCCATTTTGGCAAATCAACGCCCGCAGCAGGGGCAGCCGCTTCCAAGCGGTCCCATCGTAATCTGTTCAGACTTTTCGATACGCTCATTGAGTGTGCCGATTTCGGCGCCAGGCCGGGTGATCCGTGTTACAAACTCTTTCCGATCACCCAGAGACAACTTCGTATATCCCCGGATAACCTTGCGCAGTTCATCGTTCATCATCTTCTCCTTATTTAGTTTCCGCCGCAAACGGCGCATTTCTTTTTTGGCCACCAACGCAAACGTCGAGAAATGGGGATTTCGCTACACACCGCACATAACCTTCGATACTCGATCAGCCCGTTTCGCATGCCTAGGTTCTTTTCTTCGGACGTTATGTCCTTCTCGATGTCATGGGAATCTATGATTTTTTGTTGATCGGTCCGCATCCTGAATTCGAGAGCGATATCGTCGACTCGACTTTCGCCGATTGCACGCCAGGCCTCCTCCATTTCATATGAATCGCGCATGGCACGTGAGCTATAGGCCAGATCGTCGTCCCATCGGCTGAAGACTGCCCAAAGAGCGAAAAGCAGTTGGATTACCGCGGCCACCGCGAGACCAATCTTAAGCACCGTCAGGTAAGTCGCTGGCAGTCCGAATGCGTCTGAGCCCGCAATAGCGCCAAGAATGATGGGAATTGCGAACGCCCAGAAATCGCGCAGCCTCGTAAGAAGCTTAAGTCGCCTCAGACGGCGCGAAAAAACGGTATATGTGCCATGGCAGTTCAGCGCAGAATTCCACGCTTTTGTGCGCATCTCAGCTTCAGTGATCATGTCGGCTCGATGACAAAACATTAACTCAGTGGGAACTGCCGGTCGGCCGCCTCGAATAACATGTGGAAGTGAAGCACGGTAGGTTGTGAATGGAAAAAATATCCGTACTTTACTGCTATTCACAGAGGATAAATCTTCATGACAAAGAAGCCTGACAGAACGGTTTATCAGCGCCCTGCCGACAAAAAGTGGGTAGACAGACGAAATGACGCCGATCGCGGCTTCGTGCATGATACGCAGAAGGACGCAATCCAATCCGCCAAGGAAAAGATCACCAATCAGGGCGGTGGCGAACTGACGGTGAAGGGCCGCGACGGAAAAATTCGTAGCAAGGACTCGGTCGGCGGCGGTAACGATCCCAATCCTCCGAAAGACAAAGAACATTGATGCCTTCCACGCTGCGACGCCGCAGGCCTAATATGGTTGCTTTTCCAGGTCGCCTGCCTGCACGGCAGGTGAGCATCATATTTGCCTGAATTGGCACTACGCCAATTCGCTTGGCGGGTATAGGTTTTCAGCATCGACGCATCCTGCTCTTGCGTGTTCCTCAGGCACTTCCGTTCCGGCCATTCCGCCGCGGTTGTGACCACGGCTCTAGGGAACCCCTGACGGGCTTCCGGACATCGTGTGACAATCCCTTTTGTAAGAGGCGAGTTCCTCTCGCCGGAACGCCTGCGCCACATGGCGCAAATCCGTTGGTCTAGAGGAGGCCGAGAGCTTCGCTTTCCCTGACTAGCCGTGGCACCCATGATGGGATGAATGCGCTGGGACAAGGCGGGAATGACGAGGGTCCAGCACGACCCGTTGATGTTCACTGACAGAGTGCTGCCGGTCGATCCCTCTGGCTCGCGGTTTCATCGGTGGCATCAGAGCGGAGAATTGCTGTGCTCTTTGCAGCGCTCCCGCTGCATGAAAGCGACGTCGAGACGTAGAGCTTGACGCCGCTGGTGATGACCACGACGATGTGATTCAGAAATTGCGAGCACCGCCTACGAAGCCGTACTCGACGCCAGCTTCGCGCCTTCACACGCGACACCGCCGCCGCATGATCAACTCGAGAAAAATGGCGGTTGCCGCAACCGACCAGTGTCGTTGGCGGTTATTGTCGCTCCAGCCCCTCCTTCGCAGGCGCTGGTGAATGCACGGCCCGGCATTTACACTCCGCGCGGTCAGCCGCTCGGGCACCGCATCGCCGGCGCAAGTATTTCCGTCGTTCAACGGCAAAAACAGAATTGATGTATTCTATCATATGCCGCGAGGTTTCCTTTCACGAATGAAAGAAAGCTCGATTGACTATCCCGCCTCGCTCCAGTCTGTTGAAAACAACGTGTGGTTGCCTTGGTGCAAGCCGAGACCATGGCCAAGCTTCGTGGAGGGGAGAGCCAAGCGATGCATCAGGGTTCGATCCGCTTCGCACTCGACCAAACGGCGGCACGAGTTCACGTCGGAGTATTTTCGGGCCTGCTCGCGACGCCGCGGGCGCACATGCCGCCGGCTTACGTTTGATGGCGCGAGATCGAGGATCACATGCACCACAACATTCGCAAATCAGAACAAAATGCCAGCGAGTGCGGCATATCGCTGCCGGATGCGATAAGAGGTTGTCCAACGTCCGAGACGAATCCTGCGAATGGGGTATTGCACGAGCGCGCCCTCATCGGAATCTTCGAAATATCGAAAATACTCACCGGTCCCGCCCGGCTCGAACTCACGTTGGCCAAGGTCGTTGATCTCCTGCACTCGTTAGTGCAGATGCGGCACGGCATCATCACTCTCTGCGATGCCGAGGCCGGACTGGACATCACCGTGGCCAGCGACTGCGACACGAACAGCAATGAGCCCTCCCGGTCGCGCGTGCCGCGCAACGCCATCGATCAGATTGTGACGACGGACACGCCGCTCATCGCCGAGGACATAGCGATGCATCCGGCCTTCACTGCCGCTGACATCGAGGTGCTTGGGGCCTCCGATACCGTGTCCTTCATCGGCGTTCCCATTCGTGTTGATGGGAACGCCGTAGGCGCGCTGACTATGGACAGGGCTTTGGAAAGCAGGTCAAGCTATCGGCTCGATTACGATGTCCGACTGCTCACCATGATTGCCAACATGGTGGGACAGACAGTCAAGTTGCACCGCTTCTCCGCGGGGGACCGCGAGCGACCGCCGGAGTTGGAAGACCGGCTGCAAACGAAATTTTCAGATGTTAAGCACCCTGCACCCCGGCGCAAAAAAGTTCATGTCGAGGGGATGATTGGTGACAGTCCGGCGATAAGCGCGCTGCTGGAGAAGATCGCGGTCGTAGCCAAGGCAAAAACCACGGTTCTGTTGCGAGGCGAGTCCGGTACCGGGAAGGAGCTGGCTGCCAAGGCAATTCACGAGTTGTCGCCGCGCGCCAAGCGGCCCTTCGTTAAACTCAATTGTGCAGCGCTCCCAGAGACAGTCCTGGAATCCGAATTGTTCGGTCATGAGAAGGGTGCCTTCACAAGCGCGTTCAATTCCCGCAAGGGGCGCTTTGAGCTCGCTGACAAGGGGACGTTGTTTCTGGATGAGATTGGCGAGATCTCGGCCTCGTTCCAGGCAAAGCTACTGCGCGTGCTGCAGGAGCAGGAGTTTGAGCGCGTCGGCAGCAATCAGACCATTAAGGTCGATGTTCGCGTGATTGCCGCCACGAACAGGAACCTGGAAGAGGCGGTTGCAAGGAATGAGTTCCGCGCCGACCTATACTACCGCATCAACGTGGTTCCCTTGCTGGTACCAGCATTGCGCCAGAGGCGCAGCGATATTCCGCTGCTCGCAGCTGAGTTTCTCAAGAAGTTCAACGACGAGAACGGCTGTACGCTTACCTTCGATCCATGTGCGATTGAAGTGCTGATGAAATGTGAGTTTCCCGGCAACATTCGCGAGCTTGAAAATTGCGTGCACCGGACAGCGATCCTGGCCGAGGGACTATCAATCGGGAGAAACGACTTTGCCTGCTCGCAAGGCCAATGCTTTGCCGAGGCGCTGTGGAAGTGCAGATCGGGCAAGGCCGCGCTGCAACCAGCGCCGATCCTGCCGGAGTCAGTGAATCCGGCCACGCCGCCGGATGCGGCAGCCTGTTCGGCCGCGACCACAGTCCCGCGTGCCGGCGCAACACACCCAATTGGCGCGAGGACCCCCGACATAGAGCGCGTCATTGCTGCCATGGAAAGATGTGGCTGGGTGCAGGCAAAGGCAGCGCGCCTCCTTGGACTGACCCCGCGCCAGATTGGCTACGTGCTGAGGAAATATGGCGTCGAGATCAAGCGTATCTGAAACCGAGGAGATGAGCTGAGCTGCATAGCGCCTTGCGGCAGCGATGCAGATCCGCGTCCGCGTCCACTCGATTCACCGAGGACAGCCTGGCCGAATTCCCGTGTCTGCGTTGCGACCATCGTGTGAGTGGCAACGCTTCCATCGTCAATCCTGTCCGCCATGTTGCTTTCGTTGCGAGCTCATACGGATGCCCCCTGTTGACTGAAACGGAGTTAAAATATGTCCGATGCAAAACTGCAAACTGTGCTTTCGGCTCTTCCGCCAGTGACGCGACAGTTAGATCCTCTGCCGTCCAACGGACCAGCGCCGGACGGAAATTTTGTCAAGCTGAATACGAATGAAAACCCGTTTCCGTTGCCGCCAATCATAATGCAAAGTGCAGTGGCGGCTCTCAAGTGCCAGTATCTATATCCGGATAACGATAACATCAGCTTGAGGGAAGCGGCGTCCAGCACCTATGGCGTTTCCAGGGATCAGGTCATCGCAGGCAACGGGTCGTCTGAACTGCTCGGACTCATCTACAGAGCTTTCCTCGCGCCTGGCGATAAGGTTGCGATGATGTCGCCAGGGTTTTCGTTCAACCGCAAACTTGCCATGATTCAGGGCGCCGAGTTTCTCGAAGTCGGATGTCAAGCTCATTCCCTGCCAATGGAGCAATTGCTTTCCGGTCCGGCAAAAGACGCCAAGTTCATTATGTTGGCCAATCCAAACAATCCGACCGGAACATTCCTCCCGATAAGCGATATCGAACGCCTCGTAGCACAATCGGACCGCTTGGTTGTCCTTGATGAAGCCTACGTCGACTTTGCACCCGATCATGGCCTGCGCCTCATCAACCAGTATCCGAACGTTCTGATCTTGAGGTCATTCTCGAAAAGCTATGCCGCCGCCGGCATTCGCGTCGGTTTCGGTTTCGGTCACCCTGAAATTATTGGCAGGCTGCGAAACATCCAGAACGTCTTCAACATGAACGTCATCGGGCATGCCGTTGGTATCAGCGTGCTTGCGCATCGCGGCGCCTACGCAGAGAACCACAAGCACATCAAGGATGAACGAGAGCGAGTGACAGTCGCGCTGTCGCAACTCGGATTTTCCGTAACGCCCTCCCGCGCAAATTTCTTGCTGGCCCGTGTGCCCGCGGGACAGGACGGCTCATGGTGGCAAGCAGCATTGGAAAGGCAAAAGATACTTGTCGCGTTTTTTCCGGACAAAGGCTTGGAACACTGCATCCGCGTCAGCATCGGCACAAAAGAGCAGATGGATGCATTTCTTGCTGCCGCTGGCGACATTGCTGGAAGCTTAATGGTGCCAAGCTCCAAGGGCAGGGAAGCGTCAGGCTCTGCTTCTTCGTTACGCTGACGCAAATCGGCGATCACACACATCTCTTCCGACTTGCTTGGTCATCCCAGCAAGAGAACAGCCTGCTTTTTAAAATCGGGGACTTATCGAGTGACAAACGTCTTTCCTTCAAACCTAGCGTTCGGCATCTTCGATCATCTGGACGAGGATGGCCGCGACATCGGTCGGCAATACGAAGATCGCCTGATATTAGCAGAGGCGTGCGATCAGCTAGGGTTCTATGCCTATCATCTCGCAGAACATCACTGTACTCCCCATGGGAGAGGTCCATCGCCGAATCTGTTCTTATCGAGCGTCGCCCAGCGCACCCGGCGCTTGCGTCTCGGACCCTTGGTGATGCTGCTTGCGCTTTATCATCCGCTGCGTGCGTTCGAAGAGATCTGTATGCTGGACCAGTTGAGCGGTGGCAGGCTCGAACTGGGCATAGGGCGCGGTGCTCTCCCGATCGAATTGGGCTACTTCGGGATTGGTGCGGACGCGGTGCCGGGCCGTTATGCCGAAGCCAGCGAAATCCTCATGGAAATACTTGTTAATCCGATGAAGGTCGGCACGCTATGCTATCAAGGCCGCCATTTTGATCTCAATGACATTCCTTTGACGTTAAGACCTCATCAGCGTCCACATCCGCCGACATGGGTTGCTGCCAATCGACCCGAGTCCGCAGCTTGGGCGGCTGCGAATGGAACCAATATCGCGTGTGTAGGACCTTCCTCTTCTGTTCGCAAAACTACTGATGCGTTCCGCGCCTATCGAGAGGACAACGCTGGCGCGGGGGATCAGGCGCAATTTATCGGATTGCTCCGCATGGTCGTGGTTGGGCGTTGTGACACACATGCCTATTCGCTCGCGGCACCTGCTTACGAACGCTGGCTCAAGAGCTTCCAATTCCTTTACGAGCTTAACGCTATCCCCACTCCACCAAACCTGCCGCTGACCTTCGATGCGGCAGTCGAGAGTGAATTGTGCGTGGTAGGATCAGCAGAATCTGTGCGAAAAGCTCTGTTAGGTCAGTTGGAAGTGGCAGGTGCCAACTACCTGCTTTGTCAACTGGCATTTGGAAATCTGCCGCTAGATGCTTCCCTGTACACCGCGACGACCATTCAATCCGAAATCATGGCTCGATTTGGCTGACCATGAAATTCGCGGTCTGAGGTTGAATCGTTGTACAGCGCTCCCTCACATCCACGTGCTCGAGCGTGCACGTGATGGGGACGGGCAATCGGGAGGGAGGCCAAACTGACGACGAGCCGGCGGCACAGAATACCAGCTTTGTGCGTTGGCTGGCGTCCGGGCCATCGTGTGAACCTGCATGATCCTAAGGAGATGATGGCCGAGCGCGTCACGATGCAGGCACGCGTCTGCTCGTCGCGCTCGCGCTACCCGTTGCCCATAGCCCGCCGCAGAGGTTCTTCTCGCCCGGGGCGGCGTCGGTGCGGCGCCTCCAGCTTCATCAGCGGCCGGCGGTAGCAAAGCCGCCACTCGCTACGGCGCTGTTGAGGGCGCGCTCGCGAGCGGCTTTGCTACGCCCAGCCACCAACGGGAGCGAGCTCGCCCGATGATGGGGTGCACCGCGGTCGGGATACGATGCTGAAGGAAATCGTTCGCAGCCGGTCTTCACGAACTGCGAGGAGTGCTTGTCCTTGAATGCTGCCTGCTGGCCGTCTGCGGTGGCCTGAGTGGTCCGCCGACACGCCCGAAAGTCAACGCCACTACCACAAGGCCGCCAAAAACTCAGGTCTGGGAGCCAGCTTGGACGGTGGTCTCGTGTTCGGGGATGTCGTCGAAGGAGGCGTAGTTGAGATAGTAGAGTTTGGAATACAGGCCGCCCATAGCTATTAGCTCATCGTGGTTGCCAGTCGCAACAACTTGGCCATTCTGAAGCACGATGATGCGGTCGGCCCCCCGGATCGTGGCGAGACGGTGGGCGATGACGAGGCCAGTCCGCCCTTCAAGCAGCTTGATCAGAGCCTTCTGAATCTGCAATTCCGTATAGCTGTCGATGTTGGCGGTCGCTTCGTCGAGCACGAGGATCTTGGCGTCAGCGACGAGGGCGCGGGCGAAACTGATAAGCTGGCGCTGGCCGAGAGATAAGTTGTCGCCGCGTTCGCCAAGTTGGGTCTCATACCCGTCGGCGAGGCTCATGACGAAGTCATGCGCGCCGACCGCCTTCGCCGCCTCGATCACCTTGTCGCGCGTGGCTTCCGTCTTCTGGTATCGAATGTTCTCGAAGACCGTCCCGGTGAACAGGAATGGCTCCTGCAGCACCATGGCGACCTGGCGGCCGAGCGATTCCTGGGTGAGGTCGCGCACATCATGCCCGCCGACCAGCACCTGACCCTGCTGAACATCATAGAAGCGGTGGACCAGGGCCATCGCACTCGATTTGCCAGAACCGCTCGGTCCGACCAGTGCGACCGTCTCGCCGGGATTGACCCTGAAGGAGACATTTTTCAGAACCGAACGGTTCGGATCGTAGCCGAATGTGACGTCCCTAAACTCAACCGAGCCGTCCATTTCGGGCGAAAGCACCTCGGCATTGGGTTTGTCCTGAACATCGATCTTGACATCGAGCACATCGGTCAGGCGCTTGCCTGAGGCCATGGCGCGCTGCATGATCGAATATTGCAGGGTGAGTGAGCGGATCGGGTCAAAGAAGCGCTGGATGTAAAACAGGTAGGCTACCAACACGCCCACATCTATACGGCTATTCACGACCATCGAGCCGCCGACCACAATAACGGCGGCCAAGGCGAGGCCCGTGAGGCCATCGACGATAGGCACCATGACCA
Source organism: Mesorhizobium sp. M1342 (assembly GCF_040317955.1). Classification (NCBI taxonomy): domain Bacteria; kingdom Pseudomonadati; phylum Pseudomonadota; class Alphaproteobacteria; order Hyphomicrobiales; family Phyllobacteriaceae; genus Mesorhizobium; species Mesorhizobium sp. M1342. The sequence goes on along the minus strand of NZ_JAMYLI010000015.1, from coordinate 144,446 downwards.
GTGCATATCTGGCAGCGATCAGTTGGGTCCTGAGGTTGGCATGGGCCCGGTCGTCGAAAAGAATGAAATTCACCTGCTGGCGATCCATCGACTGTATGGTCCGCACGCCGTGAATGGCTTCGGCCAGCGCGCCATTGACGACGGAATTGGTTTCGTGTGCAGCCATGAAGGCGTCGCGGGCACGCGGCAGCCAGACAATGCGGACGATCACCAGGATCGGCAGAACCGACAGCGTCAGGAGGCCGAGGCGAAAGTCGAGCCACAGCATTACGAAAACGATGCCGAAGAGAAGTGCAACATCGCCTAGGGAATATACCGAGGTTTCCAGGAACTCCTGTATGGAGTTAACGTCGCCTTGCAGGCGCGACATCAGGCGTCCGACCTCAGTCTTGTCCATGAAAGAGAGCGAAACCTTTTGCAGATGGCCAAACATGGCGCGGCGGATGTCGAACAGGACAGTTTCGGCAATTTTCCCATCCAAGGTTTCCTGCATGTAACCGGCGGCGAAATTGACCAAAATCGCCGAAAGGAACGCGCCGACGGCCGCAAGCTGGGCTGAGCGATCACTCGCTGCCGGGTTCATGCCCTGGTCGATCGCGTAGCGGATGATCAAGGGGATGAGAAGCTGCGTCCCGGTGAAGATCAACATCGCGACAATCGTGACAACTACCTTTGCCCGATAGGGATGGACGAAGCCCCAGATCCGGCGGAGGATGCTCTTGTCGAAAGCCCGGCCGAACATCTCCTCCTCGATCCGGTGCGAGCCGACGACCGCGCGCGGAGGGCGTCTGCCGTCGTCACGTTCGGCTTCGAGTTCGCCGGGGCCCTGGTCCATCAGCGGGCGCCCCCATACTGGGTCATATGCTATCACCTGGGCGCGTCTGGAGATCGTAAAGGGCCCTGTAGCGTCCCCGCTTCGCCAGAAGCTCTTCATGCGTGCCGCGTTCTACGATTTCGCCGTTATCGACAAAAAGGATCTGATCGGCATGCATAAGCGCACTCAGCCGGTGCGCGATGATGATCGTCACCCGATCCTTGGCGAAGCGCCGCGTCGCCGCGCGAATGCGCTGCTCGGTGCCGGCATCGATCGCGGCCATCGAGTCGTCGAAAACGACGACAGAGGGGCGCAGCATCATGGTGCGAGCAATCGTGAGACGCTGGCGCTGGCCGCCAGAGAGAGAGACGCCGCGTTCGCCCACGACCGTCTCATACCCTGCTGGGAGCCCGAGGATGTAGTTGTGGAGCTGGGCGAATTCGCCAGCGCGTTCAATTCGCTGTCTCTTCGCCCAGGGGTCGCCATAAGCGATGTTGTTCTCAATCGTGGTGGTGAACAGGAACGCATCCTGCTGTACAACGGCAACCGCCTTGCGAAGGCTCTCGAGGGTGACATTGCGTATGTCCTGGCCGTCCAACGTGATGGCGCCACCGGTCACGTCGTAAAAGCGGGGGATCAGATGAGCCATCGTCGATTTGCCGGAACCCTGCGGACCGACGATCGCGATCGTCTCGCCTCTCCGGGCCTCAAAGCTGAGGTTCTTCAGAACGGCGCGGTTTTCGACATTGGGGTACGCAAATGAGACATTGTGGAAGCGCAGAGTGCCGTCGCTTATCTCAAGCGGTCTGGCCTCGAGAGCATCCCTGATCGTGATCTCCTGATCGAGGAGACCGAAAAGCCGCGAACCGCAGCTGGAAGCGCGGGCAAAGGCATTGACCATGAGGCCGATCTGGCGGACTGGCATTTGCAGGATGGTCATGAAGGTCAGGAAGGTCGCCATCGTTCCGACGCTGATCTCGCCAGCGATGAGCTTGTTGCCACCGATCCAAAGCACCAATCCCATTGCGAAAAAGAAGGACAAGGTCATCGCCGACGTGCTGGGTACGTAGATGTCAACGAGATCGTTGGCGAGGCCGAGCGCGGTCTTGGAAGCGCGGTCGAACTTCAGCATCTCATAGGATTGAGCCGCAAAAGCGCGGACCACGCGGATGCCTGCGAGATTTTCCTTCATCACGCGGCTTAGTACCGAAAGGCGCTCATAGAGGTCGAGCCAGGTGGCGCGCAGCCTAAGCTGTGTGGTCGATGAGCGCCAGGCGACAAAAGGCACGAAGCTCAGCGCGACCAGGCCGAGCATGAGATCGATCGAGATCATCATGTGGGCGCCGATCCCGATCAGCATGGTGAGCAGGACCACGCGAACGAGCGCGGTGGAAAAATACATCCGCACCCCTTGGAGATCGAGCATTCCGATGGTGATCAGATCGCCTGAATGGACCCGATCGTGAAAGGAAAAGCTGAGACGCTGGATCTTGTCGTAGTAGGCGAGCCGCAGTTCGTACGCGACATGATGCCCGACGGCTTCGGCAAAATAGTTCTGCGCCATCGTGAAAAGGCCGCGTAGCGCGCTGACGGCGAGCAGCAGGAGAGCCGGGGTCCAGAGCGCTTGCCCTGCCGCGCTCCCGCCGCCCCCGATGGCTGTCTGGGCCTGGTCGACAGCCCGGCCGAGAAGCTGGGGAATGAGCAACTGGAGGATTGCCGCCATGATCGTCGAGCCCATAGCGAAGGCGACCTGCCAGGGATGCCGAAAATTCATACGCGTAATGCGCAACAGCGTACTCAAATCCCGGCCCCAGCGCGCCGCTTCAACATGGGTCAACGAATTCAGAGCGTTCGTTGCGCTGCCGACAGCATCACTGTTCACGGGTGTATTCCCGACTGCATTTTGCGCCTTCGTGGAAAGCCGAAGGACGCATCATCAAAGGCATCCGCCATTGTTAATCCCGTCCTCAACCTGCAGCCGTGCCCGTTCCCAGAAGCCGAGCCGCCGCTTCACCTACTGGCATGTCGATCACAGTGATTCCGCTCGCCGCAAGGAAACGCGCTTCGTTTCTGGTCAGGGTTTCCGCGTCCATTACGGTGCAATAGGGACCGCGGGAGCGCTTCATGATCTGTCTGGCGTAGGTGCGCAGCATCTGATCGTTGAAGCGGCAGCCAACGAAGAAAAATCCACGGGTGATGCGCCGTTCCTTCACCACGTCTGGGATCGGTGTCTGGATATCAATTTCGGTCAGGACTTCGACATAGTCGGAATCTGCGACGAGAAAGTTTTGCGCGGGCCTACTACTCCCGTGAGGTGCATAGAGGACCGTCTTTGCCCCCGATCGGGCGTCGAGCTCCCTCCCGGACAAATCGTAGGTTTTTGTCCAAATGTTGCCGATTTCGTTCGCCCGCGTGACGCCTTGTATCTCAACGACGTCCGTTCGGCCGGTCTCCACGAGAGCCGTGCGCATCGCGCTGTCATACCAGCTGTCGATGATGAGGGAGAGCGGCAGCCTTGCGAGCCAGGCGTGGAGGAGGGTTGGCCTCACCGGCGCTGCGAATATCTCCGTCATCCAAGCTTGAAGCGTCCGGCGATGCCGGCGCTGTTCGATGAACTGCGCAACCGACCACATATTGGTGCGGATCCTGGAAGGGGCGGGCGCCCGTGCATTGAGTGCCGCGGCAACGACCTCCGGAGTATGCGGCACAGGCGGTTCCGCACAGTTCAACCCAAGAAGACCCGGACCGAGATAGGGGATCACCTCATCGGCGGCGAGCGCTTCCTTCGCCAAGTCAAGCAGCTTATCGGCAAAACTGTCCCGCACTATGACGAGGTGGCCCGATGTCAGGATCGTATTCATGCTCGTTTCCTCGCGACGCACTTAGCGGCAGCATCAGTCCTCTGCGGAAACCTTCCTTGCCTCGACAGTGATCGGCAGACGCGTATCCCGTGGGAGATCGGGTAAGACGAGCCGCCACCCGTTCCGGAGCGTGATAGTTCCGCCCCACAACTCTTCCTTCTCGAGCTTGATGATCGGCTCTTCGAGGTCTTTTTTGGGGACATACGCCGACAAGCCAGCATCGGTCCTGCGGATCATGACTTTCATCTGGCCGTCCCTTCATTGGAATTGCTTTCAGCACTGCAGGACTCGGCTTTCTCGAGGCTCATCAGTTCACGCGCTCGCATGCCGACGACGGTGCCACGGTCGATCCACTCGACCGCATAGATGAAAAACTGCTGGAGAAAGGTGCCGATGTCGCGCACATATCCCTCGTCGCCCTTGCGCACGAGATTTTCGCCGATTTCCCTGCCAGGATAGGTGCCGTCATTCTTTATGTGGCGAGTGGCACGTACCCGCTCTCCCGGCATGAATCGTGGGGGCCTGCGGATTTCGATCTCCTCTTCGCGTCCGAGCGACATGTCCGTTCCCTGATTTCTCTTGGGGCTGCAGATTGTGAACAAGGCGCTCCAGGCGTCCTGCGTAGGCAGCCCCAACCATGTCGGCAGCCCATGGGGTCACGCAGGAACGCAGGTCTTCGGCACCGGGCATACCGAGGCACATTGCTGCGCATCGAAGACCCCCTCGCATTCGGTGCACTTCTGTGACTCGATCACGTAGCTCTCGCCTTTGAACTTGATCGCGCCGGAAGGACATTCGAATTCGCAGGCGCCGCATTGGGTGCATTGGGATGCGATGATCTTGAAAGCCATTTTAACTCCTGGTCCGAATGGATGAGACAGCTCAGGCCGTCGCCGCGAGTGCGGGGGCCCCTGACGCGGCGGTGTAAATCGCGCTGATTGCCGTCGCGATATAGTCATGGGCGCAAGCGTCGGTGGCTCTGATTCCAGCGTCCGCGAGCTGATCCTGCGGGCAAGTTCCAATCCTGGCGCACAGCACGATATCTATGCCTTGAAGGGCTGCGATGATGCCATCGAGGGCGGCTTCCTTGCCCAAGCCGCCGAGGCAATACTTCTCCACCTTGCGATGCCCGACAAAGCTGATCCCTCTCGGCGAGGCTTCGTAAACCTGGAATTCCTTCGCATGGCCGAAATGTTCGTTGACGCGGCCGCCGCCCTTGGTCGCCACCGCGAAGAGGACGGATTTGCCGGGCCTCACTGCCTTGACCAATCCGATCGCTTCACTTCTGGCCGCCACGTGATCACGGCGCTCCTGCGCGACCAGCTCCCGATAGGCGTTACGCTTGCTGGCATCGTAGGTGACCTCGCCGGGAATCCGGTCGGCCGTGAATTCCTGGCCACGATCCTCGCCAAGCATGCCGACGGCATCTGCCCGGCACTGCCGGCAGTGGCGCATCAACTGGGCGCCGCCTTCGAGACGATCCTGAAGAGCCTTCAGCTCCATTGCGTTTGGGCCGCGCTGCCCACTCAGTCCGTAGTGCGTGCCGTGCGCCGGGTCCGAAATCAGCGGCATGAGGTTGTGCAGGAACGCGCCTCGCTCCTTGACCCATCTATTCACCTCGATCAGATGCTCATCGTTCACGCCAGGAATCATCACCGAATTGATTTTGGTGAGGATGCCGCGCGCGGTCAGCATCTCCAGGCCCAACATCTGCCGCTCGTGCAGCATCCGGGCGGCTTCGAGGCCGACGTAGCGGCGATGGTCGTAAAAGATCCAAGGATATATCTTTGTACCGACCTCAGGGTCGACCATGTTGATGGTGATCGTCACGTGATCGACATTCATGTCGGCAAGCTCATCGACATGGTCCGGTAGCGCGAGCCCATTCGTGGAGATGCAAAACTTGATGTCTGGGATTTCCCTGGCGACCCTGGCGAAGGTCGCCTTCGTCTTCTTCCAGTCGTAACAGGCATCGCCCGGTCCGGCGATGCCGAGCACGGAAAGCTGCGGCACCTCGCTGGCGACCGCGATCACCTTGCGTAGCGCCTGGTCGGGCGTCAGCTTTTCAGAGGCCACCCCAGGCCGGCTTTCGTTGGCGCAGTCATATTTGCGATTGCAGTAGTTGCACTGGATGTTGCAGCCCGGCGCGACCGCGACGTGCATGCGCGCGAAATAGTGATGCGCCTCTTCTGAAAAGCAGGGGTGATCCTTGATCTTCTCCCAGACAGCCGGATCCGTGTCGTCGGGCTTTGTCGACGAGCCGCAGGATGACGCGCAGCCACCGGGTTTCATGGTGCCAAGCAACTGGTCACCGAATGTCGTGCTGAGGCTCTCAAGCGAAATTGCCGGTGCAGACATGAACGGCTCCGTTGCTGCGTGATGTCGCAGTCCAAAGCGCAAGAGCTATGCCAGCTCAAAGAGCTGTTTCGGTTCACGAATAGGCTTGTCGTGTCAGATTCCTTCGGATTGCTCCGACAAACCTTTGTCGGGCTTACGACAGTGGACACGCAAATAGGGTCGCGAGGCTAGCAGCCTCGGGCGCGCAGAGTGTGAGCGAGACCACTCCGGGCTGCTTACGGTTGACGTCATCACGACGTCTAGAATTTCTTCACCACGATACCATGCCGGCGCAGGGCGTAGCCGACTTGCCGCGGCGTGAGGCCGAGGATACGAGCCGCCCTGGCCTGAACCCAACCGGCCTTGTCCATCGCGTCGATCACCCGGTCGCGTTCCGCCAGACGCGGGGGACAAGTGGGATCGTTCGGATCGCCGGCCGTAAGGGGAGATATCTTGCCTGCGGAGGCACCGATGCAACTGGCCGGCAGCCGCAATCCGACCGGCACTGCGTTGACCCGTGCGAGATCGTCGATGGCATTGCCGCCATTCGAGCGGTCGGCTCGCTTCCAGAGGAGCCAGGAAAGGCACTGGCCCTTCTTACAGGCGAAATCGGATGGAGTGATCGTCCTTGAGCGCGCAAGTGTGGCCGTCCTTTGGACGCAGTTCTCCAGCTCACGGACGTTACCAGGGAAGTAACATTGCGAGATCAGGTCAAGCGCCGGCGCCGCGAAGGCTAGTGCGCGATCGTTCTCCTTGTTGAACCGGTTGAGGAAGGCGTTCGCAAGGCGTGGAATATCGCCGGTTCGCTCTCTGAGCGGAGGCAGGATAATTGGCACGACATTGATGCGGTAATAAAGGTCGGCCCTGAACTCCCCTTTTATGACGGCCGTCTCGAGGTCCTTGTTGGTGGCGCATATGAGGCGCACGTCGACCTGTAGCGTTTTGGTGCCGCCGACTCGCTCCAACTCGCCTTCCTGCAAGACACGCAACAGCTTGGCTTGAAAGGCCGGCGAAATCTCGCCGATTTCATCAAGTAGCAGCGTTCCCTCATTTGCCAATTCAAAACGACCGGCGCGCTGGGAGATAGCACCCGTGAAAGCGCCCTTTTCATGCCCAAACAGTTCTGACTCCAGAACGCTTTCAGACAGTGCGGCGCAGTTCAATTTGACGAAAGACTTCTTCCTCCGACGTGAGAGCTTATGGATGGCCTGCGCAAAGAATTCCTTGCCGGTGCCGCTTTCACCCCGAAGAAGCACGGTGGAATTGGTCCCTGCTACGACCGAGACGGTTTCGAGCACCTGCTTGAGTGCGGGGCTTTCCCCGATGATCCCGTCGATTTTGGCATCCGCATGCCGGGCAGGGTCGTAGGTCCTCCCCTCGTTGGGCGATTTCTCCGGTCCCGATTGCTCATGGCCACACCGCTGACGATCTGTACTCAGGGCGCGATGGAGGCGGATGGTCCGGCCGACAAGGTTGGCGACCATCGTCAGGAAATAAATGTCCTCGTCGTCGCGAAAGTCGGTGGCGCCGTCTCCGGCGCGGTCGATCGACAATGTCCCAAGGATATCATGATCAGCCTTTAGCGGGATACCGATAAAGGCAATTGGGATGATTCCGATGCTCGAAGACGTTTGAAGGTCAGCCTGAAATAGTTGGGACTTGCGCACGTCCGGTATGAAGAGCGGCGTCCCCGCAGCGACGATTTGATCTGTTACGGCCTGTGGTATGACGCGGCGAGTGCCTGATTGATGTACGTGGGTATTGCCGGCAGTCGCGGCAATCTCCAGCTCTCCTTCAGCGTCCAGGACGACGATTGCTCCGTGACGCATCTGCAGAAATGAAGGCAGGACGTTCACGACATTGGCGAGCGTAATCTCCAGCTCGCTGGGGGCGGTCAGCACCTTCGATATCTCGTAGAGTCCTCTGAGCGCGATATCTGATTGGGGCATGCTTTTGATGGGCGGTTCAGGGCGGGTCTCCCGAGGTCCAACCTCGTCGACCCGATCTTGCGGTCCGTGGGTCATGGAAACACCTCAGGGGTTGTCGTCCAGAGTGCTCCTCCTTTTTTATCTGAATTCTGAAACCACAGTATTCACGAGCTTCTCTTCGTCAAAGCGACGATCGAAGCAAAGAAAATAGACTTGGCGTTGGGCGAGACCTAAATTGTATCAAGATCAACCCTCTTAATACGTGCGTGCGTCGGTCATCCGAATTTGAAGAGGACTCCGAAACCGCCGCGTGGATAGTTCCACTCGATCTCGCCACTGGTCTCACACAAAATCCGGCAGGTGCCGCACTCCATGCAGCCGTCAGCAGTGATCTCCACTTGACCTTTGTCGTTCAACTCATAACATTTCGCCGGGCAGACGTGGGTAAGCGCGAGCAAGTTCGCGCTTGGCCTCTCGTGCGGTCGCACTTTGATATGCGGGCGGCCGGAATCCACCAAGTAGCGGTTCTGGTAAAGCTTGTCCTCGACACGTGACTTTGTCACTGCGATCGTCATTTCGTCTCCCTTCAGCGCCACGCCAATGCAAGGCGGACCGCGTCGCTGACCAGCCCCCAACGCGAGCGCGCCTTGATGAAGGCCGCCGTGGTCGCCTTTTCCTTCTCGATCTTCGGCGTGCCGTCGACACGCATGAAGTTCTGCGCGGCTTGCGACATCAACCGCGGATAAGTTGTGAAGTAATTGCAGGAATTGGTGTGGAGCAAGGCCGGCATATCTTTGTATTTCTTTAGGTCCTTGACCACGAAGGACTTGTCCAGCATGGCTTTGTAAAGAGCGAGATTTCGTTTGGTCATAGGAGCGTTGCGGCTGTTGACCTCGATGATTGCCTCAGCCGCGATGCGGCCGGAGGTCATGGCGAGGTTCGAACCCTCGCGGTGAATGGCGTTGTTCAGTTGCGCGGCATCGCCGACCACGACCCAACCATCGCCAAACAGCTGCGGAATAGCCTTGTAGCCGCCTTCGGGAATGAGGTGTGCGGAATATTCTTTCACTTCCGAGCCGGCGATCAGCGGCCGGATCGAAGGATGGCTCTTTAAGGCATCAAGGAGAACGTAGGGGCTCTCGACCATCGCGGCAAAATCGGAGACGAGGCAGCCAATGCCCAGTGAGATCGACTCCTTGTTGGTGTAGAGGAAGCCGAGCCCGGCCATGCTGCGGGAGGTCGTGCCCACCGCCTCGATCACGCAGCCTTCATCGCCCTTGACGCCGAACCGCTGCTCAATGACCTCTTCGGGCAGGAAATGCATTTCCTTAACGGCGAGCGCCACGGTTTGTGGCTTCGGCATCTGGCGCAGGCCGGCTCGCGTGCCAAGCAGTCCGCAGACACCTTCTGCGAGAACGACCACGTCCGCGTAGATGGCTCCGCCGGCCCGATCTGTGCGGACGCCGACCACCCTGTCCTTGGCGTCACGGATGAGCTCCGTCACGGTCGTCTCGCACAGAACCGTCGCGCCGGCCTCGCGCACCTTACGCGAAAACCATTTGTCGAACTGGGCACGGATGATTGTGTATCGGTTGGGCTTGGCCTCATTGAAGTCGTCCGACCGATAGTGAATCCCGGTATGGGATGTGTCGTCCATCACCCAAAGCCGCTGTTCAACCAAATGCCGCTCGAGAGGCGCATCGTCCCTGAAATCCGGGATGATCTTCTCCAGCATGTTCGCGTACATGATGGCACCTTGGACATTCTTGGAGCCCGGATATTCACCGCGCTCCAACTGCAGCACCTTTAGGCCATGGCTGGCCATGGTGTAAGCAGCTGCGTTTCCGGACATGCCTGCCCCAACAACAATGGCGTCGAAGTTTTCCTCGATCATGTCCGTCCCTTAGCTCGCAAGCTTATCGCGACTGTGGGGCGACAGCCGCCGCGTGAAGGCTTCCGTCAGTGCGGGCAGGAAGCGGATCGCGTCGGTGACGATTCCGAGGTGAGCGAAATCGAAAATCGGCGCGTTCGGGTCGGTGTTGATGGCCACGATGAGATCCGCCCCCTCGACGCCAACCCGATGCTGGACGGCGCCGGAAATCCCGGCCGCTATGTAAAGCTTCGGCCGGATGGTCTTGCCAGTTTGGCCGATCTGCCGATCAGCTGGCATCCAGCTCTTCTGGACTAACGGGCGCGAACAGCCATGCTCGGCGCCGATTGCTCGCGCGAGGTTCTTCACAAGCTGCAGGTTCTCCGCCGCGCCAAGACCAAGGCCTCCCGCAACCACGACGTCGGCATAGGCAAGGTTTGCCTTTGCCGACTGATTGTCCGGCAGGAAGCCGAGGACTTTGGTAGCGATCTCGTCCTCGGCAAGCGAGAGCTTGTGCCGGATGACACGCCCGACCGGTTTATCCGTCCGCTGCGGCATGGGCATGACCCTTGGCCGCACTGTCGCCATCTGAGGGCGGAAATTGAGCGTATAGATCGTGCACAACAAGGAACCGCCGAAAGTCGGACGCGTGGCGGCGAGCGAACTGTCGGTATCCACATCGAGTTCGGTGCAGTCGGCCGTGAGCCCTGTCTGCAAGGTCGTCGCCACGGAGCCGGCAAGATCCCTGCCGAGGGTGGTGGCACCGAGAAGAAGGATTTCGGGTTTGTGGGTATCGACCAGATCCGTCATCGCCTTGGTGAAAGGCTCGTTCCGATAATCGGCGAGCAGGGGCGCCTCGGCGATGTAGACAAGGTCAGCACCATAAGCGAATGCTTCGGCAACGGCGTTCCCGACGGCCTCTCCCGGCGGTCCGAGCACGACGCCTGCAAGCTGGACCTGAAGCTTGTCTGCTAATTTGCGGCCTTCGCCGAGCAGCTCGAATGATACGGGATGGACCTGGCCGCGTTCGAGCTCGATGAAGACCCAGACGTGGCGGTAGTCCTTGAAATGGGCGGGCAGCTCCTTCTTTATGCCGGCGCGGCCGGCGGCAGGGCGAGGGGTTTCTCGGTTCGCGGTCGACATCGTTTTGCTCCTTGCCGTCACGCGCCGCCGTTAAAGGCGAGCTCATGTTCCAGCGCCGGCTGGCGGGTGAAGATTGCGGTGATGAGTTCGTCAGCGACATCGCGCAAGGCCTTCTCGGCGGTGTCGATTAGTGCCGCCTTTTCAGCTCGAGCAGGAGGGGCGAAAACACGCTTGACGACGGTCGGTGAGCCACGCAGGCCGCATTTGGTGAGATCCTCGATGCCGGCGTCGGCCGCACTCCATTTCAAGACCTGGTTGCGCGCGGCGCACAAGGCGTCGTGGATCGAGCCCCGGCGGATCTCGTTTGTGCCTTCCAGCATGGTGATGAGGCAAGGCAGCCTGCTCTTCAGCATCTGTGTGCCGCCTTCGGAGCGGCGCTCGACCTTGATCTCGCCTGCAGCAAGGTCAATAGAGGGGATCTTCGCGACATAGGTCAGTTGCAGGAGTCCGAGGCGCTTGGCGATGCCGGGCCCGACCTGGGCGGTGTCGCCATCGATCGTCTGCTTGCCGGTGAAGACGAGGTCTGGCGTGCCGAACGTCTCGCCGACCTTCGCGATTGCCTGGGAAAGGGCGAACGAGGTCGCCAGCGTGTCGGAGCCGGCAAAATAGCGGTCGGTCAAGAGCACCGCTCGGTCGGCGCCGTAGCCGAGCGCCTTGCGCAGCGCGTCCTCTGCCATGGGCGGACCCATGGTGAGCACAGTGACTTCGCCGCCATAGGCATCCCGCAGTCTGAGCGCTTCTTCGAGGGCGAACAGGTCGTAAGGGTTGATGATGGTCGGAACACCCTGGCGCATGATTGTGTTCGTCACCGGATGGACCCTTATCTGTGCCGAGTCCGGCACCTGCTTGATGCAGATTACGATGTGCATTGGCGGTTTCTCTAGGCTCCTGTCCGGTTGCGGGCATTGCGGTTATCTCCTTGATCCGCATAATTCGTGCCAAGTCTCTTGCGCTGCCCCCTTTCCTACAACTTCGGCTGGTTGCTTCTGACGGCGCTGTGGTGATGACCGGATTTGTCGGCTGCTCGACATTGTCGCGTCGCAACCCTTGTCGCCGCTCATTCTCGTCCGAACCGCTTCAGTACCGAGTCGAACGGGACAAAGGTGTGACCCGGCGCGGCAGGTTTGTTCGGATCGTGGTCTTTGAGCACCTTGAAGACCCGATGCGTGAGCGGCGAGGAAATCGCAAAGTCCTCGTAAGCGCGTTCGAGCGTCGCGCGCACCCTCGCGGCAATCACCTGGTCGGGCAGACCGGAGAAATCTTCTTCGGCAAGGTATTGGCCCACGCGCTTCATTATATGGAGCCGCGAGACATTCAGCACCTTCGGGTCATAGGAGACGCGCAGGACTGAGAAGAACTCCTCCGCGGCCGACAGGCGCTTCAGTCGTGCGAGGATGTCTGTGACATCGATGGGGCGGCTGTCAGCGGAACAATTCATTGCATTCTCCCTGGTCGCAAAACTGTGGCCTCTGCACGCGCGCGCGCGGCTGACCTGGACCCGCACAGCTCGAACAGGGACGCCTCGCTGCACATTTTATCGTAGAGCTCGACCAGTTGAGTTGCAGTGACCGTCGATTTGGTCTCGGCCGCCTCGCGCCGGACGCGGGCCACCATCGCGGCTGCCAGATCCGGGTCGAGATCGCGACCGCTTTCGCTCAGCACATGTGCAATCGCAGAGGCGCCGGAATGCTTGCCGATGACGATCCGCCGGCAACGGCCCACGAGAGCCGGATCAAGCCCCTGATAAGTACGCGAGTCCTTCAGCAGCCCTGCGACGTGAATGCCGGATTCGTGGGTGAAAACATCGGCGCCGACGACCGGCTTAGTGGCCGCGGTCTGCCGGCGGGCGGCCCAGGCCACCTGGGCGGCGAGGCTGGGCAATGCGGTCAGCTCGATGCCGGTATCTGCGCCGCCGAAGACCGCCATCGCGGCGGCCACCTCTTCCAGCGCGGCATTGCCCGCACGCTCGCCGAGCCCCAGGACGGTGACGGAGGCATGGCGCGCGCCTGCGCGGATCGCGGCTAGCGTGTTGGCGCCAGCAAGTCCGAGATCGTTGTGCGCATGAAATTCAAGGTCGATTGGAGACTGCGCCACGAGCTGGGCGACAAGTTCAAAGGTCGAAAACGGGTCGAGAACACCGACTGTGTCGGCTAGCCTGACGCGGCTTGCGCCGGCGCGTGCGGCCGTATCGATGACGCGGGCGAGATGATCCCGATTGGCCCGCGAGGCATCCTCGCACCCCACCGCGACGAAGAAGCCGGCGGCGGCGGCGCGCCTGACCATATCATCGATGACCTGGAGCGCTCCCGCCTTGTCGAGGCCGAGCTTGGCGGCAAGTTGGATGTCCGACGCAGGCAGCGACAAATTGACCGCTTGGACCCCGCTCTTGATCGCTGCATCGAGATCCAACGACGTCATCCGGCACCAGGCCATGAGCCGAACCGGAAGACGCCGCGCGACCACGGCGCGAATTGTTTCGATCTCGTCGACCCCCATGACCGGCGTGCCGATCTCGATCTCTGTCACGCCGGCCGCCGCAAGAGACTCAGCGATCTCCAGCTTTTCCGTCGTGGTAAAGGCGACGCCCGGCGCCTGCTCGCCATCGCGCAAGGTCGTATCGTTGAGGGAGACATGACGGGTCATGACCGGTAGCCTGTTCTTCTGCCGCTCACGCATAGACCGGATTACCCGGCCCAGAACCGGAAAAGCTGCGCAGCTTCCCCACAATTCCCGGCATGACCTCGAGCACCCGGTCGATATCCTCTTCGCTGTTGTCCCGCGCCAAGGAGAAGCGGACTGCCGCGTGCGGCGTTTTCATCGCGCTTAGGACATGGCTTGGTTCCAGAGAGCCGGAGGTGCAGGCCGAGCCAGAGGAACACGCGATGCCAATGCGGCTGAGGAGAAGTGGAATTCCATCACTGTCCACATGTTCGAAGGAGATGTTTGCGGTGTTGGGCAATCGTTGCAGGGGATCACCAGTGACACAGGTGCTTGGGATGCGCTGGAGGATCCCGCCCTCCAGGCGATCGCGGAGCGACTTTACCCGTGTGGTCTCGTCGTCCATGAATTTCAAGGCGAGTTCGGCCGCCGTGCCGAGCCCGGCTATGCCGGGCGTATTCTCGGTGCCAGCACGCCGGTTGTGTTCTTGGTGACCCCCCTTGATCAGCGAATGGAAGTTGACGCCGCGTTTTACGAAAAGGGCACCGATCCCTTTCGGCCCGTGCAGCTTGTGGCCGGAGAGCGACAGCATGTCGATTGCGGTCGACTTCAGGTCCATCGGAAGCTTGCCGACCGCCTGCACAGCATCGGTATGGAATAGGGCGCCCACTTCCTTGGCCAACTCGGAAAGCCTGGCCACGGGGAAGATCACACCAGTCTCGTTGTTCGCCCACATTATTGATACGATTGCCACCTGTGGGGTGAGGGCGGCCATATAGGCGTCGAGGTCGAGCCGACCACGGCAATCCACCGGGATCCTGTGCACCTTGACGCGGCGGGTCTTCTCAAGATGCGCGCAGAGCGTCAGCACGGCGGGGTGCTCGACCGCGGACGTCACGATCTCGGTTCGGTTGGGCGCCGCCTCGAGCGCTGAAAGAAGCGCTGCATTGTCGCTTTCTGTCCCACCCGAGGTGAAGGTGATCTCATCCTCGAACTCCGCGCCGATCAGCGCTTGCAATTGCCTCCGCGCCTTTCTCACCGCCGCACTGACTGAGGCGCCAAGAGCGTGTGCCGACGAAGGGTTGCCGAATTGATCCCTAAAGAACGGCAACATCGCTTGCACGACCGCAGGATCGACCCGTGTGGTTGCGTTGTTGTCGAGGTAGACAGGCTTCATAGGTGCGATCCTCAGTTAGACAGAATGACGCGAGCGCTAGACCGACTCGTTGAGCCTCTGGCTCATGCCGTTGATGATAATGGGCCTGAACTGGCAGCGCGCGCAGACGCCCGGAGTGTTTGCGTAAATCGGATCTCCGTCGATATGGACATGTTCGCAGTGGCCGCAGGTCAGCCCGCAGGTAAGGACGCCCGAACGCGATAACGCTACCGATGAGCCGAATTTGGCGCAGCGGCGCGATTTGTCCGCAAGCAGCTCGGGTGCCACCAGGAACCGAGCTGCTTCGGGAGGCGACTTTCTTTGAATCCTGCTGGGAGCGAATGGCGGTCCCGGGATCGGCTTTGACCTTGTCTTGCTTTTTAGGACGCGGACATCTGTTGTGCCGGCCATATAAGTCTCCTCTGCCGCAAAATCAGTCTGTCGGCCGCACAGGCGCTTCGGGCGTTTAACTGAAGGACTTGCCGCAGCCGCACTTTTCGCGCGCATTGGGGTTATCGAAGACAAAACCGGAAGATTCGAGCCCGGTGAGGAAGTCGACGGTCATGCCGGCTACATGGGGTTGGGAGCCCGTGTCCACGAACAGCTTGATCCCATCGGTGTCAGTGATCGCGTCGCCCTCGCGCGACACGCTCTCCAGGCCCATTAAGTATTTGAAGCCGGCGCAGCCGCCGGCCTCGACCATGATGCGAAAGCCTTCCGCCGGCTCGCTGGCGCGGGAAAGAGCAGTCTTGAAGGCGGCAACGGCGTTGTCGGTGAGCGTAATCATGGCTCCATTCTCCTCAGTCCAGGACCGGCTTGCGCATCACGCCGCATGCACCGTGCCAAAGCGAAAAAACGTTTCAACACAGCGCGGCATCTCTGACACTGCCGTGCTTCTTGTGAGTGCATTGCAGCGAAGGTGTCGGCCAACCGACACGTACTGTCGGGTTTGTCCGGTCCCGCGACCAGGGATGTTGGGCCTGAGTTCCCGGTTGAACTCACATCACCAAATACAGACCTTCTTCTGAGCCTTGCTTCGGCGCAGTTGGCACGGTTTTTGAAGCTCCGTTTGGCGAGACGGCAAGAGCATGCCGAACCACAACCATGCCGTGGGTGCCCGCGCGATGGATGGGGCGAAGCCAAGGGAGCAACATGTCAGGACCGGGTCAGACACGCGTTGTTTGGCAAAGCAGCGCCGCCCGTGGCATCCGAATGCCCGCTTGGCCGATTGCGACAACACCCACACTCGCTCACCGTCGACCGGCTCGATGGGATGCCATTGGCATGTGCCTGCTCGCCGGTTTTCGCACGGGTGCGACGCCGTGCGCACGCTGTCCAGCGACACCTTGTTCATGGGCCAGCAGCAGATCAGGATCGAGCATTTCGGCGCGCCTTATCGGCTGAAGATTCCCGGGCAGGGCAGATGATCCTCACACGTCGTAGAAACAGGGGTAAGCATGGACCAACGCGAGAAACCGTCGCCCGACGAAATCCGGCGGGCGTGCAAAGACAATCCGAAAATCCGGGAGCATGATCTCGCCGCTCGATTGGGCATTTCGGAAGTCGAGTTGGTCGCGGCGCATTGTGGTCATGGCGCGGTGCGCATCGAGCCGCGCGTCGATGATCTGCTGACCGGCCTCGAAGCGGTCGGCGAGGTGATGGCAGTCACCAGCAACGAAAGTGCCGTGCACCAAAAGATCGGCGTCTACGGCAAAGTGGTCACCGGCAACCAGCATGCGATATTGCTCGGCGACGGGATCGACCTGCGCATCTTCCCGAAAGCGTGGGCGTATGGCTTCGCCGTCGAGAAGCGCGAGGGAGCCGAGATCCGCCGCAGCCTGCAATTTTTTGATGCCACCGGCGAGGCGATGCACAAAGCTCATCTCAGGCCCGCCTCGAACCTGCAGGCCTATCAGGATCTGACGGCAGAGCTTGTATCCTCCGATCAGGAGCCGATCATATCGCTCGAGCCGAGCGGGGCGCGCGATAACGCAGTGAGTCCAGACCACGCCGCCACGGTCGACGACCTACGCGAGCACTGGGGCCGGCTAAGCGACGTGCATCAGTTCTATCATATGTTGAAGACACTGAAGCTCAGCCGCTGCCAGGCTATGCGTATGGCCGACGAGGATAACGCCTGGCTGCTCGACAATGATGCCGTTGGCGCCCTGTTCCAACAGGCGGCCGAAGACGAGATGCCGATCATGTGCTTTGTCGGCAATCGTGGTTGCATCCAGATCCATTCCGGCCCGATCAAGTCGGTCAAGCAGATCGGGCCGCGGATCAATGTGCTCGACGAGACCTTCCATCTGCATCTTAGGACCCATCGCATCCGCGAGGTCTGGGCCGTGCGCAAGCCGACGAGGGACGGTCACGTCACGTCCATTGAAGCCTATGGCGCGGACGGCAAGATGATCATCCAGTTCTTCGGCAGGCGCAAGGAAGGCGAACGCGAGGGCAGCGACTGGCGGTTTCTGGCCGAGAGTCTGCCATGTGTTCCCGGTCCGGATGTGGAGAGTGCCGACAGGCCCTCGGATTGAACCGGCCGCCATAGGACTCGGCAGCACGTTCCGACAGCAGCTCGCGAGGTATTTAGGTCCATGTGCGGAAAGGCTTGCCGTCATAAGCGCATACGGACGGTTGGGTGTGCACGCCGGAAATTGACCGCATCGATACAGTCAAGCTCGTCGCGGCCGGACTGCTGCGCACGAGTGCATCGCCGTCTGACCGAAAATCGTTGCAGCGCCTGCGAGCGATAAATACGCCATCAGCGCCGAACCGAAGCGCGGCTCGACCTTGCTGATATTTCCGATCAAACGCCGTCGGGTCTTGTCGGATCGCACCCGATCCTTGCGCTGGATCGCATCGTTGCTCAATGCGGGCCGTGCGAGGCGATCTCCTCGTTCGTCGACCGGAGGGCTGTGCAGCAGCAGCCAAGCCGAACAGCCCGATGTCGCGGGCTCGACAAAACCGACCACGGATGTCGATTGTCGGACGTTGTCATAAGAATGATGGACAGGTGATCATCAGCGGCGGGCCCAGCGCAGGCTGGCATTGCTTGGTGCAGCGCCATGGGTACCCCTATCCGGCACGCGACTTGCTTCGACAATTTGGCCAGCGGGGTGTCAGCAGTGCGTCACGGAGCTCAACGGTGATTGATCGCCTCTCAACCATAACGGGATAAGCGGCGGCTTTGCTTCTGACCGCAGCGCGGCGGAGATGCCCTTCGGATTGACTTCGCAACCGATCTCATCGCGCTGGCAGTGGGCTGATCGGGCGACAGATCTCGAACGCGCCCGACAAGAGACGTGCTCATGCTGGAAATCGACTTTATGAACAGCGGTGCAATCTCAATCGAGCCATGAACGCCAATGTAGAGAAAACAAAATGGCGACTAACCCCGTTCCAGATCATGTCCCGCCCGAAATGGTGAGGGACTTCAGCCTGTTTACATCGCCAGGGATGCCACCAACGCCCAACGGGGATCCACACGCAGCTGTCGCTTGCGTACATGACGGGCCTCCGATCTTTTACTCCCGCTACAACACTCAAGATGGCCGGGGTACCTGGGTCATCACCCGTGCCGCGGACCAGCGTAGGGTGCTGCAGGACTCAGAGACTTTTTCCAGCCATCGCAGCATCTTCTCCTCCATACTGGGTGAAAACTGGCCGACGATCCCGCTTGAGCTCGATCCACCGGCCCATGGCGTCTTTCGCTCACTGCTCAATCCGCTGCTTTCGCCAAAGCGGGTGTTGGCTTTGGAACCGGCTGTCCGCGAACGGGCGGTCGAGCTGATCGAAAGGATCGCCGCGTCGGGCACAAGCTGCGACGTGATGAAGGATTTTGCCTTTCCTTTCGCGGTGAGCACCTTTCTTCGCTTTCTGGGGTTGCCTGATGACCGACTCGATACATTCGTCGGCTGGGGGAAAGATCTGCTCCACGGCGACGATAAGGAACGACCTGTGGCTGCCCGGACGATCGTTGCATTCATCGACGAACTTGCAGCGATGCGCCGCGACGAGGCGGTTGACGATTTCATGACCTTTATCGTGCAGGCACAGGTCGAGGGCCGCCGGCTGACGGACACCCAAGTCCGCGGTATCGGCGTGCTTGTCTTCGTCGCTGGGCTCGACACGGTCGCAGCAGCTATAGGCTTTGACTTGGCGTACCTCGCACGCAACCTCAAAGATCAGCAATTGCTGCGGAGCGAACCGGACCGCATCCCGCTCGCAACCGAAGAATTGCTGCGGGCCTATCCGCCCATTCAGTTGATCCGCGTGGCCACGAAAGATATCGACTTCGAAGGCGCGCCGATCCGGAAGGGGGACTATGTTTCCTGCGCCACGATGATTGCCAATCGTGACCCGGCGGAATTCGCATGCCCCAACACGATCGATTTGGAGCGGGAGGACAACCGCCACGCAGCGTTTGGCTATGGTCCCCACCGTTGCCTTGGCTCACACCTTGCCCGGCGGGAGATTGTCATTGGCCTGGAGGAGTGGCTGGCGCGCGTCCCGGCTTTCAGGATCAAGCAGGGTACGGCGCCGATAACTTCTGGCGGCCATGTGTTCGGGATCGAAAATTTGATCCTGGACTGGTCTTAGGCCCGCCCCGAGCCGGGCACAAACAATGGAGGCAGTGCCATGCGCATCATCGTCCAAAAGGCCAAATGCCAGGGCCACGCGCGATGCGCGGCGCAAGCGCCTGACATCTTCAAACTCGATGATGACGGTTACATCCTGCCTGGTGACATTGAAGTTGCGGAAGGGGAGGAACTGCCTGCGTCACGAGGCGTGCGATCCTGTCCTGAACGTGCGCTGGAACTCACTCTCTGACGCTCTGAATCAGACGTCATTCAACCGTGAGTCTGGCGGGCTTGAATGGGGCCGACCATGTGGCCGCACTCAGCAGGCGGCGTTTGTCCTGCACGGTCCACGTCCAACTCTGCGGGGGGCATTTCCGGCAGTGTTCCCCAAGAGGCGCAAACGGCAGGGCCGGGGCTCGCGAAACGCCTCTGCCAATCACAGAATTTGCGACAGAGCCGATGGAACAGACGAAAATTGCCGAACTACTCGACCGCGAGGCGATCCGCGACTGCGTATACCCAAGAACTGCCCGACCCATGTTGCGGCAGGCCGGGTCTCTGCATGAGAACAAACCAGGAGAACGCACCATATTTGCCCAACATTATGCCCGGCTCAGCACCGGCCAATGGCCACAGATCGAGCTGGAGAGGAGGTTCGACCAGCATGTGCTTGCCTGTGTGCTTTCACGTGCGCTCGAGGAGATCGAGGCCGGCGAGGCGACGGCGACGGAGGCAACCGGACTTTCGCGCGCCGAGCTGCGCGATGTCCTGGCCCGCTGTTTCCCTGCTATTCCTATCAACGCGTTTGCCTTGAAAGAGGTGAGCGAGCCCGAGCCGGATCTGGAGGAAGAACTTCTGCATGGACTGCTGCTGGCGCATGCCCGACCGGGCGACAAGGCGAGCGCCCGCTTCGCCAGGATCATCGCCCGGCGTGCCATGCGCAATGACCACCTCTGGCAGGACCTTGGCCTTGTTAATCGAACCGACCTCGGCCGCCTGCTCGCCTCGCATTTTCCGACGCTGGCGGCCGGCAACACCCCAAACATGAAATGGAAGAAATACTTTTACCGCAAGCTCTGCGAGGCCGAAGGTTTTTCGCTGTGCAGCGCGCCCAGTTGCCGGGAATGCAATGATTTCGAAAGCTGCTTCGGCCCGGAGGAAGGCGAAAGCCGCCTCACACGGATCAAGAACGGCGTCGCCTCGGATTGAGAGCCGCTTTCGTCAATTGTACAGCGCCAGCGCTCGCGCCGCGCCATATGTCTCTTGTCGAATGTCGACTGCCCCTTCGGGGATTGAATGCTGTGCATGCTGTCCGATTACTCGCCATGCTTCGGCGGGCCGCCGTCATGATGGCGGTGCAGGATGCGACCCGCACTATCGCCGCCGAGCAACTGGTGTTCTCCGGGCCGTTGCTGCTCGCCTGCCTGGCGGTTGCGGCGGTTACACGGCCGCGGTTCACCGCCGTCATTGTTCGCGCTGGTGCACAGTTTCGCCTCAATCACCCATTGGGGCGGCCAGATTGTCTCCGGCGTCGCCATCAATTTCGTTGCTGCCGGCTCCGCCATCATTCTCGGCCAGGTTCCGGCGGCGCGCGCGCTAGGGTTCCTGGAAGCTTTTCGAACTTTCTGCCTGGCGCCACCAGCTGAATTTCGCGCGCTCATGAAGGAAGTTGACGGCCCTGGACATACAGTGATGCAAGCATGATCGAACCGCTTATTCGGGGGTTCGAGTCGGGAGAGGGCTACCGCCAATACAGCGCTGTTGTTGAAATAGTCTGCTAACGGACCATTCGCGGTGAGTTAATGCGATTAGATCTCGTTTTGCTTCAACCGAGTTGATGCGCTGATATCAAGGGGTTCAGATAGCCGCATCGGCAGAATTGCCTCTGTCCGCGCACCGTTCAGCTCGTTGCTATCTCATTCGGATGTGTAACGAGCGCCTACTCATCAAGGTTGGCCATGGAGCCTATCGCGTAACGGATCAGGAGGCGACATGACCAAGGTTCGGGGTGACGCGCAAGCAGCCAACGTGACGGCGACAGGCCCTAGTGATCGGAGCGAGCCGTGGGGATGAGATCCAGAGGCATCAGAAATTCGAACTCGTCCAGACAGCTATCGAAATCGCCATTGAAGGTTCGAACTGCTCTATCTTTGCCCACCAAGACGATCTGATATGCGTTCTCTGCCGGGTCAAGCGCCCACCAATAGCCCTCGCGAACTGTCGATGGATCGACGGCGCCCTCCGTTGGCCAGAGGCTGGCATCAAGCCATTGCAGTAGCTCGAATTCTATCAAGTCGAATGGATCGGCATCCCCAACACGATTGACCATTTGGCCAAAGGAATAAGAACCTACGTCGATGATCTCGGGCCGATCATCCTCCTGCCGAATGCTAATCGCCCACCAATAGCCACTCTGTATCCGCATGACTCCATCTCCAAACGTGTTCGTTCGGCCGCCGACTGCGTGAGCAGGTCAGCGGGCCAATTGATGTGTTCAAGGAGTTTTGTTGGGCAGCCGTGCTGCTCGTTGTCTACGACGTAAGGGCTCCCCCATCGTCGGTTATCACGCGGCTTAGCCAAGATGCCCAGGGCCGCTTCTCTCAAGGCACGGCATGGAATTTATCCGGCGCGGTCAGGCAGTCAAGAGCGCTACAAACCTAGGCTATGAAGCCAGGGTTAGCTGTCGCTTCGTTCCACAGCTTTCATCCACCGGCACACCTGACCAGTCCTGCCCACCCCACCCGAATCCATGATCACTGGAATGTAGCCAAAGTTAGACTCGCACTTCTGGACGTCGCTCAATATCTGTTGGCAGATCTCGACCGGTACGGGGGTAAAATCGAATGTTGGTCGCTCTAAGACGATGTACCCAAGTGCATTCTCATCTAACCAGTTTTGGAAGCTGAAGCCCTTTTTGTCGAACGAGTAGAACGACCATTCACTCATATGACCTTTGGGCTTTGTGCCAAGCACCGAAATAATGACCCGGCATGCTAGAGGCAAGCCGTGAAGCCAATCGATAATCTGCTGATCGGACACTTTTGCCGAGGCCGACGCCTCGTTCCCTGTTCGACCTGGTCGGGCAGCCGTACAAAACCTGGCGCCGCCGTGGGTCTGCGGGAGTTGCCAGTGCCGAAGCCGAAATGGTCTCCTCATGCTTTGGCAAACGATCCGTTTAGTGGACTTGCCGATGGTCGTTCACCATACACAGCCTCGATGCCCGTCTTCCGGATAGCAGGACCGACGGCTTTCTCTATCTCCCAAACCACCAGCCGCAATCGCTCCATGGTTCGCGCAGTCCTACGCGGCCCGTCCTTGTCAAGCTTGTAGTCGTATCGGATCTGCGTGTATTCGTTCGCGACCGTGCGCGAGCGGATGAAGTCTTCTACCTCGCTCGGCATCTCCAACCCGAGGTGTCTTCCTTCGTCCAGCATGTCCAAGAAATGATGCTGATAGCCCCGGATGTCAGCCGGTGTTTTTCCTTGGAGAAGGAGGAAGCTTCGCAGGTAGTGCTCTAACGCTTGAAAGTAGAGGAATCTGCGAGGATGATCGGAAATGCTCGGCCGAATTTGGGGGGAGACCAAGGCAAGAGCATCAGCGTTCGCCCGATACGTTTGGGCGAAAAGAAAGACGCCGAACGGCGTCATTCCCGATCCATATACCTTCGGCTTTTTGGCTGCACCGTCTCCCATGGTCAGCGAAGATGCCGCCTTCGGTCGCGGAGGGCAAGTCTCTCTCGAGTAAGCACAATCTAAAGGCGCGCTCGCGGGGCAGAGCTACTGGGCGACGCCCGGTGGAGGCTTGCAGCATGGGGGAGACGTTCGAACAGGCCGCAATCCGCGAACTGCGCGAGGAAACCGGAATCCTTGTGGATCGCGTCGCGCCCCAGGTGTGAGAGCGAGAATTTGTGCTTCATTTGCCCGACGGCGAACATGTCATCGCCGAGGAGCGATTCTTCCTGATACGGGCCGATAGTTCCACAGCCGAGCGGGAGTTCATTTGCGAGAGCAGCTAAGACAGCTTTGAGTCTCTTGGTGCTCGGTGCCGTGGCGCCGCCAACAGGATTGGCGTAATCCGCATTGCGACGTGGGAACGATATGCCTGCTATTATCAGAGCCGCCACTATTGCCGACTTGCCGCGCATGGTCGATCTCTTGTTGGAGGATGCTAGGCAAAGACACGCTCTCAACCCGACACTCTGGGCGATTGCAGATGATGCACATGAGAGGGTGGAGGAGGCGGTGAGATTCGCTTTGGAGGCGGACAAGCAGCCATTCCGGCAGAAA
Source organism: Mesorhizobium sp. M1342 (assembly GCF_040317955.1). NCBI lineage: Bacteria > Pseudomonadati > Pseudomonadota > Alphaproteobacteria > Hyphomicrobiales > Phyllobacteriaceae > Mesorhizobium > Mesorhizobium sp. M1342. The sequence goes on along the minus strand of NZ_JAMYLI010000015.1, from coordinate 120,807 downwards.
TGGCTCGTTGCCGAGGGGGATGACGCGCTCGCCGGTCTCCTTCTTTGACGGCATCGAAAGGTCAGGGGAGCTAGAAGGCGCTATTTTGAAGTTTGTAGTAGGGTCGACATTTCCCGACCGGCTTTGCACTGCCTAAGCGTAACTGCGAATCGGAACCTTGTTGAACCACGCGGCGCTGGCGGTCGACGGGTGGCATCGTTAGGGTTTGGCGAGACTCACTTTCTTTCCAATATGATCGCGCCATAAGCCGAGCCGCTTTATTCGATATTCAACAAGTTCCGGTGAGGTCCCGAAGAAGGATGCGATCTCGGGGGCACTTTTGCCATCCGAGACCATACGCTTGATCGCGTCTCGTGGAAGCAAAGTTGCCGATGCCAAGAAATAAGCGTCGTGCTCTTCAGCGCTATCATATGTTCGACCGAAGCAGCCAGCAATCTTAGCTATCTTGGTTAGCTTGTGCCCGGCAAGAATATGCCAATACTCCTCAAGTAGCGTCACTCTTTGTCTCTCAACGGTATGGTAGTCGTTTAAAAAGACAACCCAGCTATCCTGATCGGAATTCAAGGGAACGCTCATAGCGGACCACTCGCCGCGCGACGGTCCAGCAAGCGTGTTTTTTGCCTTTCCGGAAATACAGGTGGATTCCCGCAATCGTTCTACCGTAACAGAATCAACAACCAAATAAAATGGATCCAGCGGATCGCTTTTCTTCAACCCTAACTCTTTTCGGAAATCTTCGGCCGTCTGCTCTAGCTCCTCCTTAGACATGGCGATAACTTCAGCATCTATCGGCGCGCTGCTCGGTTCTGATATATCACCCTTAGTGTAGTGCTGACGAAGACACACGGCTGCGTGCAGTAGGGTTTGCACAGTCCCGGAGGACGCGTTTTTGCCAGCGCGGAAGTGGACGAATGCCACCCGATCAAAGCCAAGCTCGTGTTCATCGGCATCAGGGCCGAGCCACTCCAGCAGCCTAATTTTGGAATTGTTGTCGGGCGATCCGTCGCCCCGCTCGATGCGGGCCAGCGTGGAGAAGCTGATCCCCACAATCCCCGATAATGCCCTTATACTAAGACCTTCGCGTTCCCGCTTCTCGCGGACCGCCCCGACGAGCTTTTCTTCGAATTCGTTCATGTTCACCATTGTGCGATCAGCACACCTTGACACACTCCGCTCCAGAATGCATCCTGTGCTGGTGACACAGACTCGCACATCGGCAAGCAAAATGGAAGTGTTGTTGACCAAGGATGCGCGGGCTGAGTTGCAGCGGATTGGCGACGGTTTGGACGCGCGCCAGCCCGTGGGGGTAAGGGACCGGGGAATCGTAATTCTCGGCCCACAGCCCACATCACCGACTGTCCAGGAGAAAAGTAATGAGCAACAGCAAGGAGCGGGAGGACCCGCAGCCCGATCACGGCAAGGGTCCACCAGACGGCAAAGGTCGTCCGATCGATCACGGGCGCCCCGTGCCGGATCACGGATCGTCGGCCTCGCCGGCAACTACGCCGGGCAGCTAGAGAATGTGCAACGGGCATACCCCGGAGCAACTCTCCTCCCCGATGACCATGGAGTATGGCTTCTCGCTCGCAGCCAAGTCATAGATGGTTTAGCGCGAGAAGCCATATTCCTTATTGCCTTACCAGAAACACCAGCGGTCGAGCCGCGTGGATGGGCGTTCTGGGAGCAAGATGGGCAGGTCGAATGGATCGGCCCGCGACATACCAATTTCCCTGACGGCTCGGTCTGCGCTTATCACCCCATGCTCGACAAAGCTTGGTCGCCAGGTGGTGATTTGTGCACGTTGCTCGACCTTTATAGCGTATGGGCGCTTCGTCACCTTCATTTGGTGGTGTTTGATCGGTGGCCGGGACGCCAGTATGCGATGCCTGATGAACTGGGCCAATCTGATCCCTATTATCGGCTAACTCAGTTTAAGGAGGCCGAGCTTTGCAGCTGCGGATCAAATCGGCGCTATGGCGAATGCTGCCGGCCGCATGACCTGAAACTGCCCTTTCTGTCAATTCTGCACGCCTTCAAAAGGCGTAATCTCGGTCTCGGCATCCTTGGTCGAGCGCCCCCCGCCGAAATTCCAGCGTTGATCGCCCAAGGAGGACAAAAACCTCCACCTTCCATGTTAGAGGTTCACTCTGCTCTGCGGGCGCATGTCGCGGACGTCAGCCGGAATCCGTAGCTCTACATCCCGTAAGAGATGCACGATCGGGTCAGAGGGGGAAGCATGCCGCTCCTGACGAATCCCCAATGCCAGGTGCCGACGACTTCCGAGCCCTCGAACCAAGTCGAAAAGTTCAGCTTCGGAAAATGCAGCACGCGGGCCGCCCATCATATTTTCTCAATATCGTGGTCGCCTGGACCCTTTGCCCATGGGGTCTAGCCCTTGCATAGCCGTTGCGCCAATTCGCTGTTTCGCATCTTCATTCCTACGGAATGATGGATAAAATAACGGGGTATATCCGTCGGAATAGGGAAGTCTACGAACTGCCAGTAGGTGGAATTTGGCAGAATTTACCAGATTTGTTCATCACTCTTGCACCAAATTCAACTTTAGGAGATGCTAACTCGGCCTTGGGAGGGCTGGGGGATGAGAATAAAAGCATTTGTGGCACTTGGTGCCACGGCAGCGCTGGGCGGCTGCCAAACAAGCAATCAAGCTGACTACATGCAAATAGGCTACGGGCCTAGTTTCGACGTCGCCCACGCTCAATGCGAAATGCATAAGGGGTCGGTTGACCAAGGCTATATTGCTATCGGGTCCCCGGGCTTTGTTGCGGGGGCCGGAATCGGCAATGCCCTCGGCAACTTGGCTGCCGAAGACCAGTATATGAAGAACTGCCTCATCCTAAGCGGGTGGAAGCGTGCCCCGCATGGCCAGAGTGCCACGGCAGCTCCAGCCGTTGCTGGTGGCGCGCCACCGACACCCTATGGGATCCAGCGCGCACCTGGCAGCTGGATCAATACGGCGCTGCTGGACTGGTCAGACGCGAATAACAAGTGCGTCGCCGGCGACAAGGCCGCGTGTGGGACTCGAGCGAAGCTTGGTGCGCAACTGAGAGCCGCCGGCATAAACCCGGCGCCGGTCTAGGGGCCATGCAGTGGAACCTGGCGATCTGCCTTGGCATCGTTCTGGCATTGAGCGGCTGCGCAGCGGATTATCTCAATCACTACGACAGCGTGACGCTCTCTGCCGGCGACGCCAATCGCGCCAATAGCCTCGCCCAGACAGTCGACCCGTTCAACCCGAACAGTCAGAACACGCATATCGAGGGCGACGGCCAGCGAACAGCTGGAGTCATCCAGGCCTTTCGCGGAATCCCGCTGACACCGCCAGGCCAAGGTGCGCGCCAAGGTGGCGGCGGGGACTCTGGCAATCATCCATGCGATCTGCGCAATGGGGTTGACAGCCTAGGCCGGGCTTGCGGTGAACGTGCCGCCGAAGCGAAACCGGGCGGCCGCACCGGACATGAGGCGAACTAGCAATGCTGCGTAGAATGCGATCGCCTCGCCGGAGGCCACTTGGCGTGGTGCAAAGGCGCCTGATCTTGGTGACGGTGGCCGCGGCTGGCGCTCTGGCTGCGCAAACGGCCATGCAACACAGCGACCGCATACCTGAGTTCCATCTGCCGAACTGGACCAGCGCGGGCTTGGCGACGATTGCCGGCGTGGCATCCGTCATCGACGGCGACACGATCGAAATCCACGGACAGCGCATCCGCTTCAACGGCATCGACGCGCCGGAGAGCCAGCAGCTTTGTAAAAATGCGAGCGGGGCCGACTATCCCTGCGGCCGGCGATCGGCACAGGCGCTTGACACCTTCCTGGCCGCGTCGAAGCCAGTGCAATGCACATTCGTGACCTGGGATCGCTATCACCGCTTTGTCGGCGACTGCCAGCGTGCCGATGGCGCCAGCGTGAGCGCTTGGATGGTCGAGCACGGCCAAGCGATCGACTGGCCCCGCTACAGCCATGGTGCCTATGCAGCGCAGCAGGGGAAGGCGGAAGCGGCGAAGGTCGGGCTGTGGGTCGGAAAGTTCCAAGCGCCGTGGGAATGGCGCGCCGGGCATGGAGACAATGCCCAACCGGCGGTGAGCCAACCGCTCGGCACCATCAGCCGTCAACAGGTAGCGCAAAGCTACTCATGCCAGCCGCGGCGGAAATGCTCGCAAATCAGCTCGTGCGACGAGGCTCAATGGTATCTCAGTAATTGTCCGTGGGGCGGCAAGCTCGACCGGGATGGCGACGGGCAGGCGTGCGAAACCTTATGCTAGGAATGGCGACGATGACAGCGAGACTAATTGGACTGGCTGTGGCTTTGTGCCTGCCCTTTCAGATGGTTGCGCTTGCGGCGGGAGAACCGACTGTGGTCTCCTGCAAGTTTGAGCACCTGCCTCCGATGCTGCTAACGTTCCGTGGCGGGATGGGAGCTAACGACAATACTCTGCAAGTCGGACAAACCCCGCCCGTTTCGTTAAGCGTCGGATCAAGTTTGATGGTTGCCGAAATAGGGGCACAGGAGCTGACGTTTTCCCTTCGAATGCCCACCTCTGTTTCAATAGCCGCGCCTGGGGATGACGTCATCACATACTACGGAGACTGCATTAGCTCCCTACAACCGCGAGGATAACCGGTGCGGCTACTTCTAAGGGCTGATGGAGCCGAGCGGCGCAACTGGCTGGATTTATTCTCGGCTCCGTTCGACCCTTCCGTTGAGGTGCTTAGTCAGGACGGGCAAGAGCATCTTGTTTTGAATGTGGCGCGGTTGGGCGCTAGTTCCACGCCCCGAGAAGCCTATGACGCTGGTAAGTTGGCCGTCAGGGAAATGAATGCCATCGTGGCCGGAATCGTTGGCAAATCAAATGTGACGTTGACCGGAACGGTTCGCTCATTCGGGGACCGATTATTGGTAGATTTCATCATGGAGACCGAGACCGCGCATTTTAGATTTGGCGCCGGGGCGGCCAGGTTTCAGATCCTTGACCAGCATGGTGAGCCGATCGTCGAGGAAGCGGCACCACCGATCGCGCAAGAGAGATACAAAGCCGCTGCCTCCCAACCCATTCTTGCTGAAGCGTTGGCCTATTCAGCCGGAGCCCCTGACTGGTTTGATCTCTACAAAGCGTGCGAATGTCTCCTGGCCGGAGGCGTCAGACTCGATAGCGGAATGAAGGAGGTCAAACAGACCGCTAACGCCTTTCGCCATAGAGCCAACGGCAGTTCCCGGTTGCCCCCAAATCCGCAAAGCCTCCTCGACGCCGTGAGACGAACGAGAGCCTGCATAAACCGGGAGTTGGACCGTAGGGAAGACCTGTCAGCGAATGACGACAGCGCCCCTTAGAAGATTGACCTATGGACGCCGCCGTCGACGCGCAAAGCAGCGCGACTTGTCGCCGAAGCCTGCTCCGAGCAGACATAGACGACCAAACCACGCCGAGCTTACCGCCAGCCAACTGCCCATCCAGGAAGGGTCGCCATCAACCCGCATCTGACCCATTCGCCGAAAATGGTCGATCGCTGCCGAATATGCCGGATCGCCACTACGCAGGCTGTTTAGTGTCTGCGCAGCCGCGACCGTGGTCGAGCGCAAAGGATTGCATATGGTCGACGATGGCATATCCTACGTGTCGGCCACCCAAGTTGAAGACGCTGTGGGATGAAAAGGGCGATGAGCCACTTCGGGGTATGTCCCTGGCTTAACCGCTTAACCCTGCATCGATCTTTGACAAAACGGCTGCGATCTCAGAATCAAAATCGTACGGTCGTTCCGTTGACGGGGGCAATCTGGAAATGAAGTGCGCAAGCTCCAGCGCGCCGAAGTCGTGAAAAGGATTGAGACCGATAACGTTGCTCATAGTCAGGTCCTCGGGAACAGGAGAAGGGAGCAGTCTAGAAAAGCGACGCAATGCCTCGTCTATGCTCCAATCCGATACGAACAACAGCAGTGAGCTGAAGGCTAGGAGCGCCGGGGGCGCGTTTCCGAAGATGCCAGGACCGACTTTACGTCTGAGCGCCAATTTGCCGTAGTCGGCCATTAGCGCCGCTAGGCGTGCCGCCCGTTCAAACCGATCTCGTAGAGGTGCCATCGCAATCAGAGTGCTTCCATGAAAGCCGCTCAGAATGCGTTTGGTGCGATCTCTTACATCCGCATCAATCAGCACCCTAGGCATCGTCTCCACGAAATCGCGATAGTGAAAGGCCAGGTCACGCTGCGCCGCGCGTTTCCGATCAAAGCCAGGCATACGCGCGTGCAAGGGGTCAAAAGAGATAGCTTCGTAAAATGGCAATCGCCGGATCGAATACGCCCAGTCAGCCATCAGTGGGATTCCCTTGACGACAAACGAATTTGCTTCCCGAAACATCAGGAACCAAGATCTCAGCCGGAATATGTCCTCTCTATTACACTCACCGGTCGCGATCGCCTTGCACACTAACTCCCGGATAATTTTCGTATCCTTGTCGTTCGCATCAAAACGCACTTCAACGTCGCGCACGACACCCGGGGTCTCATCAATGGGGAAGAAGTCGCACCCGATCTTGTGTGCAGAGTGGCCGTACTGATCTATGAACCGAAAGTGTGCCTGGCGTGTGTTTTGCGTCCCCTTCTTGACGTCCGAACGCACTAGGCTTGCACCGCCGCAACGACAGGATGGGCACAACAAGTCACCGCGCATCCATTCGCGTTCCGACTGGCTCAAGCCGAAATCTTCCTGATCAAGGATCATGGTTACTCCGCGGAGTTGGAGCAACTGCCTGGAGTCAAGCTCACGATCGAAGTGTTGTGAAAAAGCGGTGTGGCTCATTGGGAGCGACCCTCGGATGTGTGATGAAGCTTATGAGATAAGCCGATAAGCGCAATACGCGCCTATCGCGACTGCCGCGATGGCAATGATTATGGCGACCGCACCTTCGGCCGTCAGCCTGACCTTGAGGCTGGCACGCGAGGCAGAAATCTCAATCTTGCTCACGGCTTGTCTCCATCGCCGGCGCAGCCTTCGAGGCAGCGCACCATCCAGGCATTGAGGGACTGTTTGTTTGCCTCAGCTTTTGCCGCTAACCGCGTCCTCAAACTCTCCGGCATTCGCAAAGTGAATTTCACCTCACCCGAGCCGGCTTCAGGCATTTCACCGAACAGTTTCTCTATGAGCTCGGGGTCCCAGCTCATATTCTTTTCGAGCCACTGACGGGCCTCGTCCGGAGTCAGCGGTGTGATCGTGTCGTGATCATCTTCGTTCTGACCATCCGTGAAATTGTAGCGGAAGAATGCACCATGGCGGGTCTGGTAAAGGTAATCGCCATAGCTCCACCACTCCTCATTGGAGGTCCAACCGCCGATCTGGGTTGCCGTTTCGGTGTTGTAGGTTTTGCCATCGATAATCCGCTTACATTTTGTCGGACGCATGAAGCGCTCCATCAGTTGCCGTCAACTGACAAGGTAGGTGACTTGCCGTCACCTGTCAACACTTGCCGTCACCTGATCTAGCATGACTCAATGTGACAATGTCCTTTATCAGTGATTGTGCGCGTAAAGTTCAACGCCGCTCTATCGTCTTAATGGTCCGCGCCATCTCTCGTTCTCACAGCATTGCTGCGCTTCTAAGCCATGCTGCAAAGGCGGGCTGGGGCGGGGCCACCGACCCCAATACCGGAAACCATACCTTCGGGCGACCGTCGACCGGATGAGGCGACGCTCGATGAAGTCAAGCGCTACTCATACAGAACTCTCGATTGCGACTAAGTTGCTTGCCAGGCAACGAGAAACCCCTGATAGAATGGTCAGGGCGATCAAAGTCATGCTTGAACGAGGGTCGCAGTGGTTTCGTTGGGAGCCACATATTCATGCGCCCGGAACGATCTTCAACGATCAGTTTGGTGCAGACTCTTGGGAGGCTTATCTCTCAGCACTAGAGGCCGTAACTCCGGCTCTAAAGGCGATCGGAATTGCCGACTATTACGGGATCAGAACGTATCAGCGTGTGCTGGCCGACAAACAGCAGAACCGCTTGCCCGATTGCGACCTTATATTCCCCAACATCGAAATGCGACTTGGGATTGGCACGACTAGGGGCAACTTCGTCAACATCCACCTTCTAGTTGACCCATCGGACCCCGACCACGTCGATCAGATTACAACGATGTTGAGCCGTCTGACATTTCGTGTCGGGGACCAAGACTACGGGTGCACAGCTCCTCAGTTGACGCGTTTAGGTCGACGCCTCAATTCAGCGCTTACCGATGATCGGTGCTGCGCTTGCATATGGCGCTGCTATACGAGGCGGCCGCAGTCATCCTGAACCGGTCGACGTATACTAGCACACTGCGAACCTGGGCTTTGGAGCTGAAAGAACGGCTTGGCTTCAAGCGAGCGGCCGTGGCTCTGGCGCGCAAGCTGGCGGTGATCATGCATGCGATGCTCCAGACGGGCGAGCTGTTCGATCCGCACGGAGGAACGCCTGCCGCAGCCTGATCCTGCATACGCTTGCCGGCGACGATTTCCTCACGTCATTCAACCGATAGCGTTCTTCCAGGACGCACCGAGCTGTCCCTGCCGGGACGTGGCTGAGATCATTCCGCGAAGCGGGAAGCAACTGCCTCGGTAAGCAGATTGCGCCTCGGCCTGAGATGGCGCGACTGCCATTTGACTTGGCGGGAAGAGGCGTCGATCTGACCATGGAGTTCCGTTCAACGAGAGGAACTCGCCATGGCTACCCTGTCGACCGATGCACCAATCTCTCCGCTTCGCCAGCGCATGCAGCACGACATGCTCATGCGTGGCCTGGGCTCCCATACCCAGCAGGACTACGTTCGTCACGTCCGGCGCTCCGCTGTGTTCCTTGGCCGCTCGCCCGACACGGCGACGGCTGAGGACATCCGTCGATTCCAGCTGCATCAGCATGAGAGCGGCGTCGGCCCTGCGACGATCAATGGCGCGGTCTCGGCACTGCGGTTCCTGTTCATCGTGACGCTGAAGCGTCGGGATCTGGCGCGTGCGCTGGTGATCATGAGGTATTAGCGCAAGCTGCCCGAGGTGCTGAGCGTGGAGGAAGCGGCGCGGCTGCTCGAAGCCGCACCCGGCATCAAGTACAAGGCCGCGCTCGGCGTCGCCTATGGCGCGGGCCTGCGCGTGTTCAAGTTGCGCACCTCAAGATCGACGACATCGACTCGACACGCATGCTGATCCGCGTCGAACAGGGCAAGGGACGCAGGGACCGCAACGCTATACTCTCGCTGCAATTTCTGGAACTGCTCCGGCTGTGGTGGCGCGAAGGCAGGTGGCGCGGGGTGATGCTCCCCCATGGCTGACTGTTCCCCGGGGCGCAGCTTCACCGCGCCGATCTCATCGAGGCAATTGCACCGCGCAGTCCAGGAGGCAGCCAAAGTCGCCGGCATCCGCAGCTCACACCTATGTCGGCCTCCGTTAACTTGCCGCGAGCTGGCTTAACTAGGACGTTGCTCATACCTACTCCTCGCATGGACGAGAGCATCTCGCCCCCATCGGTAGTCTTTCGCCGAACAGAGTGAGGTCAGCCGGCGCGTGCGGCCTTTGTGCGATTACGTCCACCTGCCGCTCTTTTAACGCTACGCACGGAGACGGCTTTGGGAGCCACGACGTCGCCGAGCCGCTCTATACGGAGGGGCGCGCGCGAGGGAAGGCGAACGACGAGTTCGAGTTGCCCCCCGATCGCCTCGACGTAGCTTTTAAGAGTAGACAAGTACATGTCGGCTTGTTTCTCGATCTTCGAGACCGAAGGCTGCTTGATCTTGAGGACCGAAGCGATTTCGGCCTGGGCCTTTCCAGCGGCACGCCGCAAATCGCCGAGACTCTCGACTTCTCCCCTTAACTCTTCGAAACGCGCGTCGACCCGCTCCCGACGATCCTCGGGGAGCGCAGCGATTAGGTCATCAAGCTTGCGTCCCATCACTTCTTCTCCTTCTTCGCCGCCGCCAAACGGTCGAGATGCCCTTGATAGCGCTTGTCCGCCTTGGCGATCAGACGTTTATAGAAGCGCTTCTCACTCACGCCCGACTTATCGCCGGCGACGAGCAGGATCGCCTTCCGCTTCCGGTCGAATGCGAACGCAACCCGCCAGACACCATCATCAGCATCGAAGCGAAGTTCTTTCATGTTCGCGAACGACGAGTCATTCAAGGTATCCGCATGCGGTCGCCCCAGCTGGGGCCCAAACACACCGAGCAGCTTAGCGGAGGCCAATAGCTCATCTTGGACTGTCTGGGGCAACGCCTCGAACTCCCCATCGAACTCATCGCCAAAAACGACTTCCCAAGTCATATATAGCTCCTAGGCTATGTGGTCAACATCATCAAGCTGCCGAACGATAGTCTGCGGCCGAAACAAGGTAGGCGCCGTCGACGATAATCCGGCCGCCGTTGACACGACTGGCAATTCGCGACCTGTCTGCGCTATCGAGCGGCATCGTCACCGGCGTTCTGACGGGCATGGCCGGCGCGTAGCTGTCGCTTGCCCATAATGCCTGCTTGTCGTAAAGGATATGACCGCCAGCAAGGGTTCCATCGCGCCGGCAGCGCTCACCGACGCCAAATGGAAACCGGTGCCGGCGAGGTTCGCGTGTCTGGCGGCGAAGGTCGCGTGGCCCGGAGGTGAAGCCGGCGAGGCGCTTGCGCTGGTCCATGCGTAATCGTGCGGAGGACCGCGCCGCGCTGTGCATCGCATCTCTCGTCCCGCTGCGCTGCTGAGGCCTCTTCTGTCAGGCGGTCTAGGTTTCGCGCTTCGGGCCGAGCACGAACACTATGAGGGCAGCGACGAACGTGGCAACAGCACTGTAGGCAATGGCGCTGGTAATCCCCGCATTCTCCACCAACAGTCCGCCGAAAATCGCGCCGGCGGCGATTGCCACTTGGAATACTGTGACCAGCAGCACACCGGCGCTTTGGGCCTGCTCGGGAACGGCCCTCCGTACCATCCACGTCTGCAATCCCACTGGCACCGCGCCGAAGGCAAACCCCCACGCGGCAACAGCAATCGCCGAGGCCAAGGCCGATGCTCCCGCCGTCAGCAGCGAAACAGCGGCTATCGCTATGAGCAGCGGTGCAAGGGCCGCGACTGCCTTGAGACTGTACTCGGCCAGAAGCCCGCCGGCCAGATTGCCGAAAAATCCGCCGATGCCAAAAGCAAGCAACACAAGCGAGATCGTTTCTGCATCCAGCGCGGGAATCTTCTCGAGGAAGGCGCGGATATAGGTGATTCCGGCGAAGTGGCCGGAAGCGACCAGCAGGACGACCAAAAGCGCAACCTTGACCATCGGAATCTTAGCCACATCCAGCAGGCTGCGGAAGCTAGCCACTCCAATCGGAGGCAGTCTCGGAATGGTTATGAGTTGCACCAGCAGTGTAGCCGCGCCGCCGGCTGCGGCGAGCATGAAGGCGCTTCGCCATCCCCAGATATCGCCGACATAGGCGCCGATTGGAGCTGCGCAGACGGTAGCTACGGAAACGCCGGTGAGGATGATCGACATGGCGCGCGGCAGGAGGTGGCTTGGAACGAGCCGCATCGCCAGTGCTGCCGACATCGACCAGAAGCCTCCGAGCGCTATGCCGAGCACGACGCGTGCAGTCAGGAGAACCGCCAGCGACCACGCGCCGGCCGCCAGAACGTCCGACAGGATCAGCAGCAGCGTCATGGTCCACATGACGGTCCTGCGGTCCAGGCGCTTTGTGATGATGGCCACCGTCGGCGCCGAGATCGCCCCGACGATAGCTGTCGCCGTCATCGCCTGTCCAGCCGCTCCCTCGCTGATACCGAGATCATGCGCGAGGGGCGTGAGCAGGCTGACAGGCAGAAACTCTGCCGTGACCAGCCCGAAGGTGCCCAAGGAAAGCGAAATGACCGCACCCCATGCGGGACCAGACGGTGGGACGGGCTTTTCTGGGTGCAGAACAGCGTCCATGACACCTGCTGCGGATTGGGTCATGAACGAAGTCTCCACTTTGATGCAATGCAACGTGATGTTGGCTGCCTTGACCCAAATCTAAAAACACAAGCGCATTTCCCGGCGGCGTTGCACGGAGGAGGGTATGTTCATTGCTTCGCGATATTTTGTGACGGTGCGGCGCGCAACATCGATGCCGGTTTCCTTCAGCCGGACAGCGATGTCCTCATCGGAAAGCACGTCGCCGGGAGATTCTGCGGCAATGATCGCTTTGATCCGATGCCGGACAGCTTCGGCGGAGTGCGCATCGCCGCCTTGGCAGGACGCGATCGCGACGGTGAAAAAATACTTCAGCTCAAAGACTCCACGCGGGGTAAGCATGTATTTGTTCGAGGTCACCCGGCTTACCGTTGACTCGTGCACGCCGATCGCATCAGCGACTGTTCTAAGATTGAGAGGCCGCAGGTGGGCGACGCCATGTTCCAAAAAGGCATCCTGCTGACGCACGATTTCAGCCGCAACCTTAACAATGGTCTTGGCGCGCTGATCGAGGCTGCGGATTAGCCAGTTCGCATTTTGCAAGCATTCGTCGAGAAATGCTTGGTCTTTCGAATTTTGGGCAGTTTGACGCGTGACTTCGGCATAGTAGGTTTGGTTGATCAGCAGCTTCGGCAGCGTGGCGGGATCAAGTTCGATCTGCCACCCGCCTTGCGGCGAGGGCGTGACCCAGACGTCGGGTATGATTGATTCAGACGCACCGGATTGGAATCTGTTCCCAGGCTTGGGATCGAGCGCCCGAATCTCATGCATCATGTCGAGAAGGTCTTCTTCATCGACGCCGCAATGCTGCTTCAGCGCCTCAAAATCGCGTCGCGCGAGCTTTTCAAGATCGGCAACCAAAGCTGCCATTGCTGGGTCGAGCCGGTTTCGCTGGCGCAACTGGATCTCGAGGCATTCTCTGAGATTTCGCGCAAAAACTCCCGGTGGATCAAATTGCTGCAACGTCCCGAGAACCCGTTCCACAACAGCCTCACGGACATTCAGGCTCTCGGCCAGCTCCAGAAGGTTTGCCCGAAGATAGCCAGTGTCTTCCAGATCGGCGGCAAGCTGGCCAGCGATCAGCCGCTCCTGTGGTGTGAACGCAGTGAGGGCGATCTGACGAGCGACATGGTCGTGCAATGTTTCGGCGAGGGTGGCAAACTCGTCGAGGGAAGGGCCATTGCCCGGCGGGTTGTTGGTCGTGTTGCGAAGGGATTTCCATTGCCCGAGCCGTTCAGGCGAACCTGCCCCGGTCGGTCCTTCAACGGCGTTTGCGAAAGGGCCGACAGGCTGATCCGCTCCCGAAATCGAAACGTCGTCAAAAGGCCCGCCATCGTTTGATGCAGATTCCAAGAGCGGGTTCTTCTCGATTTCCCGCTCCACGAACTGATGCAGTTCAGGATGCGCCAGTTGCAGCAAGCGAATCGACTCAATCAGTTGAGGCGATGCGACCATGGATTGCTTCTGGCGCTGAAGCAGGCTTGCTGAGGATTGCATGGTGAGCGGGATAATCCTGTCGAGGAGCCCCTTGGGGCCGGCAATGGCACCAATGGGACGTTTGCTAGGTCATGCGGCGGCTTTCAGCGTTTCGAGAACGTTTTGCGGGGATGAGACGCCATACGGGTCGGCCTCGCAGTTGTCGGAGAAACCTTCCTCCTCGAACCACTGCTCCACCACGCCATTGTTGATCAGGGCGGCGTAGCGCCAGGAGCGCATCCCGAAGCCGAGATTGTCCTTGGCGACCAGCATGCCCATTTTGCGTGTGAACTCGCCTGAGCCATCGGGGATGAGCTCGACCTGCTTCAGGCCCAAGGACTTCCCCCACGCATTCATGACGAAGGCATCGTTGACTGAGACGCAGTAAATCGCGTCAATTCCCTGCTTCGCAAACTCATCATAGAGCTCTTCGAACTTGGGCAATTGGTAGGTCGAGCAGGTCGGGGTGAAGGCGCCAGGCAGCGAGAACAGGATGACCCGCCTGCCGGAAAAGTAGTCGTCAGATGTCTTTTCTTCCCAGCGATATGGATTTGGCCCCTGGACTGACTTATCGTGAACACGCGTGAGAAAGGTGACGAAGGGAACTTTCTTTTGAACTGTCATTAATTTGCTCCTGCAAAAGTAGAAACTGGCGCGCTGAATTCTGGCAGAGGCTGGCGCAATACCGAGCTAAGGCTCGTATGCCGGGCATGGAATGAGGGCCTCGCGGCTCGCAACCTCCTTTATCCCTCCCGACGTATGGGAACGTCTTGGCGGTGTCTTGGCCACCCGAACGCAATCGATCTGAGCGAGATGGAGACGTCGAGCCGCTTGCTTTCCACGGCTATGGCGCCGCAAGCGGGATCGGTCACCCACGATCGTGCGTTTGGAAAAGGGATAGCGGCCGGAAGTAGCCAATATCGCGAGCATGTGGGGGCCTGAAATGTCACTTCACGCAGACTCGGGTCACTAGACTGGTTCAGCGTCTTGTCGATATGTGGCAGTGACCCGCCGGCCTTGGCTTGGGTGACCCTTTGACGGGGCCCTTGGGCACTCACATGCTGAACCGAACCGGTAAACGGCATTTGCGCGAGCGGCCCGTGTTGGCGTGCCGGCATCGGACCAGCCATGCGCGAAGCAGCCACCGAGAACGGCCTTCCGGAGGAGACGATGTCCCGATGTTCAGCGGGAACGGGCACCGTCTCCTCAGACCACTGTCTAGAGCTTCGCGCGTCGGGCATGGTGCAAGTCGCTTTCATCGTGATTTGATGGTGCTCTAACCAGGAGCAGCAAGCGGCGTGCCATTTCAAATAGAGGTGCTGTTGGACCGCCCCTTCTTCTCGGAGGCCGTGTCTTAGAAGATCGGGCGCGCGCTATGCCGCCTCGTCACATAGGCAACAACGGCGGATATTCGGCGCTTCAGCCCCGGCTGGGCAAAGAAGAACCGGAAGCCGAGCCGATGCACTACCTGAGGCTGGCGGGCACTCCAGTCGTAGCGTGTGCCGCTAGCGTTCATGGGTGCGCAGGCACGGCTATCGCGAACACGCGCCTGTCGCAGCAACATGAGCGCGCGCTCTTGGGCAAGCGCCTTGGCGCCGTGAGGATCGAATTCCCCAATCCTGTCTGTTTGCCGCCCTCTTATGTTCGAAACTGGACCAAAATGTCGCAGGCCCGACCTAAAGGTCGCCCGAGGCGTTCTGTCCGACACTGTTCCGTCGCCTTTGTTGGCCCGCGACACCGGCTTATTTCGCCTAGCTCTTCTCTGGCCTCAGGGTAGGCCGCTGAGAAGCTGCCACAATCTTTTTCTGCTGCGGCCAAATTGGCACGAGATTTGAAGCACCTTCGTTGCGGGCCGGGAGCCGCCGACCGACTTTCATTTCGTGGATGACACGAATGGAACGAAGAAAGAAAAGCAAAATGTCAAATCCGCGTCGGATAGCGTCTAAGGGCAGGGGGTCCTCGGCGAAACCGCCCTTACCCAACAGCTCGCCGCCCTTGTCGACCCTTGCGCAGGAAATCTTGGCCGGCGGCGAGTCAAAGGCCCACCACACCGACTTTATCCTGACCTCGAAGGTACAGGATAACGTCTGCATCTCGCCGCGCGTTTGCCTAGACAGTTAAGCGTTAGCCGATCCTAATAATCGGTCTGCCTCCGACGACGTCGTCCACATGCCGTCGTAGGTCTTCTCTACCGCAGCGCCCGCCGGTCACCTTCCGCCCTTCCATCGCTATAGAGTGAAGTGCCGCATGTCCGAACAACCTTTGCCCACGCTGCCGATGTGGCGCGTCGATCACATCGAGCCCTCGCCTGAGATGTTGGCGCTACGGGCCAACGGTCCGATCCACCGCGTGCGCTTTCCGTCCGGGCACGAAGGCTGGTGGGTGACAGGCTATGACGAGGCCAAGGCGGTGTTGTCCGACGCGGCGTTCCGGCCCGCGGGAATGCCGCCGGCGGCATTCACCCCGGATTCGGTGATTCTCGGTTCGCCAGGATGGCTGGTCTCGCACGAGGGGGGCGAGCATACGCGGCTACGCACGATCGTGGCGCCGGCCTTCAGCAACGGCAGGGTGAAGCTGCTCGCGCAGCAGGTCGAGGCGATCGCCGCGCAGTTGTTCGAGACGCTGGCGGCCCAGCCCCAGCCCGCCGATCTGCGGCGCCACCTCTCCTTTCCGCTTCCCGCCATGGTCATTGGCGCGCTGATGGGCGTGCTCTACGAGGATCACGCCTTTTTCGCCGGGCTGTCCGACGAGGTGATGACGCACCAGCATGAAAGCGGCCCGCGAAGCGCGTCGCGCTTGGCCTGGGAAGAACTCCGCGCCTACATTCGCGGCAAGATGCGGGACAAGCGCCAGGATCCGGGCGACAACGTGCTGACGGATCTGCTCGCGGCGGTCGACCAGGGCAAGGCGACCGAGGAAGAGGCGATCGGCCTGGCGGCGGGCATGCTGGTTGCGGGGCACGAGAGCACCGTCGCGCAGATCGAATTCGGCCTGCTGGCCATGTTCCGCCATCCGCAACAGCGCGAACGCCTGGTCGGCGATCCATCCCTGGTGGACAAGGCGGTTGAGGAAATCCTGCGCATGTACCCGCCGGGCGCCGGCTGGGACGGCATCATGCGCTATCCGAGGACCGACGTGACCATCGCGGGCGTGCATGTTCCCGCGGAGAGCAAGGTGCTGGTCGGCCTGCCGGCGACGTCGTTCGATCCGCGCCATTTCGACGACCCGGAAATCTTCGACATAGGACGTGACGAAAACCCGCACCTGGCGTTCTCCTACGGGCCGCACAACTGCGTCGGCTTGTCGCTGGCCAGGCTGGAACTCAAGGCGGTGTTCGGTTCGATCTTCCAGCGCTTTCCCGCGCTGCGCCTGGCCGTGGCGCCCGAAGAACTGAAGTTGCGCAAGGAGATCATCACTGGTGGGTTCGAGGAGTTCCCGGTGCTCTGGTGATGCTCGGATGCCACCAGGAATCGCGATGTTCTCGAATTGCCGGCGCGCCTGCCGCGCGCCGATCAGATCAGCCAGCCAACAGGTGACCAAGATGGACGTGCAAGAAACCACGGCAGCATGCCGGGACGCCTTCGCCGAACTGGCGTCGCCAGCGTGCATTCAGGACCCGTACCCATTCATGCGGTGGTTGCGCGAGCACGATCCGGTACATCGCGCGGCGTCGGGCCTCTTTCTGTTGAGCCGCCACGCCGACATCTACTGGGCGCTCAAGGCCACGGGCGATGCTTTTCGGGGGCCGGCGCCAGGCGAACTGGCGCGCTATTTCCCGCGTGCGGCGACCAGCCTGTCGCTAAGTCTGCTGGCGTCCACTTTAGCGATGAAGGAACCTCCAACGCATACGCGTCTGCGCCGGCTGATCTCGCGAGATTTCACCATCGGCCAGATCGACAAGCTGAGGCCGACCATCGCTCGCATCGTCGCGGCGCGCCTGGACGGCATGGCGCCCGCGCTGGAGCGCGGGGAGGCGGTGGACCTGCATCAGGAATTCGCGCTGGCCTTGCCCATGCTGGTTTTCGGCGAACTGTTCGGCATGCCCCCGGATGACATTCTCGGGCTCATCACCGGCATCAGCGCCATTCTGGAAGGCCTGAGCCCGCACGCCAGCGATCCCCAGCTCGCCGCGGGGGACGCGGCCAGCGCCAGGGTGCAGGCCTACTTCGGCGACCTCATACAGCGCAGGCGCACCGATTCCCGCCACGACATCGTGTCAATGCTGGTCGGCGCACACGACGACGATGCCGAGACGCTGTCGGATGCGGAATTGATCAGCATGCTTTGGGGCATGCTGCTGGGCGGCTTCGCCACCACTGCCGCGGCCATCGGCCATGCGGTCCTGGCGATGCTGGCGTATCCCGAACAGCGGCACTGGCTCAAGGGAGATGCCGTGGGGGTGAAGGCTTTCGTCGAAGAAGCCCTGCGCTATGACGCGCCCGCCATGTTCAGCTCCATTCCGCGTATCGCCCAGCGCGACATCGAACTGGGCGGCGTGGTGATCCCGAAGAACGCGGACGTGCGCGTGCTGATCGCGGCCGGCAATCGCGACCCGGACGCCTTCGCCGATCCCGATCGCTTCGATGCCGTGCGGTTCTACGGCACCAGTCCTGGCATGTCGATCGACGGGAAGATCATGCTGACCTTCGGCCACGGCATCCACTTCTGCCTTGGTGCGCAACTGGCCCGGGTGCAATTGGCCGAGAGCCTGCCGCGGATCCAGGCGCGCTTCCCCACGCTGGCATTGGCCGAGCAGCCGACCCGGGAGCCCTCCGCGTTCCTTAGGACGTTCCGCGCGCTGCCGGTACGGCTGCATGGGCAGGAGGGCTGAGATGCGCGTCCTGGTCGATCAGGATCTGTGCGGAACGACCGGGCAGTGCGTGCTGACGCTGCCGGGCACCTTTCGCCAGCGCGAACCGGACGGCGTGGCCGAAGTGTGCGTTGCGACGGTCCCGCAGGCGCTGCACGCCGCCGTGCGGCTTGCGGCGAACCAGTGCCCGGTCGCCGCCATTCGGGTCATCGAAAGCGACGCTGGCCATGACGAGTGCGCCAGCGCCGACCCGGCGCCTTCTCCGACGCAGGCCCAGCGGCATGCCGCGAAAGACCAATGCAATTCAGGAGACACGATGGGACGGTTTGAAGGCAAGGTGGCCGTGGTGACCGGCGCTGGCGCCGGCATCGGCAAGACATGCGCTCTCGCCATCGCGCGCGGAGGCGGCAGAGTGGTGGTGGCCGACATTGATGGCCCTGCGGCCATCGCCTGCACCGCGCAGATCGCGGCCGAAGCAGGCCACGCGCTGGCCATAGCCATGGATATCGCCGATGAGCAGGCGGTGGCAGCGCTGTTCGAGACGGCGGAGCGGCACTTCGGGGGGGTCGACCTGCTGGTGAACAATGCGAGCGCCATGCATCTGACCCCGCGCGACCGCGCCATCCTCGACCTGGACCTGGCAGTCTGGGACCAGACAATGGCGACCAATCTGCGCGGCACGCTGCTCTGCTGCCGGCAGGCCATCCCACGGATGATCGCCCGCGGCGGTGGCGCGATCGTCAACATGTCGTCGTGCCAAGGGCTCAGCGGTGACACGGCGCAGACGTCCTACGCCGCGTCGAAGGCGGCGATGAACATGCTCTCGGCTTCGCTCGCCACCCAGTACGGTCACTCTCAGATACGCTGCAACGCGGTTGCGCCGGGTCTTATCATGACCGAGCGTCTCCTCGCTAAGCTGGACGAGTGCATGCAACGGCATCTGCGCCGGCACCAGCTCCTGCAGCGCGTCGGCCGCCCCGAGGATGTGGCCGCGCTGGTGGCGTTCCTGCTCTCCGACGATGCTGCGTTCATCACCGGCCAGCTCGTGTGCATCGATGGCGGCATGCTGGCGCATGTGCCGACATATGCCGACGGTGGCAACAGCTGCGCCGCGCGCCCTGCAGGCGCCTCCGAATCGGCGGCGGCGGCGCGCTGCTGATGGACATGCTGCTCAATCCACTCAACCGTCGGCACCGGCTGCGATGCGACATCCCGGTCATGCCTGGCGCTTTCCCCCTGGTCGGGCATCTTCCCGCCATTGTCTGCGACCTGCCGCGCCTGCTGCGGCGCGCGCAACGCACGCTGGGCAGCCACTTCTGGCTGGATTTCGGCCCTGCCGGACATCTGATGACCTGTGTGGATCCGGACGCTTTCTCACTGCTCAAGCACAAGGACGTGTCCTCGGCGCTGATCGAAGAGATCGCGCCCGAATTGCTTGGCGGAACGTTGGTTGCCCTGGACGGCGGCGCGCACCGGCAGGCGCGCGATGCCATCAAGGCAGCGTTCTTGCCCAAGGGACTGACCCAGGCCGGGATCGGCGACCTGTTCGCGCCCGTCATCCAGGCGCGGGTGCAGGCGTGGCGCGCCCGCGGCGAGGTAACCATCCTGCGCGAAACCGGGGACCTGATGCTGAAGCTCATCTTCAGCCTCATGGGAATCCCCGCGCAGGATCTGCCGGGATGGCATCGCAAGTACCGGCAATTGCTGCAATTGATCGTAGCCCCCCCGGTCGACCTGCCCGGACTGCCCTTGCGGCGCGGCCGTGCCGCCCGCGACTGGATCGACGCGCAGTTGCGCCGGTTCGTCCGCGATGCGCGCGCGCATGCCGCGCGCACCGGGCTGATCAACGACATGGTGAGCGCCTTTGACCGCAGCGACGGTCCGCTCTCCGATGACGTCCTGATCGCGAATATTCGCTTGCTGCTGCTTGCCGGTCACGACACCACTGCCTCGACGATGGCCTGGATTGTGATCGAGCTGGCGCGGCAGCCTGTGCTGTGGGACGCCCTGGTCGAGGAGGCGCAACGCGTGGGCGCGGTGCCGACCCGGCACGCGGATCTGGCGCAGTGTCCGGTCGCCGAGGCGCTGTTTCGCGAGACACTGCGCCTGCATCCGGCGACCACGCTCCTGCCGCGTCGCGCGCTGCAGGAATTGCAACTCGGCCAACGGCGCATTCCCGCGGGCACCCATCTATGCATCCCGCTGCTGCATTTCTCGACCTCGGCGCTGCTGCACGAGGCGCCTGATCAGTTCCGCCTGGCGCGGTGGCTGCTACGCACAGAGCCGATCCGGCCCGTGGACATGCTGCAGTTCGGTACCGGCCCACACGTCTGCATCGGCTACCACCTGGTATGGCTGGAAATGGTGCAGTTCTGCATCGCCTTGGCGCTGACCATGCACAAGGCCGGGGTGCGGCCGCAGTTGCTGGGCGACGTCGAAAAAGGCCGGCGCTATTACCCGACCGCACATCCGTCCATGGCAATCCGCATAGGCTTCTCATGAGCTGGGCACGCCCTGTGTGGCAAGGCAGCGGCGCCGGCGGGGCGCGGCATTGCTGCACTCAGCGCACGCATTGGTGTGACGCCGGCAACACCGTGACGGCTTGCGCTCGCCGTGGCCGTCTCAGCTACAAGGACATCAACAACATGCAGACCGGTTCCACTCCACGCGACCGAATCGGCGTTTCCGCATCCGGCGGATTGGGCGCGCAGGCGCGCGCCGCCTCTGGCGGGCTGCTCCCCGAGATCTGGATGCAGGACGGCGCAAAGCGGGTCGAACAGGCTCTGGGGCGTCTGCTCTGCGCCAAAGACGACGGTAAGACAGAGCTGATGGCGGCCATGCGCTACGCCACCTTGCATGGCGGGAAGCGCACCCGCGCCTTGCTCTGTCTGGCTGCCGGCGCACTGGCGGGCACGCCGGCGCACATGCTCGACGACGTCGGCGCCGCCATCGAGATGATGCACGCCTGTACCCTGGTCCACGACGACCTGCCCGCGATGGATGACGACGTGCTTCGCCGCGGCCTTCCGACCGTGCACGTAAAGTTCGGCGAAGCCACTGCGATCCTGGTCGGCGATGCGCTGCAGGCCCACGCCTTCCTGACCCTGGCGAGCCTGGATGCGCCGGACGACATCCGTATCGCGCTCGTGCGCGAACTGGCGCAGGCGGTGTCCGCCGAGGGTGCCGCAGGCGGGCAGGCCATGGATCTGTCGTTGGTCGGAAAGCACGCCGGGCTGGACAGGATCCTGGCGATGCACGGGATGAAAACCGGAGCGCTAGTGCGCGCGTCGGTTCGCATGGGCGCGCTATACTCCATCGCGGAGGATGCCGCGCACGCTGCGCTGTATGCAGCGCTCGATCGCTACACCGCCTGTTTCGGCCTGGCGTTGCAGGTGGCCGACGACATTCTCGACGCGACGGCGGATACCGCGACTCTTGGCAAGACCCCCGGTAAGGACGCGGCGGCGCAGAAGCCGACCTGCGCGTCGATCATGGGGCTGCAGGCTGCGCGCCAGTTCGCGCTGTACTTGTTGCACGACGCCGGGGAGGCCATCGCCCCTCTGGGGCCGCGTGCGGAAGGGTTGGCGCAGATGCTGCAGCGGGCCAAGGTCTATCTGTCCGCGCCACACGCATGAGCGCGCCCATCCGTAAGGACTCGCCCCTGTGCTGGTGCGATCGGCCGGCGGGCGCTGCATGCTGCACTGTGTCCGTGTCGGCGGCGACGTGCGCGGCGTCTGCACGTTTCTGTTCTCGTTAGCCCTCTGCAGAAGGAACATACCGCGTGAACGCGCTGTCCGAACAGATCCTTTCCGAATTGCGTCATCTGCTGAGCGAGATGAGCGACGGCGGTAGCGTCGGTCCGTCCGTATACGACACGGCGCGAGCTCTGCAGTTCCACGGCAACGTCACCGGTCGGCACGACGCATACGAGTGGCTCATCGCGCAGCAACAGGCCGATGGCGGATGGGGAAGTGCGGACTTCCCGCTGTTTCGCCATGCGCCTACCTGGGCGGCGTTGCTGGCATTGCAGCGTGCCGATCCTCTTCCCGGCGCTGCCGACGCAGCCCAGGCTGCAATCCGGTTCCTCGAGCGCCAGCCCGATCCCTACGCGAATGCGGTGCCGGAAGACGCGCCCATCGGCGCGGAGCTGATCCTGCCGCAGTTGTGCGACGAGGCCGCATCCTTGCTGGGCGGCTTGGCGTTTTCGCGCCACCCGGCGCTGTTGCCGTTGCGGCAAGCACGCCTGGTCAAGTTGGGGGCTGTGGCGACGTTGCCGAGCGGCCATCCGTTGCTGCACTCCTGGGAAGCCTGGGGGACGTCGCCGGCCACCGCATGCCCGGACGACGACGGCAGCATCGGCATCAGTCCAGCGGCCACCGCCGCGTGGCGTGCGCACGCCGTGACACAGGGAAGAACGCCGCACGTCGGGCGCACCGACGGGTATCTGCAGGCTGCATCGCGGGCAACGCGCACCGGCATTGAAGGTGTCGTTCCCAACGTCTGGCCGATCAATGTGTTCGAGCCATGCTGGTCGCTGTACACCCTGCATCTGGCCGGTCTGTTCCCGCATCCCGCGCTCGCCGAGGCGGTGCAAGTGATCATCGCGCAACTCGACGCCCGCCTCGGAGTCCGCGGTCTGGGCCCTGCCTTGCACTTCGCGGCCGATGCGGACGACACCGCCGTTGCGTTGTGCGTCCTTCGCCTTGCAGGCCGCGACCCGGCGGCCGACGCGTTGCGCCAGTTCGAAACCGGCGAGCTGTTCGTCACCTTCCCCGGCGAGCGCAATGCCTCGGTGTCGACCAACATCCATGCCCTGCATGCGTTGCGAATCTTGGGAAAACCCGCGGCCGGCACCAGCGCCTACGTCCAGGCCAATCGCAACGCCCACGGTGTATGGGACAACGAAAAATGGCACGTTTCGTGGCTTTATCCCACCGCGCATGCGGTCGCTGCGCTCGCGCAAGGCAACCCCCATTGGCGCGACGAGCGCGCGCTGACCGGGCTGCTGCGGGCGCAGCGCGACGACGGCGGCTGGGGCGCCGGTCGCGCGTCTACATTCGAGGAAACCGCCTATGCGCTGTTCGCGTTGCACGTGATGGACGGGAGCGAAGAGCCGGCAGGGCGCCGGCGCATCGCGCAGGCGGTGGGGCGTGCGCTGAAGTGGATGCTCGCCCGCCACGCAGCCCATGCATTGCCCCAGACGCCGCTGTGGATCGGCAAGGAACTGTATTGCCCCACCCGGGCGGTGCGCGTGGCCGAACTCGCCGGGTTGTGGCTGGCGCTTCGTTGGGGGCGGCGCGTCTCGGCCGAGGGAGCAGGAGGGGGGCCATGATCCCGACCGATCGCGCCCTGCAGCAGGTGCTGGAGTGGGGGCGTTCCCTGACCGGGTTCGCCGACGAGCATGGCGTGGAAGCAGTCCGGGGCGGCCAGTACATCCTGCAGCGCATCCATCCGAGCCTGCGCGACACCAGCGCCCGCACCGGCCGCGATCCGCTGGACGAAACGCTGATCGTGGCGTTCTATCGCGAACTGGCGCTGCTGTTCTGGCTCGACGATTGCAACGACCTTGACCTGATCGCGCCGGAGCAACTCGCCGCCGTGGAGCAGGCGCTGGGGCAAGGCGTGCGGTGTGTGCTCCCCGGATTCGAGGGCTGTGCTGTGCTGCGCGCTTCGCTCGCCGCGCTCGCCTACGATCGTCGCGACTATGCCCAGCTTCTCGAGGATACCCGGTGCTACTGCGCGGCGCTGCGCGCCGGACACGCGCAGGCGGCAGGGGAGGAGCGCTGGTCCTACGCCGAGTACATGCAGAACGGCGTGGATTCGATCGCCTACACGAACGTGTTCTGTTGCCTGTCGTTGCTGTGGGGGCTGGACATGGCGACCTTGCGCGCGCGTCCGGCGTTTCGCCAGGCCCTGCGGCTCATATCCGCAATAGGGCGTTTGCAGAACGATTTGCATGGACGCGAAAAGGATAGATCGGCCGGCGAGGCCAACAACGCGGCGATCCTGCTGCTGCAGCGCTATCCCGCCATGCCTGTGGTGGAGTTCCTCAAGGACGAGTTGGCCGGCCACACACGCATGCTGCACCGGGTGATGGCGGAAGAACGTTTTCCCGCGCCGTGGGGACCGTTGATCGAGGCCATGGCGGCAGTCCGCGCGCAGTACTACGAGACCTCGACCAGCCGCTACCGCAGCGACGCTGCGGGCGGAGGCCAGCGTGCGCCCGCCTGAACGCGCGAACGGCGGCGTGCGCGCGCTGCCGTCGGTCCGGCCCGACGCAACGCCGTCGCCCGATGACGCGGATGGAGCGAGCATCAGCGACACCAACTTGAGCCGGCGCAAGGACGACCACCTGGACATCGTGCTGGATCGGCGAACGGCGCGGGCCCAGGCCGCCGCCGGCTGGGAGTACATTCGTTTCGAACACTGCGCATTGCCCGAGTTGGACCTGACGCAGATCGACCTCAGCGCCTCGCTGCTGGGCAAGACCATGCGCGCGCCTCTGCTGATCAGCTCCATGACCGGCGGCATGCCACGCGCCGAGGCCATCAACCGGCATCTGAGCGAGGCAGCGCAAGCCTTGGGGATCGCCATGTGCGTCGGTTCGCAGCGCGTGAGCCTGCAATCCCGCAACTCCCAAGGGCTGACGCGCGCGCTGCGCCGCCTGACCCCAGACGTTCCCTTGCTGGCCAATATCGGCGCCGCGCAACTGCGCCAGCCCGACGGCCTGGACCTCGCGCGCCGGGCGGTGGATGCACTGGAGGCCGATGGACTCATCGTCCATCTCAATCCGCTGCAGGAAGCGGTACAGCCGGAGGGCGACCGTGACTGGCGCGGCGTCCTGGCGCAGATCGCTCGCGCCGCGCGCAGCGTCGGCGTGCCGATCGTGGCCAAGGAAGTGGGGTCGGGCCTGTCCGCCTCGGTGGCCCGTGCGCTCGTCGAGGCGGGCGTGGCGGTGATCGATGTCGCCGGCGCCGGCGGCACCAGCTGGGCCGCGGTGGAGGGCGAGCGCGCCCCCGATGCCGCCGACCGCGCAGTGGCAATGGCATTCGCGGATTGGGGGATTGCGACCCCGGCCAGCGTGCAGGCGGTACGTCGGGCGATGCCAGCGGTGAAGCTGATCGCGTCGGGCGGGATCAGCGACGGCGTCGACGTGGCCAAGGCCATCCGCCTGGGCGCGGACATCGCCGGGCAGGCAGCCGGCGTGCTGCGCGCGGCTACGCAATCCAGCGAGGCCGTTGTCGCGCATTTCGAGATCGTCATCCGCCAGTTGGCCGTCGCCTGCTTCTGCACCGGCTCGGCTGATCTGGCGGCGTTGCGTCAGGCCCGCTTGTTGCCCTCGGCGCATCTGCCCGCCGGTTGACGCCGGCGGCGCCCGTACGTGCGGCGGGCGCTAGTCTTACTGAGTGCGAAAGTCTCGGAAGCGGGGGGATTGCCTGGTCGCGGGGTTGTTCGGGTGCTGCTTCGTTATCGGGGAGGCACCTCGCCATGCCCGAACGCACAGCCGAGAGTAAAGCGGTATTCGACGGCTATGTCGATGCTTGATCAGGGTGACCGGTCACGCAGGGCGAGAAGCCCCTGAAAGGGTCGGAACACCAGGTGCGGCGGGAGACCGGCAGGAGCAGATGGTACAAAGCCATTGCCATCAAGGAGTGGCGATCACATTGACCCCCAGGCAGCGCGGCCGGCCGTATGAACGAGAAGAGACGAGCGATTTCAGCCGCCGGACCCCTTGATTTAACATTCCGAGATTTCGGAGCGCTGATCGGGCGTCAGCTTCGGACGGCGTCCACCGTCGGGGGCGCCAAAAGGCAGGATGATTGATCTTTTTACGTATCATTTGTCCGATGCATGATACGCGAACAGATCCTAACACGTTGACTCTATCGCTAGATAAGATACTCTGCCATATCATCTAGCATTGGAATGGATCGTTTACATATCATATGGATTCTCAATCGGAAGTTCTGCGCGAAATCGGTGGGCATTTCAGGCAGGCGAGGCTGGCCGCTGCGATGACGCAGGAGCAGGTCGCTGATTTGGCGGGTATATCCCGTCCCCGATATCGCGACATCGAAACGGGAGCCGCAGCCGCGCGTGCAACAACGCTCATGAATATCGCTCGCGCGCTCGGCCTGGAAATGATGCTGGTTCCGCAAGTCATGGTGCGAGCTGTCCAGGCTCTATTGCGTCCGCATGATGATGACGATCGACCCGCCTTTGTTTCTCAACCTGACGATGACGATCATGGCCCCAGTATTTCGCGCACCTAAGACGATCCCGTCGCTGGACGTGCTCTTGAACGCAGTGAAGATCGGCACGATCGTCAGGACGCCGGGCGATTTCAATGCATTCAACTTCGATGAGGCCTACCGCGCGACGGGCGGCTTTCCGGTTTTCAGCCTGTCGTTCCGGGCAGCGACGGGAGGATTGCGGAAAGATCCGAAGCCTCTGGCAAGCGCCTTGCCCGCTTTCTTCGCGAACCTCCTGCCCGAGGAGAAATTGCGCGAGGCGATGGAAAGGCACCACGAAGGCAATGTGCGGCCAGGCAATGATTTCGACCTTTTAGCGGCACTGGGCGCCGATCTGCCGGGAGCCGTACGGGCGTTGCGCAGTGACGGCGCGATAGCGGTTTCGCAGGACGCTTCAAAGGATCAGCCCAAGGCACGGTTCTCGCTTGCCGGCGTGCAGATGAAGCTGTCGGTCATGAAGAACATTGGAAAAGGCGGCGGCCTTACCTTGCCGATGGACGACGAGCAGGGCCGGTACATTGCCAAGTTCCCTTCGACGGTCTTTCCGGGCGTTTCCGAAAATGAATTCGCCAACCTCGCGCTGGCAGCAGCAATCGGCATGGACGTTCCTGAATGCGAACTGGTCGAGAAGTCCGATTTTGAGGGCGTCCCCGAAGAATTCAACACGCTGTCTGACGGCAAGGTCCTTCTCGTCAAACGCTTCGATCGCGGCGCCGGTGGCGAGAGGATACACGTCGAGGATTTCGCTCAGGTCTTCGGTGTCTACCCCTCGCGCAAATATGAGGGGGCTGCTTATCACGACATAGCCTTGGCTCTTGGCGTGGCCGTCTCGCCTACGGCGGCTCTCGAGTTCGTCCGCCGCCTGGCACTGACCGTCATCACCGGCAATGGCGACATGCACCTGAAGAACTGGTCTTTGATCTATCCCGGTAACGGCGACAAGCCGGCGCTTGCACCAATTTACGACGTCCTGTCCACCGTGCCATATATTCCCGCCGACGCCATGGCGCTGTCGCTTGGAGGAGAGCGCTCGTTTAAGGCGCTAGCAGCACCGCGATGGAAAGCATTTGCGAACCGTGCACGGCTCCCGGAGCCAGCAGTCCTGAAGGCAGTGGTCGAGACGGTCAAACTCGTCAACGAACACTGGTGGCATCTGCCTGAGCGTGATGTCGTCGCAGCGAAAGTGCTCGAGCGGATCGACGAACATGTGAAGGCGATGACGCCGATACTGAACTCCTGTGCCGACAAGTGAGCCGAGACCCCTCGAGTTGCTGATCTAACGGACTATCCGCCCTGGCACCGGATGAGTGGCCGCGGACGATGGTATGCCAGCGTCGCGCGCAGGATTCTACGCAGTCTCGACGAGGACACGCGAGACGAAGCACGTCAGCTCGCGGGCACAGAAAGTTTAGCAGCTTCCCGCAAGTAGGTTGAGATGCTGTTCGTCCACTTCAACATAACGATGCGGTTCAAAATGCGGTGACTGAGGATCGCGATCCGACGCTTTGTGTCGCCAATGTCGCGTCCGCTACACGGGCTGTTCCGACGATCCTTTCTTGGAACTCAAGCTAAACCCCTGAAAAACCACTATGAAATTATTCTTCGGTTGGATCAGCCAAATTGGCATGAGTCTTGAGATCCTTAGGTGCGAGGCGGCTAGAGCTGCCCGACCGGCATTCAAGTCGCGGCAGCCGCGATGAATGGGAACGAAGGAAGGAAAGCTACATGTCAGGTTTGCGTCAGATCGCCTTTTACGGCAAGGGCGGCATCGGCAAGTCCACCACCTCCCAAAATACGCTCGCCGCCCTGGTCGACCTCGGGCAGAGAATCCTGATAGTCGGCTGCGACCCCAAAGCCGACTCCACCCGCCTGATCCTGAACGCGAAGGCGCAGGATACGGTCCTGCATCTCGCGGCAGAGGAAGGTTCGGTGGAAGACCTGGAACTCGCGGACGTGCTCAAGGTCGGCTACAAAGGCATCAAATGCGTGGAGTCCGGCGGCCCTGAGCCAGGTGTCGGCTGCGCCGGCCGCGGCGTGATCACCTCGATCAACTTCCTCGAGGAGAACGGCGCCTACGACGATGTCGACTATGTCTCCTACGACGTGCTCGGGGATGTGGTGTGTGGCGGTTTCGCGATGCCGATCCGCGAAAACAAGGCCCAGGAAATCTATATCGTCATGTCCGGCGAGATGATGGCGCTCTATGCCGCCAACAACATCGCCAAGGGCATCCTGAAATACGCCCATTCGGGCGGCGTGCGGCTCGGCGGCCTGATCTGCAACGAGCGCCAAACCGATCGCGAGCTCGACCTCGCCGAAGCGCTGGCTTCCAGGCTCAATTCCAAGCTTATCCACTTCGTGCCGCGCGACAACATCGTCCAGCACGCCGAGCTCAGGAAGATGTCTGTCATTCAGTATGCGCCGGACTCCAAGCAGGCCGGGGAATACAGGGCGCTGGCCGAGAAGATTCACGGGAATTCGGGCCAGGGCACCATCCCGACCCCGATCACCATGGAGGAGCTCGAGGACATGCTGCTCGACTTCGGCATCATGAAGACCGACGAGCAGATGCTTGCCGAGCTTCAGGTCAAGGAAGCGGCCAAGACTGCCGCACAGTAGCGACTGCTGCCGACATGAGGCGCCGCCTGACCTGGTGCGCCTTTCAAAGAACGGCGCCTCGTCGGTGAGGCGTCACCCTGAACCTTGAAAGGGGTCCCATGAGCCTGGAATACGAGAATGACGGTGGCCTCCATGCGAGGCTTATCGAGGAAGTGCTGTCGCAATATCCTGACAAGTCGGCGAAGCGCCGCAAAAAGCACCTCAGCGTCGCAAGGAGCGGCGACGAGGCTGGCGAGGAAAGCGAGGTCCTTTCCGAATGCGAGGTCAAATCGAACATCAAGTCCATCCCCGGCGTGATGACGATTCGCGGCTGCGCCTATGCCGGCTCGAAAGGCGTGGTGTGGGGTCCAGTCAAGGATATGGTCCATATCTCCCACGGCCCGGTCGGCTGCGGACAATATTCCTGGTCGCAACGCCGAAACTACTACGTCGGCACGACCGGCATCGACACGTTCGTCACGATGCAGTTCACCTCCGATTTCCAAGAGAAGGACATTGTTTTCGGCGGCGACAAGAAGCTGGAACGGATCATCGACGAGATCGAGGAACTGTTTCCGCTGAACAAGGGCATGACTGTGCAATCCGAATGCCCGATCGGGCTGATTGGCGATGACACCGAAGCTGTGTCCCGCAACAAGGCCAAGGAGCACGAAAAGACAATCGTGCCGGTGCGCTGCGAGGGCTTCCGCGGCGTCTCGCAATCCCTCGGCCACCACATCGCCAACGACGCGATCCGCGACTGGGTGTTTGAGAAGAAGGATCTCGAGTTCGAGGCCGGCCCGTACGATGTCAATGTGGTCGGCGACTATAATATCGGCGGCGACGCCTGGGCTTCGCGCATCCTGCTTGAGGAGATGGGCCTGCGCGTGGTCGGCAACTGGTCGGGCGACGCTACGCTGGCCGAAATAGAGCGGGCGCCAAAGGCGAAGCTAAATCTCATCCATTGCTACAGGTCGATGAACTACATCTGCCGGCACATGGAGGAAAAGTATGGCATCGCCTGGATGGAGTACAACTTCTTCGGCCCCTCCCAGACCGAAGCCTCTCTGCGCAAGATAGCCAAGCACTTCGGGCCGGAAATTGAGGCCAAGGCCGAGGCGGTCATCGCCAAATACCGGCCGCTGGTCGAAGCGGTCATAGCCAAGTACCGGCCGCGCCTCGAAGGCAGGACGGTGATGCTCTATGTCGGCGGGCTGCGCCCCCGTCACGTCGTCACGGCATATGAGGACCTGGGCATGGTGATCGTCGGCACTGGCTACGAATTTGGCCATAACGACGACTATCAGCGCACCGGCCACTACGTGAAGAAGGGCACCCTGATCTATGACGACGTGACTGGTTACGAGCTGGAGAAGTTCATCGAGGGGATCCGTCCTGATCTCGTGGGCTCCGGCATCAAAGAAAAGTACCCGGTCCAGAAGATGGGCATACCGTTCCGTCAAATGCATTCCTGGGATTATTCCGGCCCGTATCATGGCTACGACGGGTTCGCCATCTTCGCCCGCGACATGGACCTGGCCATCAACAACCCGGTCTGGAACCTCTACGACGCCCCCTGGAAGAAAAAAGCCGAGCCGTCGGCGGCGATCGCAGCCGAATGAAACCCTGGCCTCCCGGAAACCGGGAGGCCGTGAACGCCTGTGGCCGCTTGTCGGCGGGCGACCTGAAACTTTCGACGTCCCTGTGCCGCCCTATGGCGGGCCAGATGCAAAGAGGTAACCGCCCATGCCGCAGTCGGCTGAAAAAGTTCTCGACCACGCGCCCCTGTTCCGCGAGCCGGAATACAGGCAGATGCTCGCCGAGAAGAGGCTGAATTTCGAATGTCCTCACCCGGACCAGATCGTTACCGACCAAGGCGAATTCACCAAGACGTGGGAATACCGCGAAAAGAACCTTGCTCGCGAAGCGCTTGTCGTGAACCCCGCCAAGGCCTGCCAGCCGCTCGGCGCGGTGTTCGCGGCCGCAGGCTTCGAGCGAACCATGTCCTTCGTCCACGGCAGCCAGGGCTGCGTGGCCTATTACCGCTCGCACCTGTCGCGCCATTTCAAGGAGCCTGCTTCGGCGGTTTCCTCCTCGATGACCGAGGACGCGGCAGTGTTCGGCGGCCTGAAGAACATGGTAGACGGGCTCGCCAACACGTACCAACTTTACGACCCAAAGATGATCGCCGTCTCGACCACTTGTATGGCGGAGGTCATTGGCGACGACCTGCACAGCTTCATCGAGAACGCCAAGGACGAAGGCTCGGTCCCGCGCGACTTCGACGTGCCCTTCGCCCACACGCCGGCCTTTGTCGGCAGCCATGTCGACGGCTATGACGTTGCGGTCAAGGGCATTTTGGAGCATTTCTGGAAGGGCGAGGAGCGAACGGAAGCCGAGGGAACCATCAACATCATTCCGGGCTTCGACGGGTTCTGTGTCGGCAACAACCGGGAACTCAAGCGCCTGCTCGATCTGATAGGCGTGTCCTATACTTTCATCCAAGACGCCTCTGACCAGTTCGACACGCCGTCCGACGGCGAATACCGCATGTATGACGGCGGCACGAAGATCGAAGACGTGAGGAAGGCACTCAACGCCGAGGCGACACTTTCGCTTCAGCATTACAACACCCGAAAAACACTGGAGTATTGCGAGGGGGTAGGGCAGGCGACTGCCTCGTTTCATTACCCGCTTGGAGTCCAGGCGACCGACGACTTGCTGATGGAGGTCTCCGCGATTTCCGGCAAGCAAATCCCCGAGGCAATCCGCCTGGAGCGCGGCCGACTTGTTGACGCCATGGCCGACAGCCAATCCTGGCTGCACGGTAAGAAATACGCCATTTACGGTGATCCGGACTTTGTCTACGCCATGGCCCGCTTCATTATGGAGACGGGCGGCGAGCCGACCCATTGCCTCGCCACCAACGGCACCTCGGCATGGGAAGCGGAGTTGAAGGCACTGCTTGCATCATCGCCCTTCGGCAACGGTGCTCAAGTTTGGGCGGGCAAGGACCTCTGGGCGATGCGCTCGCTGCTCTTCACCGAGCCGGTGGACCTGCTGATCGGCAACTCCTATGGCAAGTATCTGGAGCGCGACACGGGCACGCCGCTGATCCGGCTGACGTTTCCGATCTTCGACCGCCACCATCACCATCGGTTTGCGCTCATGGGCTATCAAGGCGGATTGCGCGTACTGACGACGATCCTCGACAAGATCTTCGACAAGCTCGATCGCGAGACAAGCGAGACGGGCGTGACGGACTACTCGTATGACCTCACCCGCTAAGCATGACGGTCGGCTTTGGCCGGTCGTCTTCCCGAGGGACTTTGGAGACCGACGCAATGTCCTTGCTCAGAGCCAAAATCCAGGATGTCTTCAACGAGCCCGCCTGCGAGCAGAACCGCGGCAAGGATGCCAAGGCCCGCAAGGAGGGCTGTTCGAAGCCACTGACCCCCGGGGCGGCGGCCGGCGGCTGTGCCTTCGATGGCGCCAAGATCGTACTGCAGCCGATCACCGACGTCGCACACCTGGTCCATGGGCCGCTCGCCTGCGAGGGCAATTCCTGGGACAACCGCGGTGCGGCTTCGTCCGGGCCAACGCTGTGGCGCACGAGCTTCACGACCGACCTCACCGAACTCGATGTTGTGATGGGGCGGGGCGAGCGGAAGCTTTTCAAAGCGATCCGCGAGATCAAGGAAGCGTATGGGCCGCCGGCGATCTTCGTCTATCCGACCTGCGTGACGGCGCTGATCGGCGACGACATTGAGGCCGTGTGCAAACGCGCGGCGGAAAAGTTCGGTCTACCGGTGGTGCCCGTCAATGCGCCGGGCTTCGTGGGCTCCAAGAATCTTGGCAACAAGCTTGCCGGCGAGGCGTTGCTCGAGCATGTCATCGGCACGGTGGAGCCCGACGAGGCCGGCCCTTACGACATCAACATCCTTGGCGAATTCAACCTCTCGGGCGAATTTTGGCTGGTGAAGCCGCTGCTGGATCGGCTCGGCATTCGGGTGCGCGCCTGCATTCCGGGCGACGCGCGTTACTTCGACATTGCCTGCGCGCACCGCGCCCGGGCGGCTATGGTGGTGTGCTCGACCGCGCTCATCAATCTCGCCCGCAAGATGGAGCAGCGCTGGGACATCCCGTTTTTCGAGGGCTCCTTCTACGGCATCAGCGCCACCTCTGAAGCGCTCCGACAAATATCTCAGCTGCTCGTGAAGAAGGGCGCCGATCCGGAGATCCTCGGCCGCACCGAGGTATTGATTGCCGAGGAAGAGGCGATCGCTTGGAAGAAGCTAGCCGCCTACCGGCCGAGGCTCGAAGGCAAGCGCGTGCTGCTCAACACCGGCGGTGTGAAGTCCTGGTCGGTCGTCCATGCGCTGATGGGGATCGGCATCGAGATCGTCGGCACCTCTGTCAAGAAGTCGACCGTGGAAGACAAGGAGCGCATCAAGCAGATCCTTAAGAACGACAACCACATGTTCGAGCAGATGGCGCCGCGCGAGCTTCACGCCATGCTCTCGGAACACAAGGCCGATATCATGCTGTCGGGCGGGCGCACGCAGTTCATCGCCCTGAAGGCCAAGACACCCTGGCTCGATATCAACCAGGAGCGCCAACATCCTTACGCCGGCTATCACGGCATGGTGGAACTCGTACGCCAGATCGACCTCGCTATTCATAACCCGATCTGGCGCCAGGTGCGGGAACCGGCACCATGGGATTGCCAGCCTGCGGTGAGGCAGGAACTGCCGCGCACGAAAAGCGAGACCGCGACCTTGCATGTTGTCCAGGAATTCGCCGGCACGACGGCCGGTGATTTCGGCGAGTGTTGAGGAGAGCCGATGGTCCGCATCCTTCCCCAGACCAAAGCGGCGGCGGTCAATCCGCTGAAGTCATCGCAGCCCTTGGGTGCCGCCTTGGCCTTTCTTGGCGTCGACGGCGCGATGCCATTGTTCCACGGCAGCCAGGGGTGCACCAGCTTCGCCCTCGTGCTCTTCGTGCGACATTTCAAGGAAGCCATCCCCTTGCAGACGACGGCGATGGACGAGGTGGCGACGATCCTCGGCGGGGCAGACCATCTGGAAGAGGCGATCCTCAATCTCAAGGCCCGCACAAAGCCAACGCTGATCGGGGTCTGCACCACGGCGCTGGTAGAAACCCGGGGTGAAGACTGCGCAGGCGATATCGCCAATATCAGGCTGAAGCGCAGGGAAGAACTCGCGGGTACGGAGGTGGTGCTAGCCAACACACCGGATTTCAATGGCGCGATCGAAGAGGGCTGGGCCAAGGCTGTCACCGCGATGATCGAAAGGATTACGCGGCCCGGCGAGCAGGCGCGGCAGTCGAAGAAGATCGTGATCCTGCCTGGCTGGAACCTCACTGTGGCTGATATCGAGCATTTGCGTGAGATGGTCGAAAGCTTTGGACTGAAGCCGGTGATTCTGCCGGACGTCTCCGGCTCGCTCGACGGTACGGTGCCCGACGGGTGGGTCACGACCACCTATGGCGGCACCAGCGTCGAGGATATCCGCGAGCTTGGCATGGCTGTGCAATGCGTCGCGATCGGGGAGCATATGCGCCGCCCGGCCGAGCTGCTGCAGAGGTTGACCGGCGTGCCTTACGTGCTGTTCCGGTCGCTGACTGGATTGAAGGACGCCGACTTGTTCGTCTCGCTGTTATCCGCGGTTACGGGCGCGGCGGCGCCGGCTGGCGTGCGCCGTCGCCGGGCGCAGTTGCAGGACGCGTTGCTCGACGGACATTTCCACTTTGGAGGCAAGAAAATTGCGATCGCTGCTGAACCAGACCAACTCTACCAACTCGCTAGCTTCTTCATCGGAATGGGCTCCGAAATCGCGGCGGCGGTCACAACGGCCGCTATGTCGAAAATTCTGGAGGAAGTACCGGCGCAGTCGGTTCAAATTGGCGATCTCGGCGATTTGGAAGCTCTTGGCGCCGGCGCTGATCTTTTCGTTACTCATTCCCACGGCCGCCAGGCGGCGCAGCGCCTCGGCATTCCGCTCATGCGGGTCGGCTTCCCGATCTTCGACCGGCTCGGCAGCCAGCACAAGCTCACAATCCTCTACCAGGGGACCCGCGACCTGATCTTCGAGGTTGCCGGCATTTTTGAAGCCAACCGGCACGCGCCAACGCCTGAAGCGCTTGATCCACTCCGTAAGCGAGAAATGCCAGATGAGCTCCGTCCGTCGCCTCTCGCTCGTCACTGACGAGGTTCACGCACCGACGCCGGAACGCCAGGCCGGCGCATTGCGCGTGGCAATGGCCACGCAGGACATGAAGAACATCAACGCCCATTTCGGCTCGGCCAGGCGCTTTGCTGTCTACGACGTGATGCGCGAGGAGTGGAATCTCGTGGAAGCCGTGGCCTTTGACGACGTTTCCGACGAGAGCGGGAAGCACCGAACTGAGGGCGATGACCGCATCACCCCGAAGGTGGAGGCGCTGAAGGGCTGTCATCTCCTGTTTTGTCTGGCGATCGGCGGACCTTCGGCAGCCAAACTTGTTTCCGCAAAGATCCATCCGATCAAAGTCCCGCAGCCCCAGACCATCCAAGAGGTGCTGTTGCGCACGCAGATGATGCTCAGGACGTGTCCTCCCCCTTGGCTGCGCAAGGTGCTGGCGCAGGCAGGTGTCGCTGAACAGAAACCCTCCTTCGAGGACGAGGGCTGAATTGAGGAGTAGCCGAAATGTTTGAAGCCGCTGTTAGCCCTGCCGCCACCGAGGACGAGGCGGCCCTTGCCACCCCGTTCGTCAAATGCCTCGTGCGGTTGATCCGTGCCAATGATTCCCACGGGTCATGGGAAGGCAAATCGGACCCCGAGCTGCTGGGCGACTTCATCATCACCAGGGAACAGCGCCGTGCAATTCCAATCATCGGCGATCCCGATCCGGACGTGCTGTGGAGGCTCGATAAGTTCTACACCGCCGTCGGGCTTGCGATTGAGGAGCGCACGGGCCTGATGGCATCGCCGATGATGGAGATGAGCCATGAGGGCTTCGGGCGCGTGCTCTTCACAGCCGGGCGGTTGGTCGTTCTGTCAAAGACCCTGCGCGACGTCCACCGGTTCGGTTTCGAGACGTTCTGGAAGCTCGCCGCGGCCGGTACCAAACTGGCCGGCGATGCCACCGCAGCCATTGAGGCTCATCCCGAGGTGGCGCGGGCGTGATGCAACCGACTTTCGATCGAGGGGATCATGTCAGGTCTTGAGGACATGCGGTGGCCAGCCCTCTCAATTGAGGCGGCCCAGGCCGATATGGTTCTTGGGGTAGCGCTGATGAAGCCAGGGGTACTGATCTGTTCGCAAGATGCGGAGTTGTATCTGTACTACAGCCACATTCTGGGGGTGGATGGCTTCAGGATTGAACTGGCCAGAAGCGTGGAGGAAGCGCTGGCATTAGCCAGTGAACGGGAGCCGCAGGCCGTGGTGCTGGACTGCCAGCCGGCAAGCTCGACAGGGTCTACCATCTGTGCCCAGCTCAAGGCGGAGTTCCGGAACAGAGGCCTGCTGGTTATTGCGCTGATCGCGCCCGGCGCCGAAAACCAGCAGCTCGATCTCTTGAAGGCAGGTATTGACGAGAGCTTTGTGCGGCCCTTCACGCCGGCGATGCTGCTCGACTATCTACGCACGAAGCTGGCGCTACCGAAGCCGGGTTCAAACGGGATCGAAAATGGCAGCTGGCTCTGCTGCGGCAGCCTTGAGATGAAGCTCGATGCCCACCGAGTTCGCGGCAATGGCCACGACATCCACCTCGGACCTCTCGAATTCAACCTGCTGCGGCAATTTCTTGAGGCTCCCGGCAAGGTCTTCAGCCGAGACGAGCTGATCGACGCGGCCTGGCCGGACAATATCCATGTCGGTGAACGCACTGTCGACGTCCATATCAGCCGGATCAGAAAGGCGCTGAAGGCGGCCTCGCCAGGTAGCGTCATTCGTACTGTCAGGTCTGCCGGCTACTCGCTCGAGAAGCTGGACGACTGAATCGCGAACGGATGGTGTGCCACTCTCCGTCTTCGTTGGAAGGCAAGTCTTGCGGTTCGAAACGCGCTACGGGCCCGACATCTCAGGGGGAAGCAGTCAGATGGCCTTCAAGAAAATACTCAGTGTGACGGGAGCTGACCCCGATCAGGACGTCGCAATAGCTGCTCGCTTGTGCGCCGAGGTCGGCGCGTATCTTTCCGTACTAATTATATCGCCTCCGCCGCTCCTGATATCGCCTCCGCTTATTGGGTCCCCTCCGCCGTTGGGCGGTGGCATCCCCGAGTGGTCTAGACATCGCGCACACCACATTGCCGCACGGGAACAATTTTCACACGAGATGGCCAACCTGGAAAAGACATGCAGGGAAATTCACAAAGTGCTGAGAGCCACGTGGCGCTGCTATGATGTCGACACCGAACACTGCGACAAGGCCGGCGTCGGTGACGCGGTGCGACAGCGGGCGCTCTGCACCGACCTGACAATCGTCGGCCCCGCACTTCTCAACGAGACTAGTCTCGGACCCCTTGTTATCAACGGCAGCTTGTTCGACACGGGAAAGCCGGTGCTTGTCGTACCGGAGGGCGCTGAGGCGACTCTGTCTCCACGGCGCGTGCTGGTCGGCTGGGATTCGCGAGTCGAGGCGTCCCGTTCGATTCGAGAAGCGCTGCATCTGCTAGCCGGTGCTGAGGAAGTTCGTGTCGCAGTCGTCGATCCGGAGGCGACCTGCACCGGAAACGGCGCCGAGCCGGGAGCCGACATCGCTGCCTATCTCACTCGGCACGGTGCTCGGGTTTGGGTCGACCGGCTGGCGAGCCGCGGCAAACCGGTGGCCAAGGTGCTAGCGCAGCACGCAATCGACACGTCTGCCGACGTGATCGTCATGGGCGCTTATGGCAGCCGCTGGTTGCGCGAGCGGCTCTCCGGTAGCGTGATAAGATGGATAGTTGGCACGCCTTTGCCGCTGTTTTTGGCCCGCTGACGGGTTCTGAAGTAGCACCGATGCTGTTCAAAGCTCTACTCCGCTGGCCACCTACCCTGATACCAAGTCGGAGGAAGGTCGCCGCAAACGAGCAGGTTTCGCGAAGCTCATGAGCAACTTGGAAGCGCCGTCGCGAAGCACATTCCCCGGACGCCTCTAACGCGCTCGGTGTCTGCTCGCCGAGACAACCCGTAACGCGCAGACAAACGGCCGGGCAGAAGCCCAGGCGTCCTCAATGCGCTCAAACACAGATACTCGAGCCGGCGTCAGGTCGAGAAAGAGAGTCGTTTCAGCGCGGCAGGCCGCGTTCGGACCATAGCCTCTTCGTACTAGCGTTATCACGATTTCCCTCACCACTGGCCGGGAACTGAACACGGAACGACCGTGCAGCGGCCAACGCACCGACCTTCGAGTCCGGCGATCGGGCTCTTGCCGGCCCTCGGCGCGAACGGTGGCATCAATCACGTAGCATCGCCTGGGATGGTAGCCGTCAGCGGCGAGGGCGGCCGCATCTTCGGCGTTTTCAGTCTGCCTTGGCCCATCGCGTGGCGACCTAGCGGCCTTCAGGCGGGCCAAATTCCGACAACGCTCACATTCGCACCAGGTGGTCCCCGTAGGGCCTGCGCACAGGGACACAGAACAACAAAAGTAGGATCCGGGAGAGTTCACCGGCCCGGCACAGGCCGGCACTCATCCTGGCCCTCTTCCCCACGATCATCATCTGGCGATAACGGTACTCGCGACCCGCAGCCGGACATAACCGGCGTCGTCGTGAAGAACTCCTGCGTCGCCAGCAGGAATTCAAGCGCAAAGCGGAAGAGGTAGGGCGGAGGCGATGCTCGGATGGAGCGGCGCCTGCAATCGCAATGGCGTTGCGCTACCACTTGAGCGACCGAAACGACAAGAAGCTCAAGCAAGGCTTGAGGCGGACGATGATGACGAGGCTGGCGGCAGCCAACGCGGTCATGCATCTGTTGGTCCCTATATGTCGAGACGTCGGTGGCCACGCTTCTGCGCCGACGGGAAGCGGGTTATGCGTGTCCAAGACCTGACATTGGCGGAAAAAATGTCGCGTCCAATACAACCGGCGATCTTGGGCGCCACAGAAGTTTTCAAAGCATAATCAATCATTTACCGCACGGCTGAGCGCGTTGGCACGGCCTTTGCGAATTGAGATTCAGCAACACTGAGTGAAGGCTGACTGCACGCAGATGCGCAAGACGAACAATGCTCTCCCTTCGTTGAACCCTCGTGCCCCGTCTCAAAGGGGAACAAGCTTGCGCATAAGGTCACGCAACCTTTGGCAATAGCTTTGGAGGGCAAGATGATGTTGCGGATGGGGTCACCGGCTCCTTCGATCAAAGTGGAGGACTGGCTGCGTGGCGAGCCCCTTGCGGACTTCCAGCCCGGCAAAGTCTATATCGTCGAATTTTGGGCAACTTGGTGCGAACTATCTGCGGCGGAGATGCTCGAGCTGATGCAGCTACAGGAGAAATACAAGGACAGCGGACTTGAGGTCGTCGGGATCGCGGCTGATGAAGACGCTCCAACGGCCGTCGAGGCCCGGACCAAGTTGGACGCGTGGTTGGCCGAAAAGTGCCCGGATCTGAATCATCGGATTGCGTTCGACGTCACAGGCGAAATGAAGAAGCTTTGGAGGGAACCCAGCTTTTGCGTCGGGGTTCCGACCTCGTTCGTAGTCGACCGAGACGGCTGCATTGCCTTTATCGGTCATCCGAGCCAACTCGGTGAGGTTTTGCCGAAAGTGCTCAACGGCAGCTGGCGTACCAGCAACAAAGCGAAAGCTGCCGATCAGGAGCGGATCGCAACAAGCGAACCCCTGGCGCGCGGACAAGCGTTGACGAAGCCGATCGATGACAGGTTCTGGGCGGCGGTGAAGCTGGAAGATTGGAAGACGGCGCTCTGGGCTATCGAAGAGGGCATTGCCTTGATGCCGGACGACCTCAATTTCCGCCTGGCCCATGCACATCTGTTGCTTCACAAAATACAAGACATGTGGATCGGCTTGCCCGTGATGCGCCAGTTGGTTCGCGACGCGATCGACAAAAATTCCGCCGATTGGATGGTTTCGGCGCTAGACCAACTTTTCCATCCGGCCAATGACCATTCGCGCCTTCCCTCTGCTGAGCGCTTCGCGATGGGCAAGGAGCTGTCCGAACACATCCTGGCGCTGAATCCGCCGCAAGGCGACAGTCGTAAGTTCCGGTCCTATCCCGCGGTCGCCCGATACTATCACGAGAAAGGCAACAATGATCGCGCCATCGAGTTGGTCGAACTGGCACTGACGTCGCTGGACGGTCCGGAGCCTATCCCGGCCGAATTGAAAGAGCAGCATCTGCCGGATTTGCTGCAGGCCCTCGCCAAGTACAGGGGTGCGAAGGCTTGTTGCGGCGCTCTCTTTGCGGCTCACAGTTTCCCGAAAGTGCCAAAGCGCGGTCGGCCGAGGAAGAAAGATAAAAAAGGGTAATTGGTCGAAATGGCTTACGGCCAATTCGTCCATTTCCCTGGCGTAACCGCAGCAAGGAGGTCCATGCAGCACTTGGTCGATCGTTTGCAGCAGGATCGAGGCTCGAATCTTCATCGCCTCCCGCATTGCGGCGGAAGCGATGTTCGACGCGAATTCGCGTGGAAGACTTCGCAGTCGAGGACGTGTTCAAGGTCGGCCCGAGGGACATCAATTGCGTGGAATCAGCGGCGCCGAGCCATACGTCGGCTGCGCAGGTGTGCCCGAAGTGGGCGTGCCAGAAAACAGACATCGTGCTTCGAGGAAGAGGACTGAAATGAGGAGAAGCCGAAATGTCTGATGCTGGTCAGCCATCCGGTCAACGAGGACGAGGCGGCCCTTGCCATGCCTTTTGTCACATGCCTCGTGCGGCTGATCCGTGCTCAAGACTCCTATGGCTGGTGGGAAAGGCAAATCGGACGCCGAACTGCTGGGCGACTTCATCATCACCAAAAAACAGCGCCGTGCGATCCCATCATCGGCGATCCCGATCCGGACGTGCTGTGGAGGCTCGATATGTTCTACACGGCCGTCGGGCTTGCGATCAAGGAGCGCTCCGGCCTGATGACATCGCCAATGATGGAGATGAAAACCGTAAGGCCTTCGGGCCCGTGCTTTTCACGGTCGGGCAGCTCGTCGTTCTGTCCAGACGTCCATCGGTTCGGCTTCGAGACGTTCCGGCAACTCGGGGAGGCCGGTACGAAACTGGTCGACGATGCGCCCGCAGCCACTGAAGCTTATCGCGACGTGGCACGGGCGTGAAGACACCGATTTCGAGGAAGGATTATGTCAAAGCTAGATGAGATGGGGACGAAAGTCCGAAAGCTTCAGCTGCGCGCGGCAATTGCCAAGATGAAATTGCGCGACCTTGCAGAGGATCTCCCGAGAAAATGGACGGAGATAGAGGAAGTTGCCGAGGAAGCGTCGGCCGTTTTTGCCGAGTTGGATGGTGCCAGGAGAGAGCTCGTTGCAATGAAGAAGTTACCATGACGAGCACATTCATCACTCGCGACGGCTCCGGATGGGTGCCGGAATATCTCACCGCTATAAACGGCACGACCTGCATCGGCTGCGGTCGCTGTTTCAAAGTTTGCTCGCGCGAGGTCATGCATCTTTACGGCGTCGATGACGCGGGTGAAATCCTCGGCGCCTGCGACGGCGAAGACGACGATTTCGATGGCGAGCTCAATCGCATGATCATGGTCGTCGATCATGATGGCCGCTGCATTGGCTGCGGGGCCTGCGCCCGCGTCTGCCCGAAGAACTGCCAGACCCATGTTGCGGCCGATCAGGTCGCAGCGTGATCTGAGGAGACAAAACCAGGAGAACGGCGTTGCCCTTTAGAATGTTTTGTCGAGTCCTGGGGGTGGTGCTGTGCAGCACCGCACTGACTGTCTACTTCGCATCTCATTCAATCGGCACGGTAGTCGTCACGACACTGGCTTGTTCCCTGCTCCTTCAGCTGGCGTATTTCGCAAGCGTGCTCTTTCTGATCTGGCGGTCTGGCCACGTTAGCCGAGCTGGCCAAAGGGCTGAGCATTTCGGCAGTTGCAAGGAAGTTGGATCCGAGCCGCCAGACCTTAATGAGGTGACGAATGAATCCGCAGATTTGCTCCAACGCGATCAAATGCGAGCCATATCGGTGCTGCTGCCTTGAGGCGCCATGACAAGGTTAGTGCTCAAGCTGGAAAACTCTAGACTAACCACAAACATGGAGCAGATATCAGAAGGAATACTGTGCTTGAGTTGGTGACCGCAATCCGCTCATTCTAGTTAGTCCAGGAGATGCAGTTCTTGAATCCCATACGCATTTGGTTCTCTCGCAGGCCGGCCCGATTGCAACTCTCAATGTCGAGCGTGCGGCTGGAAATCGTGGGACTCTTCTGGCGCCGGAATATGCGGATGACGCCAAATCATAGACGCCTCTAGATGAATCGTGAATGGCTCATTCAGCTCCATCGCGTGTTGCCGGAGAGAAAATGCTACAAAAAATTTCGAACGCTATCCCCGACGCGATCGCGTCAAATGCTGATTTGCTTGTCACCATCGGCGGCGTGCAGTCCAAACCATACGCGCATGGTCGCCGCGGTCGCCGCCAAGATCGACATGAAATGTCTCCTGGTTCAGGACAGCTGGGTACCCGATGAGGACGCCGTCTACGACCGGGTTGGCAATGTTCTGGAGCCGTATCATGGGAGGAGAGGTGCATCTGGTCGACGATAGCTTCATTTACCATGCCAAATGAGAAATCGTTTCGAGGAAAAGCGCTTGATCTGGGGACGTTGCGTATCCGACATTGTCGGATACCTGCCGCCTTACAGTCCCGACTTCAATCCGATTGACAACGCCTTCGCCAAACTCAAGGCGCTGCTGCGAGCAAGGGCCGAGAGAACCATCAAGGCTTTGTGCGTGCCGACAAGCGTCTGACCGACCGGCGCGCCGTTGCCAGACTGCGCTTTGCCGACGCATACATCGACTTCGCCACGCATTGCGGGCTCGATCGGCGCAATACGCTGTCGCTGGCCCAGGGCGCCTGGCTGAAGGCGCATGAAAACCCCATCATTTCCGGGCAGACCGGCAC
This sequence comes from Mesorhizobium sp. M1342, assembly GCF_040317955.1. Taxonomy (NCBI): domain Bacteria; kingdom Pseudomonadati; phylum Pseudomonadota; class Alphaproteobacteria; order Hyphomicrobiales; family Phyllobacteriaceae; genus Mesorhizobium; species Mesorhizobium sp. M1342. The sequence goes on along the minus strand of NZ_JAMYLI010000015.1, from coordinate 77,630 downwards.
CGAAGACCTGGCTGGCCTGCGCCTTCGGACGTCAGGCCGCCCGGCTCGACCATCCCGTGCTCTACCTCTGCATGCCGCGTCTGTTCGAAGATCTCGCCCTGGCGCGTCTCGACGGCCGCTTTCCCCGTCTCATCGACAAGCTCGACCGGGTGCAGCCGCTCATCCTTGTCGACTGGGGCACCCACAGCCTGGCCGACCAGCAGCGTCTCGAGCTGCTGGAAATCTTCGAGGAACGCTATCGCCGCAAATCGACCCTGATCACCGCGCAACTGCCAATCGCCCATTGGCACGCCATGATCGGCGAGCCGACTATCGCGGACGCCATTCTCGACCGGATCATCCACAACGCCCAGCGCATCACCCTGGAAGGCGACAGCATGAGAAAGCAAAAACACCGCCGCTCTTGACCGGCGCCGAAAGCGGCGAAATCAATCGCAAATGAGTTCAACCAGGCAACCGAGGGCCGACCCCATCCTACTGTCCGCGACTTAGTGAACTGCTGGAGTGCACCCCTAGACTGAGACACAGAAAATCGCGGACAGTTTCCCTGCAAGGAGAGGAAACTGGGCATGGCCAGACGGCAAAGGGTCATTGATGAAGATCAAAAACTGGAGCTTCTCCAGCGCATGGAGGCGGGCGAAACTGTCAGCAAGTTGGCGGATGAGGTTGGAATCAGTCGCCAACGACTTACGAGTGGCGTGATCAACTCAGACTCCGCGGTAATCTGAAGTCACGCCGGCGCGGCCGGCCGGCCAGATCGAAAGCAGGAGCTGACGGGATCGCGCAGTTGCAGAGCGCAGTTGATGTGCCGGGGGCTCAGGAAAAGGCACTGACCAAGGCTAGGCGCCGGATCAGGGAATTGGAGCAGAAAGCCGGGCAACAGCAACTCGATCTCGATTTTTTTCGAGAAGCCTTGCGGCACTTCGAGGGAGATCATCGTCGGAGCAACGCTCCTGGCGAAACGGGATCTTCAAGGTCATCGAAAAGATGACCACCGTCCTGTCGCAAGGCGAATTCAACGTCTATAGAATGTGCTGGCTCGCGGACGTGAGGCGCGCGAGCTATTACCGTCACTGGCTGGATTCGGCCCCGCGTCGGGCCGAGACAGGTTTGCGCGATCTCATTCAGAAGCTGGCTCTCGGCAACGCGCACTACGGCTACCGCCGGATCGCAGCCCTGCTGCGGCGGGAGGGGTGGCAGGTCAATCAAAAATGCGTTCTACGGATCATGCGTGAAGACAATCTGCTGTGCCTGCGCGCAAGCCCCTTTGTTCCTGTGACGACGAACTCCAGGCATGGTTGGCAAGTCATGCCCAATCTTGCGCGGGGTATGATCCTCAATGGGGTCAACCACCTATGGGTTGCCGATATCACTTTCCTGCATCTGGCTGAGGAGTTTGCTTTCCTTGCCGTTGTGCTTGACGCCTATAGCCGCGAGGTGGTCGGCTGGACATTGGATACTCACCTCAGAGCAAGCCTTGCCATCGAGGCCCTCGGTATGGCCATAGCTGATCGCCAACCCGAACCCGGGAGCCTCGGCATCATTCCGACCGTGGCGTTCAAGGCGGGTTCAAGCGGTCGTCGCAACAGCGATTGTGTTCACTCATGGCAGCAACTCGTCAAGCGCCTCTGCCGGCGTTTTCCAACCCAGGGTCTTTCTCGGCCGGGCATTAAGGGCCGCTGCCACGGCGGCGATCTCGTCGGCGCTGTGGATGCTCAGGTCGGTGCCTTTCGGGAAGTACTGACGCAGCAGCCCATTGGTGTTCTCGTTGGTGCCGCGCTGCCATGGGCTTTGCGGATCGCAGAAGAAGACCTGGACGCCGGCATCGATCGTGAGACGATCGTGCTGGGCCATTTCGGCTCCCTGATCTCAGGTCAACGAACGGCGTAGTTCTTCGGGCAAGGTGATGATGGTGCGCGTAATTGCGTCGCGGACAACCAGCGTGCCGATCGCCGAACTGCCAAGACCGAGGATGAGGTCTCCCTCCCAGTGACCCGGCACCGCGCGATCGGCCGCTTCGGCGGGGCGTTGACTGATCATGTTCTCCGGCGAGACAAAGCTCTTACCTCGCCTGCGTACGCGCGCCTTGGGGACCCGCAGCACACGCCCCGTTCGCAAGCAGGCCGTCAGCTCGCGGCGCAGCACTCCGCGGCCCTGAACGAAGAGGGCCTGATAGATGGCTTCGTGGCTGATGCGCATCGTCTTGTCGTCCGGGAAGTCGATCGGCAAGCGGCGGGCAATCTGCTCAGGGCCTGGCCCATCGCCGATCCTTTCGCGGGCCATGCCGGCGGCCCTTCCACGGAACGGTGGGACCATGAACGGGAGCGCCGCTCGGGGCCATGACAACGCCAGCAAGTCTCTCCTCCACATAAGTGCCAAGGTTGCGTTGAACGCAAGCTTGGTCGGCTTGGGCCGACGGGCCGATCGATCCGCATGCCACTGGGCAGTCGTCGCCCGACACTCCAACCCGCCGCTGCGGGTGGCCGCGTTGCGCCGCAGTTCACGGGAGATTGTCGAGGCGGACCGAGCGAGCCGGCGCCCAATCTCCTGCATGGAATGGCCCTGTACCCTGAGAAGTGCGATGTCTTCGCGCTCCACCAAGGACAGGTACCGCCCGGAGAGCGGCTTCGCCGAGGATCTGAACATCGCTGGTGGCATACCGCCCGCCTTTCGGAACCATCTGGTTCCTACAGGCTGCGACACTCCGGCTTCGAGCGCAGCATCTTCGCTGCTCAGCCCCGCGGCGATCGCCCGCCAGAATCTAATCTGTTCATCGCGCCCCGCCAAAGGTGGCCGTCCTGGTGAAGGTAATGGCGCTCGTCCAGACCGTGCCGATCGCCGCTTTCGAATGCTCATCGCAACCTCCAACTTCCTAGTGTTGCGACGACCGCTTGAATCCGCCCAAACGCGTGCGGAGCGTACTCCGAACTTCTGAATCGTCACGATATCCAGGCGAGCATGAGCCGTGTCGGCAATATTACGATAATGCGAAGGCGGAGAGCTTCATGAAAACCCTGAAGCAGGAAGAGGTGCAAGGTGTCGCCTAAAGGGATGCAGATGATGCCCGAAGGCGCATCGGCGCTTGCATCGACACCGTCTACAACACGCAGCGTTTGCATTCCGGCGCTCGACTATCTCACTCCGGAGGAATACGGACAGAAGCATTCAAGCAGATGACTGATGGAAACGGCTGCGTAGCTAACGCGAAGGTGTCCGCGAATTTAGCGGAACGACTGTCCCGTTTTTGCGAAATACGCAGTTCCCCCATCGTGCGGGTTATGACTGATTAGGGTAGACAAGAATGGTTTTCACCAAATCCTCGGTCAACCCTTCATTTTCGAGCAGCAGTTTGACATCGAAGAGATCGCGCGGATGCTGCCGGTCGAGCGCCGCGAAGAAGTTCCGGCATAGAGATCGGGGATCGAAAGAAGCTGCATCTCGACGAAGCCGAACTGCTCTTCGACCGCAGGCGCCATCTCTCGTAGTTCCTCCGGAAATACCGAGCCGGGCAGCACGGGAGAGAGTTCGATTTTGATGCGATCGCCCGCCTTGCGTCACGAAAAGGCGCAAGGCATTGTAGCGCGACGATCTGGATCAGAACGCGCTCTCAACTTGATTCGCGCTGCACTTCTCTGCATTCCAACTCTCCAGTTTCGTCAAACATGAAACCGGCAGCAGGCCACTCGGTATCTTCGGCGGTCGACATAAACCTGAAAGCTCAACGGCGTTGAGCCGTTCGGCAGAACTTCCTCGGCGGGAAGCTGAGATGCCTTCGACCGTGTTCGGCGTTGTCCGGTGTCGGACGATGTAAGCAACGTCACGGATTCAATATCGGATGTTTTTGAATGGTTTTCTTGTTGGCACGATACATGCACATGCACGGTTGTCCGCAAATGCGTCGCAAACTGAGGAGAAGTCGTCCCATGATAATGCTCACTACCACGCCGCCGCTCCCTTCTGAAAGTCTGCTGCTCGACCTGCTCCGCAGTGGCCCAAGCCCTGTCGCTGCGTCAAAGGCCACTGCCCTCGTTTGCGGCTTGGCGATCCAGATTAGAAGAGGAAACCTGTAGATGAGAAAGGTCGTTGCGGCCAAGCTTCATGGCATCACTATTACTGGCTCGGATCTGAACTACCATGGATCAATAACTCTGGATCCTGATCACTGCGATGAGGTGGGCATTCTTCCGCTGGAATTCGTTGAAATCTGGAATAGGTCTTCAGGCGCTCGAATCAGCACATACGTCATTTACGGCGAGAGGGGTTCTCGTTGCTGCGTGCTTAACGGAGCCGCTGCTCGTACATGTCAAGTCGGAGATGAGATGATAATTTGCGCCTCTACTTATATTGAGGAACATCAGATCACAGAGATTAAGCCGCGAGTGATGACGTTCGATCGGGACAATTCTGTCCGTGACCGGATGTTCTACGATGCTAGCATAAGGGATGATGGAACGGTGAAGTTCGAGATTCGCGAGGGCTCTCCCTGGCGGTAACGCGTAGCGATCCCAGTCGGGAATTCGCTGATAGCGCATGGGCCGGATTAGGCGGCGAAGGACACCAACCGACTCATCCCGCTTAATCCAGATGCTCTTTGTATTCCAAACCCGCGATAAGCTGACCCGCAGTTCGTTCTGAAAGGTATTAAAATATGCAATTGGCGCTCTTGTATGGCGGCCGCTCGGTAGAGCACGGCGGGTCCATTGCGATGTACAACCACCTTACCGACGTCCTTAACGATGCATCCAATGCCAATATTTCACCAGTGTCCATCTACTACATCTCCCGATCCGGGGATCTGCTCAGGCTCGCACTTGACTGGGATCGCCTTCCCAAGCACGAGGAGTTTGCAACTCGCGCTGAAAAGCATCCGCTCACTTCTCTTGCTCACCTACTCAAGAGCGAAGGCCTTTTCGTCTTTTCACTTCTTCAGGGCCAGGACGGCGAAGATGGCCAAATTCAGGCTGTTGCCCAATTCCACGACATTCCGGGTAGCTTCGGCGATAAGACTGCGGCCATGCTCTCAGCAGACAAGTATCTGCAGGGCGTAGTTGCCAATCGACTTTGCCCCGAGTTAACTCCTATCCCCACGGTCCAGGTCTCGCAAGGCAATCTCGAAGCCGGCATCACAGAAGCCTTGCACCATCTTGCTGGCCCGTGTGTACTCAAACCGAACACGCTCGGAGGATCCTTCCTCACCGAGTGGACCGACGAACTCTCAGACTGCGGCCTCCGCTCCTATTCCAAACGGATCGCTCCGTATGACGCCTCGTTTTTGGTCCAGCAGCGAATTGTTGGAACGGAATACACCTGCGGCGTCTTAATCGACCACCAAGAGATCATGCCGCTTCCGATTGCGCGAATCAACAATCCCTCGGGCTTTCTCGGGTACGATCAGAAGAAGCAAGGTGTCTCTGTTGACTTCCAGAACGTGCATGACATGCTTCGCACTCGTATCGCCTCGATCTCAACGAAGATTGCTCGGGAGTTTAGGCTTCACACATTTGGGCGCCTTGATTTCATCGTTGATGAGCAGCAACGTGTTCATTTCTTCGAAGTCAACGTGGTCCCAGGGCTATCAGCAAGCAGCATGTTCATCAAGATGCTCGCAAAAGCCGGCTTTGACCTGCCCCACGTGATTAGGTTAGCTGCCTCCAACGAGGCGTATCGAAGGCACAGAGAGGAGATTCGCAAGATCGAGACCAGCCGAATCTGCTAGGAGTTGTAATAGCGGCGTGATGATATTCCGCGAATTCGCCCGCCAGCGCCGCCGCTTGGTCACTAAGTATGATGTTTCATTGTTCACGCCAGCACAATCTTCTGGATGGGCGGGTACGGCGTTGCTGGTAGGACACCGCGAGCGAACTCCATCGACATCCGCCTTCGATTTCGAAGTGTTGGCCTTTCCGCGCAGCTGCCGTCTATCCTATCGCCGCGTCGCCATTCGCGCTAGTCGCGGTGCGAACGATGCGAAGCATCCTTTTCACGCGTAAGAATAGAACGCGCACTGCGCAAGGCGCGGTGCCTTTCGCGACCCGATTGCACTGATCACTGTCGCTAACCTGACAAAACTGACAAGGCTGTGTTGTTGAACAAGCAAAGAAGTCGGCACGAAAGTCCAACTATATAATTTAAAGCTGCGTTTAGATGGCATAGCTTTTGCTGTTTGAATTGCGATGTTATTACAGAAACTGAGCCGTTCGATGTCCACACCGGTAATTTCGATCAGGAGCCCAACTCGTACATTGTTCGACCAGTTCCTAGCTTCGGAACCGGTCGACGCAGGAAAGTGAGCCGGAACCCTGTTCTAGACTAAGCGGCGGATGGCGCACGGTCACTGGGCGCGAGCGCGCCAAGCGCTATAGCGACCCACCTTTGAAACCTCTCTCAGGCTGATCGGTGGCTAGGTGCGATGAGCGAAACCCGACGGCTCCATTCAATAGTTCTAAAAATATACCGGAAATTGAGACACACTAAGGAGCTTGAAAATGAATAATGACGTCCTCTACAATGAAAATTGGGCTTCGATCTATCAACAATACACCAGAGTACAAGGTCGAATTGCTGAAGCAGATGAGACTGCCGCCTTTCTTGAGCGATACGCCGGCGGAAAAAGTGCCTTGGAACTTGGTATCGGCGACGGACGCGTAGCCGTGCCTTTGATCGAGCGAGGCGTCAGAGTCGAAGGTATCGACAATTCCGACAGCATGCTGAAACTTCTCGCCAAGCGGACTGATCGAGTCAGGACTTTCAGAGGGGACATTGCCAATTTCAAATCAGAGCAACGCTACGCTTTAGTGTATTGCCTTTATAACGTATTTACGATGCTCGTCACCCGAGAAGCACAGCTAGCTTGCCTCCGATCTGCCGCGGAAGCTCTAGAGGACGACGGCGTTTTAGTGATTGAATTCGCTGTGCCGGACCTGGATGGTTTCGTCAACGGCCAGAAAACCAGTACACTGCGAGCAGATCACGAGGTTACGATCCTGATGGCGGAGGTCCACCATCCTCTAAAACAAAACTTGGTCTCGACCCTCCTCTGGTTTTCCGGTACGTCGGTCACACGTCTGCCGCATCGAGTTCGCTATGTCTATCACCAAGAACTCGATACCATGGCGGAATGCGTAGGACTGAAATTATCGGAGCGTTGGGGAGACTGGGCGAGAGGGGCGTTCACTGAGCACTCCACACGCCATATCTCGGTTTACCGCCGATAATGTAATCCCGCCATGGATGAGATTGAGGCGGAGCGCATGGTTGGAAACGCAAGCCTATGCTCGCCAGCAATCCGAACATCGGCTTGCAGAGCGGTTCAGAGTTTGACTGAATCTGTGGGAGTGAACGAAGCCGCTGACGCGGCATTTGGTGCACCGGTTTGCGGATGACGCTTCTGTTTTGAAGGATAGCTGCTGTTGAAGCGCAACCTTGAGAACAGAAGCAATGAGATGGCCGAGTTGAGCCCGCTTCGCCGGCGCATGATCAAGGATCCGCAATCTGTCGCCGGCCACGCAACGGTCCTACGTGCACGCGGTAGCGAAGTTCTCCCGCTACTGTGGCCGATCCCCGGACCGGCTTGACCTGGAGGACGTTCGCGCCTTCCAGGTGCATTTGGTCTCTACCGGAATCTCGTGGCCAGCGCTGAACCAGACGGTGTGCGCGCTGCGGTTCTTTTACGGCGTGACGTTGGGTCATGCCGAGAACGGATCGCCTATGCCCGCGCGCCACGCACGCTGCCGGTGGTTCTCAGCGCTGCCGAGGTTGTCCGCTTTCTCTAGGCGGTGCCGAGCCTGAAGACGCGCACCGCCCTGACGACGGCCTATGCCGCGGGCCTTCGCGCTTCGGAGACTGTCGGACTGAAGGTCGGCGACATCGACAGCGGACGCGGCGTGATCCGGGTCTAGCACGGCAAGGGCAGCAAGGACCGCACGGTGATGCTGTCGGCGCAACTGCTGCGCATCCTGCGGGTCTATTGGCGGCTGGCGAAGCCGCAGGGCTGGCTGTTTCCGGGCCGGGATGCAAATCGCCCCATTGACGTGCAGGTGCTGTACTCGGCCTGCCGCTCGGCGCGTGCGGCCGCCGGCATAGATAAGCGTGTGACGGTCCACACGCTCAGGCACAGCTTCGCAACTCATTTGCTGGAGAACGGCACCGACATTCGCATTATTCAGGTGCTGCTCGGCCACAACAATTTGCCCTCGACGGCGCGCCGCACGATGAGCGCCATCGAACTGTGCCGGACCGCCGAACTGGGCGGCCATGTCGAGGGCTTCCACCGTGCCACCGATTCGCTGTCGACGCATCGTGAACGCCCTTCACCAGCCTAGCACCGACGATCCCGACCGCTTCTCCAGGCTACAATCCCCATAGCGCCAGACCGTCCCGCGGCTTCGTTCAATCCGGCTTGCAATGAGGTCCGAAGATCATCGGGTGTGCTCCGTCGAGCATGCGGACCTCACAGAAGCCTCCAGATTCCCGTCGGAGTGATTTTGTGATTCAAGATGCTGGCTGGATCGGAGGCCAGCATCTCATGACGGCTACCATTTCAAACGATCTTCGTGAGCGTGTTGGAGCGATCGAGGCCGGCGAGAGTTGCCGCTCGGTAGCGGCTCGTTTGGCATTGCGGTCTCGTCTGCGGTGAAGTGGTCGCAACGCTATCTGGCCAGTTGCCGCCATACTCGCCCGACCTCAACCCGATCGAGCAAGCCTTCGCCAAGATCAAACACTGGATGCGAGCGGCCCAGAAGCGAACCATCCAGGACACATGGCGACATCTCGGCCACCTCGTATCAACCATCGAACCCAACGAATGCAGAAACTACTTCGAAAACGCAGGATATGCTTCCGTCAAACCTGAAACGCTCTAAGACCGCACGATCTGCCTCACCGTTTTCGCCGCCCCGCGTCTTTCCGCTCAAGAGCGACGCGCGAGGTGGCGTCGTGACCACGGGTCTTGCTGGACTGTCCGGGGAAAGTTTCGGTGAATCGAAATGCCCCATGGGCATGCCCCGTAAGGCGGCGCTTTTCCGTCACCTTCTGGTTGTCGAGACTCAGAAAGGGAACGGGGCATGCGCTTCACGTCTAGCATTCTTGGAAAGCTGGTTGACATCAATCGGCGCGGCTTCCAGGTGTTGTGGATAGTCATGACGGGGATGCCTACGACAAGTCGTTTCGTCAGTTGGGATCACCTGATGGTGCTGGTTTACGCCAGCTCAGTGGTGCCGATAGCCTGCGCGGCTTGGAAGCCGGCTGGAACGCTAGAGCGTCGGATGTTCAGTTTGAATCCCGAGGGATTCCAGTGAGGCGTGGTTCATGATTGAACTAAACCGCTGCCGCGGCAGCTGATGCGCGGGTCTGGCCTGAGGAGGCCCCCGTCTGAGAAGATTTGGTGTTGAGCCAACCTTCCAGACAGGAGAACCCCAGATGGCCCAGATAAGCCCTCTGCGTCAGCGGATGATTGAAGATCTGACGATCCGCAATTTGTCACCGGAGACCCAGCGATCCTACGTGCATCACGTGGCGAAGTTCAGTCGATTTTTTGGACGATCACCCGATCAACTGGGATACGAAGAGGTGCGCGCCTATCAGGCCCACTTGGTGGGCCGAAGGTCTCGTGGGGCGCGTTGAACCAGACCGTTTGCGCCTTGCGTTTCTTCTACGGCGTGACGCTGGGTCGATCTGATCTGCCTGAGCGGATCGCTTACGCCCGGACGCCGCGCAAGTTGCCGATCGTGCTGAGCGCCGATGAGGTGGTCGGCTTTCTGCAGGCCGTGAAGGGGACGAGGAACCGGGTCGCTCTGATGACCACCTATGCGGTGGGCTTACGCGCCGCGGAGGCGGCGCGTCTACAGGTGACGGACATCGATAGCAGCCGGATGATCATTCGCATCGAGCAGGGCAAGGGCGGCAAGGACCGCTATGTGATGCTGTCGCCGCAGCTGCTGGAGATTTTGCGCGTCTATTGGCGGTTGACCAAGCCGGGGCGATGGCGATTCCCTCGACGCGATGGCCGCGGCCCGATCCACCCACAGACCTTAGGGATCGCCTGTCGAGCAGCCTGCGAGTTCCTGGGCGTTGAGAAGCGCGTGACGGTGCACACCCTTCGCCACAGCTTCGCCACTCACCTTTTGGAAGCCGGCACGGACATAAGGATCATTCAGGTGCTGCTGGGCCATCGCAGCCTGGCGACGACGACACTATACGCCCAGGTCTCAACGGCTGTGATCGGCCGGACTGCCAGTCCTTTTGACCAACTCCGCATGGAGATCACGCCGCGTGCCGGACCGCGGCCCTGGGCGGTCACGCCGAACACTGCGCCGACTGCGGTCTCGTGCGGCAAGCCTATAACTCCTGCCGCAACCGTCACTGCCCCAAGTGCCAGGGCCTAGCCCGCGCCCAGTGGCTGGCTGAGCGGCAGGCTGAGCTGCTGCCGGTCCCATACTTCCACGTGGTCTTCACCGTCCCGGCCCAGATCGCTGAGATCGCTTTCCAGAACAAGGCGGCGGTCTATGCGATCCTGTTCAAGGCCGCATCCGAAGCCTTGAGGGTGGCGGCGGCCGATCCCAGGTATCTGGGCGCCGAGATCGGCATGGTCGCCGTGCTTCATACTTGGGGTCAAAATCTCCACCATCATCCGCATGTCCACTGCGTCGTGCCGGGCGGCGGCCTGTCGCTCGAGCCTGCCACGGCGAAGGCCGGGGACCAGCGATGGATCGCCTGCCGGCCGGGATTTTTCCTGCCAGTGCGGGTTCTGTCGCGCCTGTTCAGGCGGCTATTCCTGGGGCGCCTGCAGGACGCCTTCGACGCCGGCCAGTTTCGCTTCTTCAGCGATCTCGCCAGCCTGGCCGACCCTGCCACTTTCTGCGCCCAACTGGCTGGACTGAAGCGGATCGAATGGGTCGTCTACGCCAAGCCCCGTTCGGCGGTCCCGAACAAGTCCTCGCTTATCTGGGCCGCTACACCCATCGCGTCGCCATCGCCAACAGCCGCCTCGTGAGCCTGGACCAGGGAAAGGTCAGCTTCCGCTGGAAGGACTATCGTCACCACGACAAGTCCAAGCACAAGCTCATGACCTTAAGCGCCGACGAGTTCATCCGGCGCTTCCTGCTGCACGCTCTTCCAGACGGATTCCATCGCATCCGCCATTACGGCCTCCTCGCCAACGGCCACCGCGTCGCCAAGCTCGCCAGTGCCGTCTTCTTCTGGCGGCGCCCACGCCGCTGACGCCGGACCCGACCGCCGACTCTCGCCAGCGTTACCGCTGTCTCACAGGGCGCTCCCTGGACATGTGTCCGGGCTGCGGCGGCGCCATGGCCTCGCTCGGCCCGATCCCGCGCAAGGCCCCGAGCTGGCCAGACACCTCATGACACGCTGCGTACCGACACGCTCGCACCGTCCATCCCGGCGTCTGCTACAGTCGCCGAAGGGCCTTTGCGCGCCGCTAGTCAAAGTCGCAGCCTGGCTGTCGCCAGCAACGCTGCACCTCAGCGTCAACGACCCAATGGCGCCGTCTCTCGCGTCGCAGATGGTCCTGCATCGCGACGACGGGCGACCGCCCAAAAGCGATCGGCGAGCCCGCTCCGGCGCCTCGGACACACTGTCGAGCCCTAAATCCCCATAGCCCCGCCCGCCATCCCGCGGTTCAGTTCAATCAGGCTTCAATGTAGTCGCGACCCGGTGCGAGCCCGTACTATCGCGGCCGCGACCACACAGAACCCTCCAGATTCACTTCCTGTAGGAGGTGATTTGCCATGCCCAAGCCCTATTCGCGCGATTTGCGTGAACGTGTTGTGCGGTTTCTCGAGGCTGGCCACTCGCGGCGTGCGGCGGCGGCACATTTTGGGGTGTCGGTTTCGTTTGTCGTGATCCTGATGAGGAACTATCGAAAGACCGATAGCCTAGCGCCCAAGGCCAACGGTGGCCGCCGCCATTCCAAGCTCGACCCGCATCGAGCGTTCTTGCTTGGCCGTGTAGCCGAGAAGGATGACATTACCATGCCGGAGCTTGCCGCCCAACTGGCCGCTGCTACAGACGTCCAGGTCGCTCCTGCCTCGATCTCGCGCTGGCTCATCAGGAATGGCTATCGCTTCAAAAAAAACGCTGCTGGCCAGCGAGCAAGATCGTCCCGACATCAGCAGGGCGCGGCAGGAGTGGCAGACCAGGCGCCAGCCGCGGATGCGGCTTGAGCCACATCGGCTGGTGTTCATCGACGAAACCGGAACCACTACGAAGATGACACGTCTGCGCGGCCGCTGCCTAAAGGGCCAACGGCTGCGCTCAAAGGCACCGTTTGGGCATTGGAAGACGCAGACCTTCATCGCCGGGTTGCGTTGTCATGGGCTCACGGCCCCTTTTGTTATCGACACGCCGATGAACCGGCGCATCTTCGAAACCTATGTCGAAACGCAGCTCGCTCCGACGCTGGCAAAGGGCGATGTCGTCATCCTCGACAATCTCGCTGCCCACAAGAGCCCGACCGCCGAGGCAGCGATCCGGGCCAGAGGCGCATGGCTGCTCTTCCTGCCGCCCTACAGCCCAGATCTCAATCCCATCGAAATGGCATTCGCCAAGCTCAAGGCGCACCTGCGCGCAAAGGCCATCAGAACCATCGACGCCCTGTGGCAGGCCATTGGCGATATCTGCAATCTCTTCTCTCCAACAGAATGCAGAAATTAGTTCGCAGCCGCAGGGTATGGACTCACATGAAAGTCCGCCGCTCTAACAGCCAGCACCATTACCATCTGGGCAATGATCGATTGCGACGTTCGACTCTGCCGGATGCCGGCCGCCGCCGCCCTGTAGCCGTCTTTGCCTAAACTTTCGCCCTGCTTTCGCCCCAGCTCGACCGGCACACGCGCCGTGAGGGCACAGCCATGCTGCGGCTGATCGATTCGACCCCCATTCCCCTTCGGCGTGCGGTTGGGCTAGTCCAACGGCCGCATCCGCGGCATGAAAATGCATGTTGTCTACGACCCCGACAGCGACTGCCCGCGCATCCTCGACATTACCGAACGCCAGTTCGGTCGTAAGACCAGCATCGAGAAAGGCGCTACCTAGTATTCAACAAGGGTTATTGCCATTACGGCTGGTGGACAACGATCGCAGCGGCCAAAGCCTTCTTCGTCACCCGGCCCAAATCCAACACGGGACTCAAGGTGCTACGTCAGCGCCGCCTCACCCACACACAGGGCGACGGCTTCACCATTCTCAGGATGCCAGCGTAAGCCTGCCAGCAAAACCAACTGCAGGCTGGCCCGTTGCGGCGCCTCACCGTGCAGCGTCAAGACGGAGACATGATCACCTTGCTGACCAACGATCTCAAGCGATCCGCGGTCGAGATCGGACAGCTACAAGGGCCGCTGGCAAATCGAGCTTTTGTCCGCTGGATCAAGCAGCACTAAAAATCTGCAAGTTCCTCGCCAACAATGACAATGCCATCGCCTGCAACTCTTCGCAACAATGATTGCTTATGCGCTGCTGCGCATTTCCGCCCGCTCCCACCGCATCACTATGCCGATCCTGCGCTTTTCCGATTTGGTCATTCGATGCCTTCGAGCGCCGTCACATCGCCGCCATCCAAAGGCCGCCCCGGTCAATCCGAGCCAACCCTAAGCCACGAACCTCCCCAAACCAGATGAAATTCACCTACGTCTGACTTTCCCTGATAGCCCTGCGCGTCTTGGAAAACGGAAATCTGCCCGGCCCATCCTCTTTACTTAAATTAGGCCTCGAAGTCCAGCCGACCGATGTCTCCCAGCATCTTGATGATGGGGATGTAGTAGTCCGAGTCGTAGGCTTCCCAGTTCTCGAGCACGCTGAAGAAGACGCCCACCACGTCGCTTGTCAGATCGGCGATCATGTACTGACCGCCATAGCCGCCATGACCTAGCCAACGGCCGTCGGTGTTCGTTTGATTGCAGTATCGTAATTGCTCCCGAGGTGGCGGCATAGGGATGCCAGCTTCCAGCGAGCGCTCGATGAACGAAGCGCTTCCCACCAGCTGGTCATCAATCCCTCTTCCGCGTCTCACAAAGAGCGATCCGTATCGCGCCAGGTCGCGCGCGGTGAGGCACAACCCGCCATCCATGGTCGGGAAGCCCTCTCGATCCGTAGTGATGTAGAGACAGCCCTCGATTCCCGCCGCGTCGGCGATGTCTGCAAGATGAGAGCGTATCGTCCGGCCGCTCACCGCTTCAACGATCATCGCGAGCACGTCAGTATTGGCGGACTTGTAATCGACGCAACCTGTAGGGTTAATCGTATCCGGCGAGCTTATCGTCGTCAGAAAGCTGCGCATGGTATGCTCGTGCGCGGGATCGACCGGCAGGCGCCAACCCATGGCCTCCTCGTGTGCGAACACAGTGGAGTACGGATTTCTGTAGTCCTCGCTGTAATCGTTGTTGACGTCCATGTTCATGACCTGCTGGACCGTCGCAGGGGCATAGCCGCTGCCGATCCACGGCAGATAGTGGGCTACCTTGTGGCTCAGATCAATTTTGCCCTCCTCTAGCAAGCGGCCGATAACAAGATTCATTATTGTCTTGCTGATCGATTGGATGCTGTGCGGGCGATCTGGACCGAAATCCGGCGCGTAGCGCTCGAAAAGCAATTCGTTGCCCCGGATCACCGCCATTGCGGAGAACCACGGCAGCGCTGTAAGGCGGCGGACCGCCTCCATCTCGGCGATGCGGAGATCCATGCGCTTGTGCAGCGCCATCACGCGGGCAGCGCGAAAGCTCAGGCCGTAGCGCGCGAGACGATGCAGATTGTGAAAGCCGTCTCGGCGATAATCCGGCTGGTTCCAGCGCGCCTTATTGTCTCTACCGATCGTCAGGTCCGGATTGGTCTCGCTCGCGATCTCGCTCATGGCGTCTCTCCCGGATTCGCGGGGCGGCCGGTCAAACCGAGGCCGTCGGCGAGCGGAACCCAAACGTGCTCGGTTAACGACATGGGTAGCGGCCAGAGGGCAATCTTCGTCGTTCCTCTGCTATATTGCCAAATTTTCCGCATTGTCTGATCCCCTTTAGTGGCGCGATGTGCCGTTTTGACGCGGCAGTTTCCAATAGATTATGATGCCTGGGTGAGGCGGGTTTGCGCCAAAATAAATGACTTTCGAAATGCGAGCGGCACCAAGCGATGTCATTTGAAGTATTGTCAGCTTCTGGAACGCCAGCAGACTTGTGTGGACAGCAACGAGATATCGCGCGGAAGCTGCGGCTCTCCTTTATGCCAGATGCCGAAATGGGCCGGCCTTCGCGAGCATAACCAGGTTGGGTGGCTGTCCCTCAAAATGATGGTGTTGAAACGGAGTCCGAGCGATCGGCTCCAAGCATCATGAGAGGAACAGCCATGGAACACATGTGGGAATCGATGTCTCTCTGAAAGTGAGCAGCGTGTGCATTGTAGACGCGACCGGAAGGATCATCCGCTGGGCACTGGTCCGCTTTCGAGGAACTTGAATTGTCCGTCGGCCGCATTGGGCTCGAGGCCGGGCCATTGGCCCCGACGGCAGGAACTGGCCGGTCCGGTTTGCCCACCTAAGGGGGCAGCTCGCCAATGGCAGCCGTCGTCCGTCAGGGCGCTGCTGGATCGAGCCCGGCGGCTCGGTCTCGTGCACCCGCTTCTCCTGGAGTTCGTCGAGAAAGCGAGAACAAGGTCTCGATCAAGCTCTTCGAGCGTCAACGCCGCCGGCTTCTTCCGCAACCGGACGGCGGCAAAAAGGATCAGCATGCGCTTCTGCCTCTGCTTGCCACTTATCACGCCAGCTACAGCGACACGGCCTACTACTCACTGGCTCTCGCTATGGCGGCGGCCTCATCGTCCCTTCGTCGTCGACACGCCGAATAGCCCATATCTGTTCCTGTCCTTCACGCCGCCCGTGGGACCGTTCAGGTGCGTATCGCCTGTTTCGAGGACTGCGGCGCTCCGCCACATACTCTCGCCCGACACATAAACGCGGTTATGTGGCACCATGCGCCACGAGAGCAGGTTACTGTCCGGCCGCAAGGTCTCGAAACCACCTGCTGCGTTCCTCGGCGTTGCCATCAACTCGTTCGCGCAGCCCCTTTGCCTCCGGCGCACAATTCGTTTAGAGCCAATACTGCTACGACGTGCCGATGTTTCGCGAGTACATGGAGCGCGTCCGAGACCTCGGACTGGTCGAGAAGTGCTTCGTCCTGTGCGGCGTCGGCCCGCTCGCCTCCGCCCCGCACAGCGAAGCGGATGAGCACCAACATTCCGGCGTGCATATCCCGGATGCCGTGATCGCGAATGGCGGGCGCAGCCGATCAGAAGAAGGAAGGCAAGCAGATCTGTATCGAGATCATCAACGAGGTGACGGAGATCAACGGGGTCTCAGGAAGCCACGTGATGGCTTATCGGCAGGAAGAGTTGGTATCCGAAATCGTCCAACAATCCGGCGTGCTCAAGGGGCGGTAGCCAGGGATATAATGGTAAGGCAAAGGATGTCGTGCAGCTCAGAGAAGCTCGACATGATCCCGCCCAAAGTCTGCGCATAGTTGGCCGATGACGTCGCCCAGCAGTGGTGACCTTCGCGCAACGCTCCTTCAGTCAAGCCTAAGCTGGCTAGAGCATGCAAAGAAAGATTGGCGGTGTCGGCGCCCGCGACCAGGCAAATCAGCTCCTCTGCGTTACCGACAAGGACGCCCACCCGACCAGACGTCGCCCGCCGCCGGAGGGCGGCGACCTGAACGCTTGGCGGTGGCTTCACCGTAACCGCCGCCGCGGTCCCGCAAGACGGTTTCGATCTGAGGATGGTCGGCGAGCCAGGCCTCGACGGTGGCAACCTCACGATCAGGCATCTCATACGGCAGTTGGCTCAGTTGCGGCAGCCTTGAGATGAAGCTCGATGCTCACCGGGTTCGAGGTAATGGCCACGACATCCATCTCGGACCTCTCGAATTCAACCTGCTGCGGCAATTTTCTTGAGGCTCCCGGCAAGGTCTTCAGCCGAGACGAGCTGATCGACGCGGCCTGGCCGGACAATATCCATATCGGTGAACGCACTGTCGACGTCCATATCAGCCGGATGAGAAAGGCGCTGAAGGCGGCCTCGCCAGGTAGCGTCATTCGTACTGTCAGGTCTGCCGGCTACTCGCTCGAGAAGCCAGACGACTGAATCGCGAACGGATGGTGTGCCCCTCTCCATCTTCGTTGGAAGGCAAGTCTTGCGGCTTCGAAACGCGCTACGGGCGCGACATACAGGGGGAGCAGTCAGATGGCCTTCAAAAGCATACTCAGCGTAGCGGGAGCTGATCACTCCGATCGCGATGTCAGAACAGCTGCAAGCTTGTGCGCCGGCGCACATCTGTCCGTCCTGATTATGTCGCCTCCGCCGCTCGTGCAGGCACCGGCCCGTCAGCAGCGCCCCGGCTGGGACTTGCCGCGACGGCCGCCGGCCGTCAGCTGTTGCATCTGTACAGCACCGAAGAAGCATGAGACCGGATCCGCCTGCCTGCGAATACCCGAGCCGGACGGCTGCGCTAAGGTCATCGGCCGGGGTGAACCGCCTACTTCGGAACGCGCTTTTAATGATGGCTGCGAAAACCGCCGGCAACCGCGGTTGAGTTCCCGTCCGTTGGAACCCCCCGGGCTTCTGCTTTGTGCAAATACGCTTGCGGACGAGAACCAGGTGCAGGCGTCACATACCGGTTTTGATAGGGTCGCCGTGTAAACCTTCGCAACGATTTCGGAAGCGGGCGAAAGCGACCGATAAAGGACTAAAGGGGACAGACCTAATCCCTTTGAAGCAGATTGCCCAGTCGACGCGTTGCGATATAACGTGCTATCTTGGCGACCTGTTCGACGACTTTGGGCAGCGTTCCCTGGCCAATGGTGATGTGAACGACGAGTTGAGCTCGCTGCAGCGGTGATGTGCAGCAAGCCATGACGATCCATGACGCCGGGCTCGTTCCGTCGTCGTGCCCAACTCCTGCCCTCATCTCGGATCGGGGTGGGGTGACATTGGTGTCATCCTTATTCTGCTGGAACCGCGCCGGACCATGCGCAGATGCCCATTAGGCGTTGGCGGGAGCAAGGACGTCTGCTGAACAGGCCTGGGTCTTTCGCGCTGCAGCCAATCAGCCGTTGTCCGGTGTTCGACAGCGTTGTCAGAGAACGCACCAACATCGTTGGTTCCGAGCTCCATCGCAAAGCAAATACAAGAGGTGTCCCATTCGGCACGCTGCTTGCGTATGCTCTCGTGGTGCGTAGGTGGTTGGAACCGCCTGCATTGCGCTTTTGACGCGCGCTAGCCAGCAGCGGCGCGCATCTAACTGGTAGAACATCGGATGGCATATGGCTCTCCGACCCGCAGGCGATTTGATGAGTGTCCAATGGATCAACCCTGTTATGGTCTGCCGTGCCCGAGTAGCGTGAGCCATTTGATGGTTGGGGCAGCATCGATCGTTCGACGTTGCGATACCGAAGTCAATGTCGCTCCTGGCATCGGTAAGTTTTGCTTCCAGATCAACAGGGTTGGTTGAAAAAAATGATCATCGTGATAGTGCTAGTAGAGCTTGATCGAATCTGTCTTGAGCTTGTCGAAAGATTCAAGCGCTTGATGCGAGCCGCCACAGAGGTAACCGAGTGCTACCTGACCACGGGCAGCGCCGATTTCGTCCTAGTCCTGGCCGTGGATGACCTCGAAGCTTTCAAGGCATTTGTTAAGACGAAGCTAAATACCGATTCGAACGTGAAGAAATTTAACAGCATGATCGCCCTCGACAGGGTCAAAATCGAGCCACAAGCCACGCTATAGCTTTCGCCGGACTGCGCTGACGTAATCACTCACGCAGAAGGCTCGCACCGCCAACCATGACCAATCGCCTCTGATGAGCAAAGTGATCGCTTCACCTTGCCGACGCACAGAGTGTGAGCTGACGCAATCCGGGGCAGCTTCTGGAGCCTTCCACCGGCTGTCTCCGAAGTCTGCTTTCTTCGGCG
Organism: Mesorhizobium sp. M1342; assembly: GCF_040317955.1. NCBI lineage: Bacteria > Pseudomonadati > Pseudomonadota > Alphaproteobacteria > Hyphomicrobiales > Phyllobacteriaceae > Mesorhizobium > Mesorhizobium sp. M1342. The sequence goes on along the minus strand of NZ_JAMYLI010000015.1, from coordinate 58,673 downwards.
AAGGAGGCAGGCGTTCACGTTGGACAGGCATTTTCACAACAGCAGCGAGCTTCGGCAGAGGCTGAGAGCTTGGTGCACCGTTGTCGATCAGACTAAGGGCAAAGCTGGATCATTGATTGATTAAGGCGGAGCCCTTTCGGACGCCCGCCCAACGAGTTTCGCCAGATGCTGGATGCCGCGTCGCCGGCAATCAACAGCGCAACAGGCCTTACAAATAATTTCACAGAAGCTTTGCGAACAAAACTCGCTGCCAGTGCTACGTTCACCGAGCGGATCGCAGGTGCCATCGCAGGTGCCCAGGTACTCGAAAGTATCCCATCCGAAACGCGAGCCAATCAGGAAGCGACCCGAGCATGTCGACCAGAGAAATTCTCGAAGCGGCCGCCGATGAAGTTTGGAGCCCATACATGTGTCATCAGATGTTCGATGGCGCAGAGGCGGCCCAGAACTTGGCCGAGGATGGGCAGGAGCCAAAGGTTCACTCCAGCGGCGCTCTTTGTTGCGGCACATTCGGCGAGCTGCTGCAAGGCCAACTGGCGGCGGACTCTGTTCTCCAGGATTCTCACTTCTTGGTCACGATGCCGATCGCGCTCTTTGCGAGGGCTCACTTCACGCCGATTGCGGACACAAGATCCGTGACTGTCTATCCGTCCCATAAAGTCAAAGCAAAACAGCTAGCTGAGAATCTTGTGAGTGCGCTCGGCGCCCCAGGAGGAATTCTGCTTTTGCAATCGGAACTTCCCGAAGGCAAAGGACTGGCGAGTTCGTCTGCGGATCTTGTCGCGGCTGCACGGTCGATCGCGCGCTGCTTCAACCGTAGAATCCGCACGTCATTGATCGAGAAACTAATGGCGGAAATCGAGCCATCCGACGGGGTGATGTACCCAGGGGTGGTCGCATATCAGCAGCGAGCATGTCGCCTTCTCTCCTTCCTTGGGCAAATGCCGCCACTTGCAATCGTGGGTATTGATGAAGGAGGGATGGTCGAAACCGTCGACTATGATCAACGACGAGGTGAAATCTCGGCCAGCCACAGGGCAAAATATGGCGAATTACTCGACCGGGCGCGGACAGCGATTCCGCAGGGTGACGCGACCACAATAGGCAGAATAGCTACGGCCAGCGCGCTCCTGCACCAGGAGCGAAGTCCAAAGGAGCACCTGAACTCAATGTTGAAAGCATCCGAAGCTACTGACGCCCTCGGGATCATAGTCGCGCACAGCGGCACAATGAGTGGAATTCTGCTTGATCGAATGGCCGCTGACTTTCCACGGAAGCTTCGGTCCGTGCTCGCTCATGTATCGGAGTTCGATGACTCGCCAAAAATATATCTGACCATGACTAGCTTTCAGTGAGGTAAGCAGGATGAACGCTCGTCCCAAACGCCTACCATTCTCCGGCTACTCAGATGCCTATGTCCTCCCCAGCATAATAAGGTGTGAGACAAACCTTTATGTTGCGCAGTTCGCGTTCATGAAACTTCTTCCCGCGAAGTACATCATTGAACAAGCGCTGGCCAGGGAGACTCTGACGTACGGCATGAAAGTTCTCGAAACTTCGAGCGGAACCTTCGCGCTGGGGTTAGCAGTAGTCTGCCGGGAATATGGTTTCCAACTTGAAATCTTCACAGACCCGGTGATGGACAAAGGCCTGGAAAACCGGTTGAACTCCTTGGGAGCCGAGGTCGTGATAATAACTGAAAAGGCGAAGCAGGGTGGCTATCAAAGAAGCCGTCTCGATGCCTTGCACGTTAGGATGAGACAGCTGGGCCACTTTTGCTTTTGGCCCCGACAGTACGAAACACCGGATAATCCAGCAGCCTATAAGCTCTTCGCCGACCAAATAGCAGAGATGTTCGGCTCGGACGTAACGTTGGTCGGATCTGTAGGGTCAGGCGGATCTACTTGCGGAACAATAGAGCGCCTCCGCCAAAAAGCGCCTAGCGCACGCCTGATCGGGGTGGACACCTTCAGTAGCGTGATCTTCGGCCAAAAGGATGGCGAACGCAAGCTGCGGGGGCTGGGGAACAGTCTTGTGCCCAAGAACGTGAAGCATGAACTGTATGACGAAGTGCATTTCATCTCGGCTCCACTCGCATTTACCGCAACGCGACTCCTCCACGAGTGGCACGCCGTCTTCGCCGGTCCGACATCCGGAGCGAGCTATGTGGTGGGGCGGTGGCGCGCCCGGCAATATCCAGAAGAGACTGTAGTCGTCATTTGCCCGGACGAAGGCCACCGCTACGTGGAAGCTGTATACGATCGCGAGTGGCTCAAGCAGAACGGATCTCTAAATGAAGGCGATCTACTGGATGCCCCGGCGACCGAAAACCATCCGTCCACGGCACTCCCACCATGGAACCGATATCTTTGGAAGCGGAAAACCCGGGAAGCGGTCTTAAACGTTTGGAGCGAGTGTGATGAGCCGAGGTAGCTTCCTTTTTGTAGAAAGCAATACGACCGGCACTGGCGAGCTATTAATGAAGCGGGCCCGAGTCTTGGGCTTTGAACCGTATCTCGTTACACGTAATCGAGCGCGCTACCCGTTTTTAAAAGACTCCGCGGCGCTTCAAGTGATCGAAGCTGAAACGGGCAGTCCGGATGACGTCATTGGGGTGGCTAGCAAAATAGGGCGGCTGAAGGCGATATACTCATCGTCCGACTATTTCGTGGAGACTGCGTCACGTGTCGCGACGGCAATGGGATTACCCGCGACGGACCCGGAGGCCATAGTCACATGCCGAAACAAATGGAAGCAAGCACTCGAGTTGCAGCGACAATCAATCGCGATTCCTGCAACTCGTCTGGCCACATCCATCACAGACGTCGAGAAAATTCTTAGCCGAGTCACTCTGCCGGTCGTCGTGAAACCAGTCTCCGGAAGCGGTAGTAGCGGCGTGCGGCTGTGCGAAAGCGTTACAGCTGCCATCAAGGCGTTTGAGAGCGCACAAATCGCACTGTTAGATCAAGTGGAACTGACCAGTCCCGAGATCCTCATCCAGCAATATTTAGAGGGTAGGGAATACTCTGCAGAGATAGTTGCTCACGATGGCGCGCTGCATTGCCTTGGAATTCTCGCAAAGCACAAAGGCCCCACTCCTTGCTTTGTCGAGGTAGGGCACGACTTTCCGGCTCCCCTTCCTGAGCCATTCCTCCAGGACCTGGCTTCCTTTGCCGCGGGCGCGGCATCGGCTCTGGGTCTGAATTTCGGACCGGCTCATGTGGAGTTCGTGATAACCGAGTGGGGCCCTGTCATCATCGAGGTCAACCCCAGGCTGGCCGGAGGGATGATTCCAGTCATGCTTTCGCACGCCTTGGGCACGTCAGTTCTGGATATGACAATCAAGCTTTACGCCGGGGACGCGTTCACGCCCCTCCGAGCGAGCACGAAGGCGGGAGCCATTCGTTTTTCCCTTGCTGATAAGGCTGGTAAGCTCAAACGCCTGAGCTTTTCTCGAAGTCGAGACGATGCAGTACCTGAGGCAGCTCTTCTAAAATCTGAGGGGGAGGAACTTCAAATATATGGCGATTTTAGAGATCGGATCGCTTACGCCATAGGCGTTGCTGATGAACTTACTGTCGCAGCCATAGCGGCTGAACGGATGATTGACTCCATTGTGATCGAGATTGAGGCGGCTCCTTGGCAAGCGGACAACCACAAAGTCGCGGGGTCAAGCCAGAGCAAGTGGAACCTGCATCCCGAAGCGATGAAGTTGCTCGCTCCACCAATCGAAATTGCACGTGACGGTCGCCTTCTGCGGTACCAGGCCACCATAGACGAAGCACATATGGTGATGCTCGCGGACCAAGGCCTGGTCCGTCAGGCAGTGGCTGCCGATCTCCTCAAGCACATCTTGGCCCTCCAGGACGAGGGCTTTCGGCCTTTGGAGGGCCGCGATGCTCCGCGTGGTGTCTATCTGGCCTATGAGGCCGAACTTGCCGCAAGAGCTGGCTCCGAAAAGGCTGGCTGGCTCCACCTCGCGAGATCCCGCAACGACTTGAACGCGACCATCTCTCTTCTGGTGCTTCGGGAAGCTGCATGTTCCATCTCGCAAGAGATAGGAATCGCACAAGATGCCCTACTTGAACGGGTGGAGGAAGCATCGAGCCTAGTGGCTCCGTTGTACAGTCAATATCAAATTGCGCTCCCGGGATCGCCAGGGCACTACCTGCTTGGCGTCTTCTTCGCTCTAGGTCGCGAGCGCCAGCGCCTCCATTCGCTGTTGGAAGGCATCAGAAAAAACTGCCCTATGGGAGCTGGTGCAGGCGGAGGCACCAGCTTGCCTATAGATGCGTTAAAGACCGCAAACCTTCTGGGGTTCGAAGTGCCGTCATTCAACTCACTTGATGCTGTCGCAAGTCGCGATCATCACGTGCACGGACTTTCAATCTTCGCTGGTATCTCGATATTGCTCAGCCGTTTGGCCCAGGACCTTCAGGTTTGGACTACGCGGGAGTTCGCGCTTATCGAGGTGCCCGACAATCTAGCTGGCGGCTCTTCCATGCTGCCACAAAAAAAGAACCCTTTTCTGCTGGAACACATTAAAGGGGCGGCAAGCTCGGTGATCGGGGCCTACGTTTCTGCAGCAACGGCAATCTACAAAGCACCTTTCAGTAACTCAATCGAGGTAAGCAACCACGGCTGCTCTTCACTAAGCCTCGCAGAAGAAGCGCTAAAGCGCGCCATAACCCTCACGTCGCTAATCGTGAAGTTCATGTCTTTCAAAGTTCTGTCGATGCGTGACTATCTGGAGGATGGTGCATCAATGACGACGATCGCCGTAGAACGGATGACGTCGCAAGGCGTTCCTTTTAGAGAAGCACACACAAAAGTTGCGGAGATTGCCAGACGCTTATCTCTGCATAGCAGCGCCGCTGAACGCCGCAGCGAGTTGATCAGACATCTCGCTGACGCGTTGCCAGCTAGTCTCGAAGAGGGTAGGGATGCTCTGCGGTTCGGAGGAGGACCGGGAAAGCGATCAACTGAGGGCCAGATTTCCGCAGCCAAAAAATTCCTTCGGGACACCCAACTGAAATATGTCGACCTATGCGATCACTGGGCACGCGCCGAGATGCTACGCAAACAGAGGGTGCAAGAACTCATTGACAGACACTAGCCTAGGTGTTTAGTCCCGGCATTTGCTGGAGCGGATTTACGATGAACTGTTAGGGCTGGTCAGCCCATTTGCCGATGAATTCGTAGGGCGTGAGCCCCTTCGGAGTCTTGAGCCTGCGAGCAAGTTGTAGGCGGCGACGAAGCCGGCGAGATGGGCGCGGAGTTGGTCGTACTCGTAGTGGAAGCGCTTGACAGTGGCATCCTTGACCCGGTTCAATCTCTCGATCTGGCCCTAGATCTTAGGATGCTTGGCCTTGGTCGTGCGGTGCTCGACGTCCTACCTGGCGCAGGAGTATTCGAAGGCGTCAGCGCGGAAGATCTCGCCATTGGGCGATTGCCTTCCTGGTCAGCGGCACCGCCGAGCCACCGGAACCGGTGGTGGTGAACTGGATGCCATTGTCGTAAGCACGGTGTGAATTTTGTAGGCCACGGGCGCGAAAACCGCAGCAGAAAGTCTCTTGATACGGCTGTGGGGCCTTCTCGTGCAACTAGACAAAGGCGAATTTCGGACGAACATATAGAGCTTGCCCTGCTCGGCCCGCACCTCTCCAGCGCCGATGTGGAAGTAGCCGATCGGGTAGCTCTTGAACTTCTTCTTCGCAGGCCTGTCGCACTCGACATCGGAAAGCCGGCCGATGCCATGGCGCTGCAAGCAGCGGTGCATTGAAGATCACGTCAGATGCGGGATCTCGGCTGAAGCGCGTAGAGGCAATCGTCAAGCGGCAGCAACGTGTAGCGCCGGAAGGCAACGATGACCGCCTCTTCCTCCATCGAGAGCACGGTCGAGCGCGGCTCGCTCGGGCCGGTCGGCAGATCAACGACGACGCTGACCCCATGACAGCTCCTACGTATTGGCGGTGAGCGTTTCGCCTATAGTGCATGCGCGTGAAGCAGTCCTGCATACCTGTCGTGAGTGGCAATCCGGGAGCGGGAAAGTCGTCAACACCAGGTCACGGCTCGCCACCTGGGAACCGCGCGCTTTGTGATCCGTGCGCTCTGTCTCGGCAATCAGCATCGCACGGCTTTCGATCTCATGCTTCGGGCAAATCATCCAACCAGCAAGCGCCCTCGCGGTGTGGTCTAGAAAAGATCTTTCCGATCGTTTCCAGATTCTTGCTTTGATGGTATCGCATGTAGACTCGGCTATCGGCTCCAAGGTCAAGGATCTCAATCTTGCCTGTGTAATGAGACATAATGTATTTGAATGTTTTTTGGATGCCGCTGAGACGTTGGTTGATGCCGCGTACAATCTCTGTTCCGCGGCGCAGCGACACCTGGAAGTGTGAGGCGCCCTTCACCGGCCTGCCCTGAAAGAGGTAATATGGACGGACACCGATTTGATGGCACTTGGCGAAGGTCGCTGCCAAAATCTCCGAATCGTCGTTGACTTTCGCGAGAAGCACGGATTGATTGAGAAACTGTACATCCTGTGCACGCAAAGAGCGAATATTGCGCTCCGCGTCCACTGAGATTTCACCGATGTGGTCGAAATGTGTGACGACCACCGAGGCTTTGCGCGCTTCATGGATCCGTTGGAACAAACCCGGCAAAGCGGGATCGTCAAACCGCTTGGGCTGGTAGGCGATTGCTTTTGTGCCGAATCGGATCGACTCCAAATGCGGTATTGGCAGTAGATGATCAAGAATTTTGCTAAGCGTGGCGGTACTGAGCGCGAAAGGATCGCCTCCCGAAAGCAATACATTTGTCATCTCAGGATGCTTGGTAATATAACGCGCAATCTCGGTGAAGTCAGTTGTGATTTCATGGGACTGCTTGCCAACGATGCGTTTACGAAAACAATAACGGCAGTAAGACACGCAACGGTCAGTTACAAGCAACAACCCGGTCTGGGGATATTTGTGCTGTAGTCCAGGCATGACCGTATTGTCGTGCTCGCCACTCGTATCCAGGCTGCCGGAGCTCTCGAACTCGTCGAATGAGGGCTCGACAATGTATCTAAGCTGGTCGCGGTAACCACTGGTTCTGACCTGTTCACGGTAGAATTTTGTGACTTGGTAACGCGTAATACCGTTGGCTTCCAGCTCACCTTCTGTAACGACGCGCGTCCCCTCGATGAATTTCATGATCGCTGTTCGGGCCCGCGTTTCAGAGCTTGTGGGCAGGCAAACGCGGGACGGTGCGGTCGCCGGCGCGTTTGGCACATACTCGCTCAGGCTCTGGTTCTCGCAATCAGCAGTACCCGCCTCCGAATCCCGCTTCATCTGGTTGGTTTGCGCAAGTTTCATTTAGTCCTCCGGGTTGGAGATTGCGGGACCCGTGATCATAACGTTTCCTTCACCGTGCCGTTTGCAACGGGCGTGCCGCCAAGAGATTGTGAGAGCAAGACGAGCGAAGCCAAATCTTTAACGATGTAATTGCGGGAATACTCGTACATCAGTGTGTCAAGTACCGAACATGGACGTATTCAACCGAACATGGCTGGCATAGGGTGCTGTAGGCGGGCGGAGCGCGTGCGATTGAAACGAATATCCCACAAAATGGGGTACCGGCCTCTGGCGCGCTGCGGCCAAACTTTCGAGGTGGTCGTCCTCACAATGATGATCTGAACCGTCAGGGCCGAAGCCAGGGTCAAACATCAAACCTGTCTGGCGGAGCCAAGAGACTGCAACAGATCTTCAAGTTAAATTCACAGAACCTTTGCAACCCAGACCGCTCATATTGCTACCTTCACCGCGGCTGACCCGTGTTTAAGGTCAGGCCGCCGCACTGCACTTCACGGAGGCGATGCCGAATGGCAAGAAGAGCGCTCATCCTGGTTGAAGGCCACAGGAGTATTGGTCTGCAATACGTTACCGCGGCCAAGCGTCTTGGGCTTCATCCAGTTACGTTGTCTGCCGATCCAGCTCAGTACGACTATCTTGCACCGGAAAGCCTTGAGACCATCCGTGTAGATACAGACGATTGCGATGCACTGATCCGCGAATGTTCCCAGCTACGTGCAACCTGTGACATTGCTGGTATTACAGGCTTTTCGGGCGTAGACGAGTCGATCTATGCGACAGTTGGCAAGCTCTGCCAGCGTTTCGGTCTGCCCGGACCGGACCCGGCATCCATCGAACGATGCTGCGATAAATACACTCAACGTCAACTCCTTGCCGTAGCCGGCATCCCAATGCCTGCTTATCGCTTGGCAATGGATGCGGCAGACGTAAAAAGCTGTGCAATGGAGATCGGCCTACCGGTGATTGTCAAGCCAGCCGTCGGTAGCGGCAGCTGCGGTGTGCGATTGTGCCGCAATGTCGACGAGTTGGCCAGGCACACGGCCTATCTGCTGGCTCGGGAGCCGACACATGGGACTTCGTCGAGGATACTGATCGAGGAATTTGCCCAGGGACCCCAGTATAGTGCTGACACAGTCGGAGATGAGGTCATTGCAGTGGGTGCCGCCAGCTTCGACCGCCCGCCACATTTCGTTGTCCGTGGCAGCGTCTTCCCGGCCCTACTGACGGAATACGAATATAAACGCATTGCCGACGTTTCACTGAGCTGTTTGCGATGTCTGGACCTTGGCTGGGGACCAGCGAACATTGAATTTCGGTGGACCAAGTGTGGCCCAGTAGTCATCGAAGTCAATCCGCGCCTTCCGGGGTGGACCACTCCTCGGCTGATTCAGCTGGCACATGGGGTCGATCTCATCACCGAGCACATCAGGCTTGTGATCGGCGAGGAATGGGATTTGCGCAGAAGGCATACGCAGGTTGCGGCCGCGCGGTTCCTACTTCCAGATCAGGATGGCATCTTTGATTGGATCGATGGCGACAGTCGGGCGGCTGCCGTACCAGGTATAGTCGAGGTCAAAATTTATACTAAACCCCAGACTCCGATCATCAGGAAAGGAGATTTCCAAGATACTATTGGACATGTCATCGCCGTTTCCCCCAGCCTTTCTCAAACTGAGGCGATACTGCAGCGTGCCGTCGATTTAATCGGTTGGTCGATTACACCCTTTCCAGCCCTTGGCTAACAGGAGCAATCTGTGGTCCCTGACCTTGTGGTGGCCAGTGTCGCACTGCACTCAAATCTAAGAGGAGTTTGGAAAATTCGGAAAGTGGGAGTTCGGCGGAGGTTTGGGCGAATCAAAGCTGTGGATGTGTGGACCGAACAGAGCGGTGGCCCGATGGCCAACATGGCAAGAAGACCAAGCGCTACCCGTCCGATCTGACGGATGAATGTGGGAACAGATCGCTCGGCTCGTGCTCAAGTTTTGGCTCCCCGGCCGTCCGCGCGAGTTTGGTATACGTTGGGTGATCAACGCGGTGCGCTACGTTGTGCGCTCGGCTTGCGGCTGGCGGATGCTGCCGATCCATTTCGGCGCCTGGCAGACGGTCTACGGGCTGGTCGGGAGTTGGCGCGGCGCTTCTGTTCCAGACCATCCACGACCTGACGCCGCTGGACCGCTCGCGACCCTGGCGCGAGGCCAGTCCCACGGCGGGCGTGATCGACAGCCCGGCGTAGGCTCCGCGAGCCAGCTTGTCGGCCGCAAGCGCCACACTACCGTCGATAAGGGCGGCTGTTCATGGTCAATCTATCGCCGGCCGACATCTCGGACAGTGCCGGGCTCAGGCGATTTTTGGATGGCATCCGCAAGGGCTGGCCCTGGGTGAAACACCAGTTCGCCGACGGCTCCTACGATCGGCCGAAGCTCATTGACAAGGCCGCCTATCTGGACTTCGTGGTCGAGAATCCGCCGGATCCGTCGACCAGAAGGGCATAGAAGCCTAGCGCCACCGCTGGGTTGGTCGAGCGTACCTTCGGCTGGCTCAGGCGGTGGCTCGTTCGCGACTACGAGCAGCGCATCAACGTCTCTAACGTCATGGCTCTTTTGGCAATGGGCGGCAATATGATCCGCAGAACGCTCATCTCTGATTTTCAGAACGGAGTTAGCGTCACGGTTCTTTTCATGCCGATTTAAATATCTATAATACCGAGTTTTAATGCTTTGGTGGCTGCGGCAGTCCTGCTATTGACGTCAAATTTTCTCATTGCGTTCTTTATATGAAAATTGACAGTGTCTTTCGATATTCCTAGGATAACCCCTATCTCCCAAGAAGACTTGCCTCTTGCTGTCCATAGGATACAATCTTTCTCTCTAAGAGAAAGGCAAGAACTACTATCGATTAAATCTGCGGGTTTATACCAAGTCGTTCTAGTATGGAAGTGCAATGCAGCGAGTGACAGGTAGGTAATAGTGCTATTCAGGAAGTCGTACTCGCAAGATCTGGAAAAAGTCATCACAGAAAGATTGCCATCAGGGCCATGTAATGGAACAGTAAGGCTTGATCCTAAGCCGAACCTCGAAGCCTCTTCCAAAAACCGTCGCTCGTCTTCAGTCGTGTTGGCGTCGTTATAGACATCACTCCATCGAAAAGCGGCTGCCCTTTTGCGGCTCTTCTTGATAATCGGATCTATCCGGTCAAATCCCATTTTGAAATAGCGCTTCTGCCATTCTTCAGGATAGGTCAACATCACTGGCAGTTCGTGTTGATCTGCCTTCAATGACTTTTTCCCTTGTGTAAGATGGCAATAGGCGATCCACGGGCATTCAAAATTCCGCGCGAAATCAGATAGCAAGTCGAACAACTGTTCGGCTCCAGCAACACCTTCAGCTTGGTCCAGAAATCGGCCGAACTCGAGTGCAACGGGCGGACTAGCTGAGTTCTTGGAATGCATTGACGGCGGTCAAAGGAAACTGGTTGGACAATCTGGCTATCAGGCCTCGAACTGCAGGGAGAATGATTCGCGCGTTTTTCAGGGTCTCTCCTTCCGCAGGATTTCAGATGAACAATCGCTGAAGCACTAGCTGTTGGGTCGTCGCGGCTCTGGTGCGACGTCCATCGCAGGCGGGACTTCAAAGCGGGCCGGCAAGCGTCCAAATACGTTATTAGTTCACCGCGACCCCGTGCTTTTTTTTATGTAAATTTTAGTTGAGTATCATTGTCGAAAATGTGACTCGGGGATGAAATGTGCAACTGAGACGATCGTGTCCCGCGGCGTGGTGTAGCTGGCGGCATTAGTCGCCGTGCTCTCCGGCATGGGCCGGGCTGATCAGCGCGCCACGGCTGGCAGGCTGATCAGGGGATCATCGCTCATCTGGCTGATCGTTTCCAGAGTCATGTATCTGGCCCGCTGCACTGCCCATTCATCGTTCTGTTCGAGCAGGATTGCGCCGACGAGGCGCACGATCGCATCGTCGTTCGGGAAGATTCCGACGACCTCGGTGCGCCGCTTGATCTCGCCGTTGAGACATTCGATCGTGAGCGCTGTCCCGGCGCCACCTTTCGCGCGCGGTCGCGAGCCACGATGCTCGGAGCCTTTGAGGGCTTCGACACGTGACGATTTCAGAGCTTACGCTTAAGCCCAGGGACGAGGAGCCGGTTCGACGGCTTGAGATATGGCGGTATGAAGCGCTTTGCCCGCCATTTCGACCGAGAGCCGGTCGTTGACACTCGGCATAGTTCTTATGCTCAAAGGGCGTTCAGGAATTCAAGAAGTCGGTCGTTTGCGTTGGCAAGGGCCGCAAGGAGCGAAGTACGCATGACCGAGTCCCGGTTGAGATCGATGATCTCCGAGACCCGCAGGCCTGTTTGCGCGGCCAGCAACAGCAGAGTGTAATCACGCCGTCCCAGCCATGTGCTGCGATCGGACAGGCCAGGATCGCTTCAATCTCGGGCCTGGTGAGAAACTGAAGCTGTCGCTTGTCGCATCGCTTGCTCGGGATCGCGAGCACGCGTTGAATCTGAGCGCTATGGGCCGGCTCCTCGAAGGACGCATATCTGAAGAAAGACCGAATGGCTGTGAGGCGGAGGTTCCGGGTCCTCACTGAGGCGGACCGCAGTGTCTCGAGGTAGTCCTCTAGAAATGCGCCGATGAAAGGCGCGTCCAAATCCCGCAGTGTCAACTGCGTCGGAGACCTGCCAAGGCGTGTCTGCGCGAATGCAAACAGGAGCCGGAAGTGGTCGCGATAGGAGGCCATGGTGTTGGAGCTTACGCCTCGATGTCGCATGAGCCGATCGGTGAACCACCGCTCGATCAGCACGGCTAAATCCCTCGAGGCCCTCATGAGCGAACCTCCCACCGCTCATCCAGCAGTCGCGCAGCATGGGTCATTAGCTCCGGCGCGGCGGATAGATACCAGTAGGTGTCGCGAACATTGGCGTGGCCGAGAAAGGTCGAGAGGACCGGCAGTTCCCGCTCGACATCTTCGCCCGCACGATACTAGTTGGTCAGGGCCTGGACGGCGAAACGGTGACGAAGATCGTGAACCCGCGGACCATTGCGCTGTCCCCGCTGCCGCAGACCGATCTGTCGCGACAGCTGCCAGAACACCCGGTGCACGTATTGGTGCAGCAATCTGCCGCCCTGCTCGGCGACAAAGAAATAGGGGCTACGAGGCGCGACGAGATGCGCGTTGCGTCGCGCGGCGTAGTCCGACAGCACGGCGACCGTCGTGGCATGGAGCGGGACCAGCCGCGACTTGCCGAACTTCGTCTCCCGAATGGTGAGGACACCTTGGTCGAGATCGACGTCGTCTCGGCGCAGTCCAGCGCTTCGGAACGGCGTAGCCCGGCGACCGCTATCAATCCGAACAGGCAATGATATGTCCAGCGACGGAGGGCGTTGGCCGGCGGCAGCGCCAGTGCCGCCGCCAGAAGCGCCGTGATCTCAGCATCCGTATAGATGTAGGGCTTTGCCCGCCGCGCCGGCGGCACAGCGTCTTGAGGTGGCACTTCCGTCATGGTCAGGTGGATGGACCAACTCGGTTGTCGGCCGATCAACGTCACCCACTTCATTGCCAACGCCGTGGTGGTGGTCTCGGCGCCTCGAGCCTCCATGAAGGTGACGAAATCCGACAACCGTCGAGCAGGGCCATGATAGTTGTATCCCAGTCCCGGCGCATGCCCACATAGCGCTCGAGCGCTGTTCGAAGACGTTGGACACCTCCCGGCCAGGGCAGGCTCAGTTCGCGCAGCTTCTCGATGTCGCGCTTGGCATAGATCCTTGTGCTGTCGATGCTCCGGTGACGAAGCAACTGGCCGATCTCGGCAAAGCTGGCCCCGACCGCAGCAGGTCGGTCGCAAGGCTGTGGGGGAAGAGGTGCGCGCCGTGGTGCGCATAGCCGTGAATATCCGCCCGCTCGAGGGCCTCCTTCGCGATCACGGTGAAGCCGGTCGCCCATGCCGGATGTAGGCGACGATAGCTGCACCGACGTCGTGGCGTAGCGGCATCATCGCTTGCCGCCGTCCCTTGCCATGGACGAGGACACTGCCCGACTGCCAATCGATATCGTCAAGACTGAGCGCCGCAACCTCGCTGGCGCCCAAGCCGAGCTTGGCCAGCGCGATCAGAACCGCATAGTCGCGAAGCCCCATTGCCGTGGTCCGATCGCAGGCATCGAGAACCAACTGAACCTTCTGTGGTGGCAGGAAGGTTGGCAGGCCAGCAAGCCGCCAGCGACGGATCGACGGCACACAATCGGCCAAGGCTACCGAAATGAAGCCCTTCAGATGCAAATAGCGCAGGAAGGTGCGCACCACCCCGCACATCGCTTTGCCGCTGTCGGCGGAGCATCGAGAGCATGTCGCTCGACATAGCCGATGACGATCTCCGGGGTGAGCGCTGCAAACCCATCTGCGCCAGCCGCACAGACCTCCTGCAGAAATCGGTGTGAGAGCAGCTTGTGACTTTCCACCGTCGAGGCGGCGAGCCCTCTCTCACTCGTGAGGTAAGCCGCGAACACATCAACAATCCGCTCGTGCTCCGTGCGCTCAATCGGAAGGGCGGCTGGTATCAAGCCTTCTTGCCGTAACGCGGCAAGCAAGCGCCGGAGCGCAGCGCGGTCGCCCAAATCGATGCTCCAGTGTTTGGAACGGTGCTCAAGAAACCGCTCGACATGATCTTCATTTAAATCCTGGAGATCGTGCCCGTTGCCGAGATGCCAGTCTCTCAGCTCACGAAATAGGCTTAGCGATCGCCATGTGCATTGCTGACCGAAGCCTTCATCCGACAATCTGCCCGCATAAACGCGTGCAAACTCGCCATACGGCCCGTGGATCAGCTTCCGAAACAGTGTGCTGCGTTGCAGGTAGTCACTTGCATTCATGTGTCCTCTCCTTCGCGTCAATTGCGACGGAGAGAGCCTAAGCTATGCCGATTCAGCTACCGCTACGTTGAGGAAAGTGTTGGTAAAAACTTGCTCACTCGGCATAGCTTGGCGGTCGGCATAAAAAACCGCGAAACTCAATGGCGTCGACCCGTACGCCTACCTCGCCGACGTCATCACCCGCATCGTCGCAGGCCATCCGCAAAGCCAGCTCGACGACCTGCTGCCCTGGGCCTATGCCCCCGCGCCGCTCAAGGCCGTGGCCTGAGAACAGCGGTTACGTTCGATCGGATTCGTCGAGTGGAGCTTGGCGCGATGTTCCTTGGGGCGACGGCGCGCCATTGTACGGACGCGGCCTCGGGCGTTTCCTGGGCGAAAGCGGTGGCGATGAAGGCTGAGACGACCCTGCGGCCGCTCTTGCCGGCATGGGCCAGCACGTTCCTCATGAAGTGGACGCGGCACCTCTGCCATGTCGCGCACAGCACCTTGGTGACGGCCGCCTTGAGGCCTTCGTGAGCATCGGAGACGACGAGCTTGACGCCGCGCAGGCCGCCACGTGTCAGAAGGCCTTCCTCGATCGGCCGATCGAGAGCGATTGGCCATACCTGTGGATCGACGACACTTACCCGATGACCACCCACACGCCGCTCGCTCGCTACAGCGCTACTAACGGCGCGCTCGTGAGCGGCTTCGCTACCGCCGAGCTACACCACCTGATGGACACGACCACTGAGACGCTCACCACTGTCGCGGGCGACTTCGATTGCTTCCGGTCAGGCTCTGAGAAATGGCGGGTCCGAGCCTTGCCTCTGACGGAGGCGAAGGCCACCGTTGGCTTTTTGCCGTTGTTTGTTGAAAGTTGCGAAACTCGCCCTTTCCGCCAGTGGCCCGCAAGGCGGGCATGGTCAGGGCGCTACTGACGTCTGGGCGGGCGTCTACTGCGGATTTTGTGTTGTCACTTTTTGACTGCTGTCGTCGGATCGCGGCGCCACGCCGCCGGGAATAAGGATTTGCAGCGTGTCATGGAAGATCGCGCAAGGTGGCCAGCAGGTTGCCGCCAGGAGCCCACGGTGGTGCAAACACGGCGACGTATCCCTGCAGGAGCTGCGCTGGCTCTACGACCGGCGCGATCTCGCAGAGGCCAAGGCTGATCTTGCCGCATGGCTTGCCAAATGGTCGGCACGCTATCCAGCGTCATGGCCGCCTCCTTTTTGCAGAACTTGACGCACACCAACCTGGCGACGCTCACGGGTCAAGCCACCAAGGTTAGCAGCTCCTGAACACCTCCGAAAACACTATGTTCTCCGCCTTGCTGGTTCTGGCCTACGGTCGTGCTAGCCAGGACGAGCGAATAGCAGGCGGCCCACAAATCACACCTACCCCCGAACAGGAGAGTCAGCGATGCAGTATCCCAAAGATTTGACCGATGCGCTGGAAATCATCTGGGGCGAAGGCATCCTTTCGCCGGGCGGACCGGAGGAGATTGCCCAGATGCTAAATGGGATCGATCTTTCCGGCAGCCGGGTGCTCGACATCGGTTCTGGCTTAGGTGGCGTAGATGTGCTGCTTGCGGCCAAGCACGGCGCGACCGCTGTCGTCGGCATCGATGTCGAGCCGCAGTTGGTCGAATCGGCTCGCGACCTGGTTGCGAGGAAGGGTCTCGCCGGGCGCATTACTTTCCAGTTAGTCGCACCGGGTAGTCTCCCGTTTGTCGACGACAGCTTCGATCTGGTCTTCTCCAAGGACGCCATGCTGCACATCCCAGAGAAGCTGGCCTTATATAGGGAGGTCCTACGTGTGCTAAGACCCGGCGGCTGGTTCATTGCCGCCGATTGGCTCTGGTCCGAGCTTGCCTCGGAGAGTTCCGTTGTTGACGCTTGGCTGTCGAATTCCCGATCAACAATCGCGTTCACTCAGCCCGCAGCCGCTCTCCAGGCGCTCATGGACGCTGGTTTCATGGAAGCACAGGTTACTGATCGCCGCCGTCAACTGCAGGAGGCTGGCCGCAAGGAGCTAACGCGCCTCAGTGGCCCACTAGGCCAGAAGCTTGCGACCATCCTCGGCGCGGACGTGGCCGAACGTCGTCTCGCTAGCGCCAAGGGACGCCAGGGAGCGCTGGATTCCGGCGATCTCATTCCTTGCCATATTAGGGGCCGCTGCTCGGCCTAGGTGAGAGCTTTCGGGAGGTTGACCGAACCGAGGAGACTGGAGTTACCAGGCTTCAGCACTCACCGGAGGGTGGTCTCACGCCGCTGCGTCGAGAGGAGATGGCGCTGTCGGTGATAGAAGGTGCTTTTCCCAAGCCCATGGGGCGCGCGTCTACGGCATGATCGACCGTTCCTCGCGGCCCGCCCATATGCCACAGGCCACCGCTGCGTCGGTCGCCGAGCGCATCGTTGCGTTGCGGCGGCAACGCTGGACCGGCAGGCACATCGCTCATGACGTCGGCGTCTCGTCCGCTACCGTCAGCCGGGTTCTCAAGGGTGCCGGACTGTCGCGGCTGAGCGACATCGAACCGGCCGAGCCGATCCGACGCTGGGGGGCGAGCATCCCGGCGAGATGATCCATATCGACATCAAGAAGCTCGGTCGCCTCAGCCAGGTCAGCCATCGCATCACCGGCGATCCGCAAAAGGGCAAGTCCCGTGGCGCTGGCTGGGAGTTCGACCATGTCTGCATCGACCACGCCTGCCGGTCCCTTCTAGATCCGAAACGCCGGCAATTCAGGCTTGGCTAAACCAGCCTGATTTCTTCGACATCCTGCCAATCGAGTCCTTGCCGCCGCTCAACAAAACGACCACCTCACCCACGCATCTACCTAAATTAGTAGTACCGTCGCCAAGTGGTATTTAGTACTCATCGCCGAGTAGCCGAAAGTCCGTGGTGATTACAACGGTAAATAGACAGGAGAGTAGAAGATGGTAAGCGAGCTAATCTACGACGAAAATTGGTCGTCAGTATATCAGGAATATACCTCACTCCGAGGTAGAGTTGCCGAGGTCGGAGATACTGTTAAATTTCTCGTCAAATATGCTAGTGGACGCAATGCTCTTGAACTTGGTATCGGAGAGGGACGCGTGGCCGCGCCCTTGAGCGCGCGCGGTGTGACGGTCGAAGGTATCGACAACTCGGACAGCATGTTAAAACTGCTCGCCGAGCGCAACAACCTGCTGAAGGCTTGGAAAGGAGACATCGCCAATTTTAGATTACAGCAACGCTATGATCTCGTGTATTGCGTTTACAACACCTTCATGCTGCTCGTCACGCGTGAATCGCAAATAGCTTGCCTCCGCTCTGCCGCTGAGGCTCTGGATGATGACGGCGCTCTAGTGTTAGAAGTCGAGGTGCCTGTATTGGGGAGCCTCGTCCGAGGCCCGACAACTACCACGCTGCTCGTTGATCATGAGAATACTATTCTCAACGCGTATATCCACGATCCACTACACCAGACCTTGGTTTCAACCTTCCTTTGGTTTTCTGGTTCATCCGTCAGACGATTCCCGCAGCGTGTGCGCTATGTTTATCATCAGGAACTCGATACCATGGCTGAATGCGCAGGACTGAAGCTAGCAGAGCGTTGGGGGGATTGGGGGCAAGGTGCGTTCACCGAAGAGTCCAAACGTCACATCTCGGTTTACCGGCGAGCTTGCCCCCGGTAGGGATCTTCCTGGAGCCGATCTTGGAGGGATGGTAGGAGTAATTGCGGCCTCTGGGGCGACATCGGCCTGCGACTGGTGCATCTCGGTCGCCAAGGGGCTGATGTCGCCCCCTCTGGTCCTTAGCCCCATCAGAATCTCTCCCGTACCAATCCGAGGTGCGACTCGGCTCAACCAAATCGGCCCGCGACTGACGGAGCAGCGGCTAGATGTTTGACAATCTCACATCACGATGCTGAGGTCGAGAGGTGGTTAGGGCGGCATCGTGTTGTTCCCAATTGGCGGCGGCATCTAGAGCTGGGCCCGATGCGTGGACACGGTCAAACTCACAAGCGGTCGCCGCTTGAGACGACTGCACCAATATCAGGCTGGCGGCGGGGCCTAGAAGGCGCCCGTCTTTGATACGGAACTCCAGCCAGCTGCGATTTCGGTTGCCGGCGCAGTTACAGCCTGCACCTCTTTAACCTGTGATTCTTCATGGAATGAGGATCCTGTTTAAGGGGTGATTTTCGTCCAAACGGGACCCCTTAACGATGGGGCCATCAAGATGCCTACGGTTTGATCGGAGGCATTTGTGTTTTGGATGTTGGTTGTGGAGACGATTGCAAAGATACGCCGGCTGTCGCTGGTGCGGGGAAAGTCGATCAAGGACGCAAAACCTTGCGCACCACCTTCCGGGAGATCTTCAGCTCCCGGCTGATCCGCGATCTCGCCGCCGGCGCCTTCGTCGCCGATCAGCGCAATGTCGTCCTGGTCGGCGGGACAGGCACCGGCAAGTCGCATCTGGCGATCGCCATTCCCGTTCTCTCATCCGCAACGGCGCACGCGGGCGCTTCTTCAACGTCGTCGACCTCGTCAACAGGCTCGAGACCGAGACCCGTGCCGGCCGGCAGCCGCATTGCCGATCATCTTACCTGGCTCGGACTTCGTCGTCTTCGATGAACTCGGCTATCTTCACTTCGCCCAGGCCGGCGGGCAGTTGCTCTTCCATCTGGTCTCGAAACTTTACGAACGCACCAGCGTCATCATCACCACCAATCTCGCCGTCGGGGAATGGCCGAGCGTCTTCGGCGACGCCAAGATGACAACCGTTCTGCTCCACCGTCTCACCCATCACTACGAGATCGCCGAGACTGGCAACGAATCCTGGCGCTTCAAGAGCCGCTCTCAAATCTGAAGTCCGAAGCCAATCAGTCGCGCCCGATCAGGCTGTGCAACCCCGACCAGCTTTGCCTGATCGGGCGCTTACCGGCGTGCCCTTCAACACCCCAATACCGGGGTCCCTTTTGCGCGAAAAACCAGGGTCCCGATTCCGTGGTCATTGACACTTTAACCTGGGCACACCAGGTCGAGTCGGTCGAGCTCGCGACGGAATCGCCCCTTCAGATGTTCTGGCAGTGGTGCTCACTCCTCAAGCCGATGTCGCCGGTGATGTCGCAGCCGCTCTAGCGGCACCACCGAGCCACCGGCCCCCGGGCGTGGTGAACTGGATGCCATAGCACCTAAGGAATGAAGGAGCGGCGACAGCCGAGACAGCGGTGCGCGCAGCTTTTCGCTGCAGGCGAGCACCGGTCGAGGCGGCCATTGCCAGTCAAAGTTTCTCTATAATGTGAATATGTTGATTTTCACTGAGAACTGACCCGGTTTGACCCGCCTTTCATGTATGTTTCGGTTCTGTGGGAACGGTCAAGGTTCTGGCCTTCTCCTTCGCTTTTTTGGGTTCGTGGGCAGAGCTGTTTTTGAAGCGGAAGCTGTCGTTTCCGGTTTCGAGGATGTGGCAATGGTGGGTTAGCCTGTCGAGAAGCGCGGTCGTCATCTTGGCGTCGCCGAAGACACTGGCCCACTCGCTGAAGCTGAGGTTTGTGGTGATGATGACGCTGGTGCGTTCGTAGAGTTTGCTCAACAGGTGGAAGAGCAATGCTCCACCTGATGCACTGAACGGCAGATAGCCAAGTTCGTCCAGGACGACGAGATCGGAATGCACGAGGCGATTGGCGATCTGGCCGGATCTCCCCTGAGCCTTCTCCTGTTCGAGCGCATTGACCAGCTCGACCGTCGAGAAGAACCGAACCCGCTTGTGATGATGCTCGATGGCCCGCACGCCGAGGGTGGTCGCAATATGGGTTTTGCCTGTGCCGGGGCCGCCGACGAGCACAATGTTGTGGGCCTCATCGAGAATTCGCAGCGATGAAGCTGCAGCACGAGTGCCTCGTTGATCTCGCTGCTGGCAAAATCAAAGCCGTTGAGATCGCGATAGGCTGGAAAGCGTGCGATCTTGAGCTGATAGGCTGTCGACCTGACCTCACGTTCCGCCGTCTCGGCCTTAAGCAGTTGCGACAGGATCGGAATGGCGGCTTCGAACGCTGGCGCTCCCTGTTCGGTGAGTTCGCCCACAGCTTGCGCCATGCCGTGCATCTTCAGGCTCCGGATCATGATGACGATTGCGCCGCTGGCAGGGTTATGACGCATGGCGCACCTCCAGGGCCTTCCTCAAGGCATCGTAGCGTTCGACATTTGCTTTCGGCTCATTGGTGAGCGTCAAAGCCTGGGGGGCGCTGATGGTTGGGGGCGTGAGCGATTTGCTGTCGACGAGCCGATGGAGAAGGTTGAGCACATGGGTCTTGGTTGGAACACCGGCTTCCAACGCCATCTCCACGGCCAGGAGCACGGCCTGCTCGTCGTGTTGCAGGACAAGTGCCAGGACCTCGACCATCTCGCGATCGCCGCCCGGCTTCTTGAGCAAATGCTGCTGCAACGACCTGAATGCATCGGGAAGTTCGGCAAACGGTGCTCCGTTGCGTAGGGCGCCTGGCTTGCGCTGAACGACAGCCAGATAGTGCCGCCAGTCATAGATCGTCTGCCCTGGTCGATCATGCCAGCGATCGATGATGCGACGATGCTCACAGACAATCAGCCCCTCCGCAGCGACAACGACACGATCCGGATAGACCCGAAGGCTCACGGGCCGATTGGCAAAGGACGCCGGAACGCTGTAGCGGTTGCGCTCCAGATGCACGAGGCAGGTTGGGGAGGCCCGCTTGGTGTATTCGACAGAGCCGTCGAAGAGACGGGACGCCGGCATCGAGCGCCGCCTCGACCATGGCGCGCGCCATCTTTGGCTTGGTCGCAAATTCGACCGTCTCCGGGATCGACGCCTTGGCACATCCCGCCCGATCCTTTGTCCAGCTCTCCGGCAGGTAAAGGCGACGATCGACCAGCGCTTGGCCGTAGCGACTCGCGTAAGCCAGAACACGCCGATCTGGCTGTTCTCGATCCGCCCCGCCGTTCCCGAGTACTGACGCGCGACTCCGGCGGGACGATCGCCCTTCTTCACAAATCCCGTCTCGTCGACGATCAGGACGCCATCCTCATCGCCCAACACCTCCACTACATCATGGCGAACCTCATCTCGGAGCCGATCCGCGTCCCAGTGGCTGCGCCCCAACAGCGACTGCATCCGATATGGCCGCTCCGCTCCGGATTGCTCAGCCATCAGCCAGCCTGTCTTGCGCTCAATGCCGGAAAGAAGTCTGCGCCCGTCTCCCGCAGTTCACGACGAGGAAGCGCCCGCCCAACCCGCGCCTTCAGCGCTGTGAGCTCCTGCTCCCAAGCCAACAAAGACCCCGACCACGAAGACAGACATGGCTCCCTCCATAACCTGGCGAAGTGAATCAGAAAATCAAATGTTTCGTATTAGGGCCGTGAGGGCATCGCTTCGATGACCCTGTTGATAATGTTCGGGTCGTCCGCCTGGATCAGAAGCTCGTGTTGAGGACGGTGAGGGCCGCCTTCGTGCGTACCCTGTATTGCTATGGACGAGACCTTATCCGTTGCTGGTGGAAGCCTCCTGGTTCGATGACTTGACCAACGTCACGCAGCAAGAGCATGCTGACGAACAGAGAGACCTTGATTGCAGGCTCCATTTCCTTCCGCGCTTAGGACGTTGTCGGTAAGCACGGTGTGGAATTCAGTCGGGCAAGGCCCCGATCAACCGCAGCAGAAAGTCTCTCGATACGGCGGTGGGGGCCTTCTCGTGCAACTCGACGAAAGCGAACTTCGAGGTGCGGTCGATAGCGACGAACATATAGAGCTTGCCCTGCTCGGCCCGCACCTCGGCAACGCCGATGTGGAAGTAGCCGATCGGGTAGCTCTTGAACTTCTTCTTCGCAGGCTTGAGAGGCTGCCGGTGCAGCCGTCCGACCGGATGTCACAGGACGGGAGGATTGGATAGTCGACCGGACGGTGAGTACGGAGTTGCACCTCACCAGCGCCGCGCGTTGCCCTCCGTGCTTTCGGCCACGAAAATCTGGGCGACCTGCGTCCGTTCGGTCGCACCAGCTTCGACCGGCTTTTTGTTTTGGGCTGTCGCGACCCGATTTGAATTCTCGGGGCTTTGTCTCGATCCACATAAGGACTCTCTGGACAGATCTTGAAGCGGCTGATTCTTGCTCTCGCGTCAAGATTGATCGGAGTGTTTCATTTTTTAAACGAAAATGCAATTAATGTAGTGCCAATTTGGGCGATTGATAAGGCTCCAATCACGGGCGTTGTTCCATGGATGACCTAGATCGAAGGATTCTTGCGGCTCTACAAAAGAACAACCGGCTGTCGTTTGCTGAACTGGCGGAGTTGGTCGGTTCCTCGGCAGCCTCATGCATGCGTCGGGTGAACAAACTGCGTGCTGATGGCGTGATCATTGCGGACATCTCGCTGGTAGATCCGAAAGCTGTAGGCAAATCGCTCACCGTCGTTGTCACAGTTGAGTTGGACCGTGAGCGTCTTGACCTCGTCGACGATTTCAAGCGCGCCATGCGCGCGGCCAAGGAGGTTACACAGTGCTACATGGTTACTGGTGACGCGGACTTTGTGTTGATCGTGGCCGTTGAGGACGTCGAGGGCTTTGACGTCTTCGTCAAGACAAAGCTCTATACTAACGCCAATGTCCGAAAATTTCAGAGCATGATCTCGCTCGATCGTGTCAAGTTCGAGCCGCGGGTAACGGTGTAGACTCGACAGGCTGCCCTGAAGTCATCACTCCGGGCCGCGTTTTGAAACCGGCATTGCTGGTCTAACATCATATTGAGCTTTTTCGCCTAAGCAACTGTGCGATTAGTAGGTGCAGTCGCTCCTGCGCGACCACGGTGTGAGTTGCCCGACCGTTTGACGCAGGCAAGGCAACCGTCTCGTTGTAAGGAAACAAAAAAATGGCGACCCCGATTACACAAATCTTGCCCGTCCTTCCTTGTGTGGACGAGCATTACGTAGATGAAAGGCGTTATCCGCACGGAGCCGCTTTCATGGACGGGCAATACCTGCCGATGTCCGAGGCCAAAATCTCCGTGCTCGATTGGGGGTTCCTGCACTCGGATGCCACTTACGACACGGTGCACGTCTGGAACGGTAGTTTCTTCCGGCTGGACTTGCATCTTGACCGCTTCTTGGGGGGCGTGGAACGATTGCGAATGAAGCTGCCCTATGATCGGGAAAAAATAGGGTCGATCCTGAGAAATTGTGTCGCTTTGTCGGGGCACAGATCGGCGTACGTGGAGATGATCTGCACGCGCGGTTCGTCGCCGACATTCAGCCGCGATCCCCGCCAGGCGGAGAACCGCTTTATCGCGTTTGCTGTTCCGTTTGGATCGGTCGCCAACAAGGAGCAGTTGGAAAGAGGCTTGCATGTCGCGATCAGCGAGACCGTCCGTATCCCGCCTAATTCCGTCGATCCCTCGATCAAGAATTATCATTGGCTCGATCTCGTGAAGGGCCTGTTCGATGCCTACGACAGCGGGGCGGAGACAGCGCTGCTCCTGGATACAAACGGGCACATCGCGGAAGGGCCCGGCTTCAATGTGTTCCTTGTAAAGGACGGATCCTTGAAGACGCCCGCTTTTGGGGTATTGCCGGGCATTACACGCCGGACTGTGTTCGAGCTTTGCGCCGAGATTGGATTGTCGGCCACGGCTGCTGATATTAGCCGTGCTGAGGTCAAAGGGGCTGACGAGGTGTTCATCACCTCGACTGCCGGCGGCATTATGCCCGTGACGCGCATCGACGACGCCGCGATCTCTAATGGGCAGGTCGGATACGTCACTCGCCGGCTGATGGATCTCTACTGGCGAAAGCACGATGATCCGGCATGGTCGACTGCTGTCATCTACCCGTGATCGGAAATGAGCCAGGCGACAGCACTTTGCGAGCAGCTTCGTGACCCTGACGATGAGCGGTGGTCATGCACACTCCCGATAATCCAGCAGCCTCGCTTCGTCGGGGCGCCGTCCTAGCTCTGGAAGCCGCTCGATGCAGACCCACGTCTCCTGCTACCGAAAGACCTGCAGTCGGAAGACGATCGCAAGCCGCGATGGTGCGGCAAATTTCTGCGTCGCCGAGATCGGGCCACGCTCCGTGGAAGTGCATCCGCGAATTAGTGATGCCGGTTGGTCGGCGTCACAATCCCTGTGGAATATGACGAGTTCGGAGCTGCTACGCTACCGTTTGTGTTCTGGCGCGCGGGTTGAGCGAATCGACAGCCGTTACCACTCGATGATTAGCGTCCAAACCGCACTGATATCGTGGCCTTGTGTTGGACGTACTCTATGCCATTCCTGCGGAGTTGCCGATGATCAACGAATTGATTCCCTATTTGGCTGCGGAACTGGCTGGCTTGAAATCCGCGGGACTCTACAAATCCGAGCGCGTCATCGCGTCGACGCAGTCATCCGAGATCGAACTCGCAGATGGCAACAAGGTCCTGAATTTCTGCGCCAACAACTATCTCGGTCTCGCTGACAATAAATGTCTAAGAAAGGCGGCTAAGGGCGCGCTCGATCGCTATGGATACGGTATGGCGTCGGTCCGCTTTATCTGCGGCACGCAAGAAGTGCACACGCAACTCGAGACGCGCATCTCCTCATTCCTAAAGATGGAAGATGCGATCCTTTACTCATCCTGTTTCGACGCCAACGCTGGTTTATTCGAGACGCTGCTCGGCGAGGAAGACGCCATTATTTCCGATGCGCTGAACCACGCCTCGATCATTGACGGCGTACGGCTTTCAAAGGCCAGGCGCTTCCGCTATGCCAACAATGACATGGAAGCGCTGGAAGAAGAACTGAAGAAGGCCGAGGGTAGCCGCTTCAAATTGATCGCGACCGATGGCGTATTTTCCATGGACGGCATCATTGCCAATCTCGGTGGGGTTTGCGACCTGGCGGAACAATATGGCGCCATGGTCATGGTCGACGACAGTCATGCGGTCGGCTTCGTCGGCAGGCATGGGCGCGGCTCTGTGGAGCATTGCGGCGTCGAGGGCAGGGTGGACATCATAACCGGCACGCTCGGCAAGGCGCTCGGCGGCGCCTCGGGGGGTTACACGGCAGGCAAGCGCGAGGTCATCGACTGGCTTCGCCAGCGCTCGCGGCCGTATCTGTTCTCCAATACGCTGATGCCTGCCATTGCAGGGGCGTCGCTGAAGGTGTTCGATCTGTTAGAACAAGGCGATGAGCTACGCGAAAAGCTCTTTGCCAATGCCGACCGCTTCCGCTCGAAGATGTCGAAGGCAGGCTTCATACTGGCTGGCGCGAACCACCCAATCATCCCTTTGATATTGGGCGACGCGAGCCTCGCGCAGCAGATGGCCGAGAAGATGCTCCAGCTCGGCATCTATGTAGTCGGTTTCTCCTTCCCCGTCGTGCCAAAGGGGCAGGCGCGCATCCGCACGCAGATGTCTGCCGCACATTCCAGTACGGATGTTGACCGTGCCGTTAAGGCCTTCACTGAGGTAGGCAGGGAATTGGGAGTCATCCGACATCCAACATAACGGAAAGCCTTGGTCGATCCCTGCGAGGAAGTCATGATGAGTCCTTGCCGCTAAGTCCTGGCCGATCTGTGCAACGGAAGGTTGGTTATTCTCGTCCATCTACTGTCCAACTCTAGTGGCACCTTGATGCCTGCCCGAATGAGGCAGTGCTTGTCCGCCTCGGTCGTCTAGGTGATCTCCCGCGGAACCTGCACCCCAATATCTGCTATCTGTCTGGAGAACAAATGCCCAAGATTGTTATCATCGGCGCCGGGATCACAGGTGTGTCGACTGCGTATGCCCTTTTGGAGCGTGGTTATGATGTGACAGTATTAGATCGCCATCGATATCCTGCGATGGAAACGTCATTTGCCAATGGCGGACAGCTCTCGGCAAGCAACGCTGAAGTCTGGAACCGATGGGCGACGATTCTTAATGGGATAAAGTGGATGATCAAGCGCGACGCTCCACTTCTAATGAACCCTGCGCCCAGTTGGCACAAGTACAGCTGGCTGGTGGAATTCGTGGTGAACATCGCCAACTATCGCGAAAATACTATAAAGACTACCCAGCTCGCGATTATGGCGCGGAAGCATATTTTTGAGATAGCTGAGCGAGAAGGAATTGATTTTGATCATGTTCGTCGCGGCATTCTTCATCTATATTGGGACAAGAAAGATTTGAGTCGTGCGCGAATTGTAAACGAGTTGTTAGTTAAAGGTGGATTGGACCGACGGTCCGTTACAGTGGAAGAGATCCAATCGATCGAGCCCACTCTCCATAGTACTCCACATGGTGGGTTCTACACACCGTCGGACTCAACCGGCGACATTCACAAGTATACTGGCGGTCTCGCTTGGGCATGCGAGAGGCGCGGGGCCCGCTTCTGCTACGATGCAGATGTGCGGCGTATCGAACGTCAACAAAGTTTTCGAGTTTTCTATGCAAGTGGTGCTGAAGATCGACATTCCACGCAACATGAGATATGCGCAGACGCGATCGTCATCTGTGCCGGTTGTAGTAGCCGCGACTTTGCCGCGAGTTTGGGCGATCGGCTCAACATCTATCCGGTCAAAGGTTACTCCATCACGGTCGAGCTCGATGAGCCCGCGTCACAAGAAGCGGCACCCTGGGTCAGTCTGCTTGACGACCGCGCCAAGATCGTTACGAGCCGATTAGGTTTGTCTAGATTGCGAGTCGCCGGAACCGCTGAGTTCAACGGCCCAAACCGCGACATTCGGGACGACCGCATTAAGCCTTTGGTGGAATGGACGCGTATGCATTTTCCGAGGATAAATACCACCCACGTAGTGCCGTGGGCGGGCTTGAGGCCGATGATGCCCGACATGATGCCACGGGTCGGCAGAGGCCGGGCACGCGGTGTGTTCTACAATACGGGCCATGGTCATTTAGGCTGGACCTTGTCGGCTGCAACTGCCGAGATGCTTGCGGTGATCATTTCGGGTGACTTGCCGGTCGACGTACGCAAAGTTGCCTGACTGCAACGGAGAGAGTGCGATGAATATCGCCGATTTATAGAGAGCCGCGCAGGTTTCGGGATGCAAGGTCACAAGCGGCGTCTTGCTGAACTTCTGCCGGATGCGCGTCGAACCCCCGAAACGGCGCCCCTCACCGCCCTTGTACGACGTGCCGCGATCGACGAGCATTACCGGGCCGCGTGGTCTCCGCGGAATAAATTTTGTCGTGGAGGCTACGGCGCGCTTCATCAAGCTTGGCATCGCTCTTGAGCGCATCCAGCCGGGCAAGCCGCAGCAGAACGGGCGCCATGAGCGCTTCCACCTGACCATGCTGCCGATGGCCAAGGCACCGAAGGCCGACAGGGCGGCTCAAGCTCAGGCCTTCGAGGCCTTCCGGCGCAGCTACAATGAGGAGCGCCCGCACGAGGCACTTCGCATGGGCACCCCGGCGCAGCATTACCGTCCCTCGACCCGTCCCATGCCCAAGACGATCCCCGAGCCGGACTATCCGGACGAGGCGGCGGTGCGCAGCGTGCGCCAGAACGGCGCCGTCAAATGGCAGGGCGCAGAGATCTACGTCTCGGCCACGCTGGCAGGCGAGCCGATTGCCATCGAAGAGACTGAGAACGGCCAACGGGCGGTGCGCTTCTATGCCCATCCGCTCGGCTTCATCGACCACAAGCACATGAAACTGGTTCGCCGCAGCGCCGCGCCAACCCGACCGCTTGGCGCTGCGACGAACCCATCATAAGGGGGAAAACTGTTACCTATGTATCCGGTTCAAACTGTTACCCATCTATCAGCTGGACAGGGGATGGCGTAGCCTTTTCCGGCGGGACGGAACACGAGAGGTGATAGTCGTCGAACGGCACGGCCGCCTAGATGGCATTCCGGAACCGGCTTATACCTACGACTTCGATGGCGACTGGCCGCACACGGCCGCGACCGAGGCCATCGCACCATCGCCGATCCAATATACGAGCATCAACCCGAGCTAACACGGTGGCATGGTCGCCCATTCGATCCGAGTATCCAGCTGAAGACCAGACCCAAACCCGGATCGGAAGATCGCCAACGCCAACGCGGCATTCGCGAAAAGCCGCAGCCAGACACCCTGACATCGCGAATGGTCGCAGCCCTCCGCGGAAGCGTAACTTGCGCGACGGTTTACTGGCTGCTCAGATGAGAACTCGCCGCTACCGGGCGCAAGTCTGCCCGCCGTGTCCTGGCTCACCATCTGACAAAGAGGCAGATGCCAATGATCGCCACAACACCCGCGTCGCTTGCGCCGACCTGGGGTGGGTAAGAGTTCGGCCCGATCAGCGTCAACCAGCGCGCGCTTGTGGAAACGGCTCATGCGAGTGCGCCCGGTCGCCGTGTGCGCGCTCGATCAGGCTGAAACGTTTCAGACCGGCCGCGTTTTGGAGTTCACATTTCAGCAATTGACCCATTTTGGCTCAAACCTACCTCGGTAGGTGCTATCGTTTCGAAAATGGTATCTGCTGACAAAGTCATTCGTGGGAGAGCGAGACCTCTGCCGCCGCTTTGCGATCAGAAGCCTCGCGTGACGTGGGCCAAACTAATAGGTGCCGATGGACCGCGCCGCGAACACAAAAAGGGGAGCGAAACTTGAAAATCTCTCGACGCGACCTCATCATGCAGAAGGTCTAAGGGCGCGATGGCTGCTTATATACTGCGCCGAATGGTCTCGACCGTCGCCGTCATGGCGATGGTCGGCATCTTCGTCTTCCTGCTTCTCAGGCTCGCGCCCGGCGATCCGGCGGCCATCATGGCTGGCCCTAGGGCCACGCCAGAGATGATCGCCGGTATTCGCGAACAGCTGGGACTCAATCAGCCGCTTCCCGTTCAGTTCGTCCATTGGGCGCTCGGCATACTCGGCGGCGATCTCGGGACCTCAATTTTCACGGGGAGGCCAGTTTTTGAGCTGATCTCGCAGCGGCTGGAACCTACCGTTTCCCTGTCGATCTGGACGATGACCCTTTCAATCATCATAGGAGTCTCCTTTGGCATCATTGCGGCATGGCGAGCGGGCGGTCTCGTTGATCGCGTCCTAACGGTATTTGCGACACTTGGTTTTTCTGTGCCGGTGTTTGTCGTCGGCTTCTTTCTCATATACTTGCTCGCCATCAGAACTCATTGGCTACCGGTGCAGGGATATCAGCCTATAGCCCATGGCGTCGAGCCATGGCTTATGCACCTGATCCTGCCGACCGTTACTTTGAGCATTCCTTACATTGCTTTCATCGCTCGGATCGCGCGGGCGAGCATGCTCGAGGTTCTGTCGGAAGACTACATGCGAACAGCCGCCGCCAAGGGCGCCTCGTCCTATGCCATGCTTTTCCATCATGCTTTGAAGAATGCCGGCGTCCCAATCCTCACCGTGATCGGCCTAAGTTTCGCAGGTCTGATCGGCGGTGTCGTCATCACGGAAACGGTTTTTAACATACCCGGTGTCGGTCGTTTGGTGGTCGATGCGATCAACAACCGCGATTATCCCATCATTCAAGGTGTGCTGATCCTGGTTTCGGGTCTGTATGTCATTATCAATCTTGCGGTCGATCTTTCCTACACCCTTGTCGACCCCCGGATCCGGTACTGATTATGACGCTCCTCTCCGCACCAATTGAAGCCGTGCCGATGGGTCGGCTGCAGCTTTCCGATCTTCCCCGTCTGGCTAGGCGGCACCCGCTCGTCGTAACAGGCGGCGGCCTCTTAGCTCTGTTGATTGTTCTAGCGCTCGCTGCGCCACTTTACGCCGGCGATCCGGTGAACATGGACCCTTTCAAGCGCCTTCAACCGCCGTCAGCTGACATGTGGTTCGGAAGCGATAATCTGGGCCGTGACGTATTTGCACGGACGGTGTTCGGCGCCCGGATATCCCTCATAGTCGGATTAGCGTCGGCGGCGGGCGCGGCTTTGGGAGGCGTTCTGATCGGTGTCATCGCCGGCTACAATCGCAGCTTCGATAACATTGTCATGCGGGTCATGGACGGCCTTATGTCGATCCCGACCATTCTTCTAGCCATCGCGCTTATTTCTCTGACGGGCCCCGGGGTCGGTATCCTCATCGTCGCCATCACGATCCCCCAGATGCCGAGCGTCACGCGACTGGTTCGTTCGGTGGTTTTGACTGTTCGGGAGCGTCCTTATGTGGAGGCCGCGCTCTGCGGCGGTGCGCGCCTGCCGAAGGTGCTGTGGCGGCATATCCTCCCGAGTACGATACCGGCTCTCATGGTGCAGAGCGCCAATGTCTGCGCAGATGCGATCCTGACTGAGGCGGGGCTGAGCTTCCTCGGCGTAGGCGTGCCGCCCGAGATTCCCAGCTGGGGCAACATGATCGCAAGTTCGCGCCTATATCTCTCTGTTGCCCCTTTGACGATCTTCGCTCCCGGTATCTGCCTTGCCGTCACTGTCCTTGCCGTTAACCTGCTTGGGGATGGCCTACGCGACCTGTTCGATCCTCGCGCGAAGCGGGGGCGTTAACATGCAGATGCATCAAAACGCAGGCAACGACGTGCTTCTCGACGTTTTAGACCTTGAGACGCACTTTTACGGCGAAGAAAGCGTCACCCGCGCCCTGGGCGGTATCAGCTTCCACGTGAAGAAAGGCGAAACGCTTGGCGTTGTCGGTGAATCCGGATGCGGAAAGAGCGTCACCGCCCTCTCGATCCTTCGCCTGCTACCGAAGCTTTCCGCCAGGACTGTCGGCGGTGAGGTCCGCTTTCACGGACGCGACCTGCTTGAGCTGTCGGATCGGGAGATGCGAAAGATCCGCGGCGACCAGATCGCGATGATCTTCCAGGAGCCGATGACGAGCCTGAACCCCGTCTATACGGTCGGCCACCAGATCGCCGAGGCGGTTCAGATCCACACTAAGACTTCGCGGTCCGTTGCCATGGCAAAGGCCGAAGAGATGCTCCGTCTCGTCCGCATCGCGGACCCCGGGCGTCGCGTGAACAACTATCCCCACGAAATGTCAGGTGGGATGCGCCAGCGCGCAATGATCGCCATGGCTCTCGCCTGCTCACCAGAGCTATTGATCGCCGACGAGCCAACGACTGCGCTCGACGTTACTATCCAAGCGCAGATCCTGCGGCTCATCGTCGATCTGAAAGAGCGCACGGGAACGGCCGTGATGTTGATCACGCATGACCTGGGCGTCGTGGCCGAGACATGCCAACGCGTGATTGTCATGTATGCCGGCCGAATCGTAGAACAAGCGAGCGTGATGGATCTGTTTGCGCGTCCAGCGCATCCCTACACCCAAGGTCTCATGCGATCGGTGCCGGATCCACGGCGCGGCCGACAGCGCCGACTTCCAGAGATCCCCGGGATCGTGCCAAACCTGCGCGAGCCCATTGTGGGCTGCAGCTTTGCGCCTCGCTGCCCTTTCGCGATCGACATTTGCCGCGAGAAGACGCCCGCCCTGCGTGATGTCGGGTCGAGCCACGCCGCGGCTTGCTGGCGCGCCGAAGAGGTGATGGGCGCATGAACGGTCCTCTGCTGAAAGTCGAGAACCTGACTAAGCACTACCCGCTTGGCTCAGGAATCTTCAAGAAAAGCATTCCGGTGATCCGGGCGGTGGAGGATGTATCCTTTTCCGTCGCGGCGGGCGAGACGCTTTGCATCGTCGGTGAGTCCGGCTGTGGCAAGTCCACCGTGGCGCGGCTCCTGATGCGGCTCGTTGAGCCGACGGGTGGGCGCGTGCTGATCGACGGAACCGACATTGCCGGCCTCAAGAAGGACGCGCTTCACGCTTGGCGCCGTCGGATGCAGATGGTGTTTCAGGATCCTTACTCATCGCTAAATCCGCGCCTTACCGCCGAACAGATTATCACCGAACCCGTTGAGAATTTCAAGCGTCTCAGCCGAAGGCAGCGGCAGGCACTCGCCGGAGACCTTCTCCGAAAGGTCGGCATGTCGCCGGACATGATGCACAGGCTTCCGTCCGAATTGTCGGGCGGTCAGCGCCAGCGACTCGGCATTGCACGCGCCCTGTCGCTCAACCCCTCGCTCATCATCGCCGACGAAGCGGTGTCGGCCCTCGACGTCTCCGTGCAGGCACAGATTCTGAATCTGCTTCTGGATCTCCAGCAGCAGATGGGTATCGCCTTCGTCTTCATCTCGCATGACCTTGGCGTCGTGGAGCATATCGCGCATCGCGTTGCCGTCATGTATCTGGGGCGGATCGTGGAGCTCGCCCCGAGCGAAGCGCTCTTCGCGAAACCGATCCATCCCTACACCGAGGCGCTGATCGCGGCCGCCCCTGTGCCGGATCCGACGCGAGTTCGGTTGGAGGCGCCTGTCGAGGGCGAGGTGCCAAGCCCCATCAATCCGCCAAATGGGTGCGCGTTCCACCCGCGTTGCCCGCTCGCCGTCGAGCGGTGCCGCATCGAAGTGCCGCCCCTAGTACCGATGGTCGACGGTCGCGTCGTGGCCTGTCATGTGCGCGCTCCGGCCACAGACATCCCGGTGCAGCGAACTGCGGCGGCCAGTTCTTCGCTTGCTCAAACATAGGTATCGGAAAGCGCAAGCACAGCAGCAAAATGGGCACCTGAGACAGATAGGAAATCATATGGAGAGACATTCATACGAGAATGGAAACCAGCCGGTCGAAGAGGATGCTGGCTTCGACACGGTCGGTTCGATCGCGACCAACGTCGAAGACGGCTTCACAATGGCAGCAGTTGGGGATCTCCTCTTTGCGCGGCCAGTGACGAAGGGCCATTATCCTGGCTTAGGCGATGTTCTCAGGACCTTCCATGGAGCCGATGTCACTTTCGGGAACCTGGAAACCAACATCTTGGATGTTCAATCAAAAGGATGTCCGCAGGCAGAGTATGGCGGAGCGTATTGCATCAGCGACCCGCAGCTAGGACCTGACTTAAAGGCCATGGGCTTCAATATGGTCAGTCGCGCGAATAACCATACGCTCGACTGGGGCCTTGAAGGCATGCGCGAGACGAGCCGCGCGCTCGATGAAAACGGCATCATCCACGCAGGCGCAGGTGAAAACCTCGCACAAGCTGGAGCCGCGCGCTTCCTGGAGACTCCGCGCGGAAGAGTAGCGTTGGTGTCATTTGCTACGACGTTCATGCCGATGGCTCGTGCGTGCGATCCCGCTGGCGAGGCGCCAGGTAGACCAGGGCTCAACGCCCTTCGTTTGGAGAAGAGCATCGTTGTTGCGCCGGAGATGCTCGAGAGCTTGAGAGAGGTGCGCGAAGTGCTACCGGGCTACAACCCTGCTGGAAAAGATCCAAGCCGCGTAGTCCTCGGCGGCGTGACGTACAAAGCTGGTAACAAAGCCAGTTACAGCTTCGAACCCAACTCGCGTGACATCGCCGATATCCTGCGCAACGTTCGTCGGGGCAAACAGATCTCCGACTTCTGCATCGCCACCAATCATGAGCACGAGCCCGGGGTATGGAGCCAAGAACCGCCTGACTGCGAACAGGCGTTTGCCCGAAGGCTTATCGATGCCGGGGCAGACGCATACGTCGTGCATGGGCCTCATCAGCTGCGAGGCATCGAGATCTACAAAGGTCGGCCTATCTTTTACAGCTTAGGTAATTTCTTCTGTCAAGACCTCCGGACCCCAGTAGGCGATGACATGTACGAGGTATACGGCAAGGATCCGAGGGTCGATACGGACGTAGAAGTCACGGTCGACGAGGTGGCAAAAGGCTATCCGACTGCGGAAGGGTTAGTAGGGTCTCAATCTGATTCGATCTTCTATGAGAGCGTGGTGGCCCTTAGCCGCTTTGAGCAGAACCAACTCGCTGAATTGCGGCTCCACCCGATCGAGCTCCGCCGCGTAAACAGATTTGCGAACCGGGGTGTACCGCGGCTCGCACCCGGCCCGCAAGCAATAACTATTCTGGAGCGCCTACAGAAGCTCTCGACGCCCTTTGGCACCAACATTGAGATCGAGAACGGGGTTGGCTTGATCCGACTGCCGTCCGGCTTGGCGCAATGAGCGGATGTGGTGACACCTCAGGTGCCGGATAGTACTAGCCCCGGCCGACCGGCTGCGACACCTGGGCCCAGTCCATAGGGCGGTGTTCGACCTGCTGCTTGCAAGACCAACCCTTTTGAGGCACCGCGCCAACTGCCGGGCCACGTGCCATCCGGAGAAATTCCCATGAGCTACCGCATACTCACTGGCGAGATAGACACGGAGACAAACACCTTCAGTAAGGTGCCAACCACGCTCAAAAATTTCGAGCTGCTGCTGGGAGACGAGATTCCGCCGGCGCGGCGGGGTACGCGCACTGCGCTGGGCGCCGCCTTCGAGGCGGCGGAGAAGTTTGGTTGGACGCTTTCTCATCCGCTCGCCGCTGTGGCCACCCCTTCCGGCACGGTGACGAACGAGACATTTGAACAGCTCTGCACCTGGCTCCTTGGCGGCGCAGAGGGCTGCCAGGGTGCGCTCCTCAACTTGATGGGCGCCATGGTAGCTGTGGGCTATGAGGACACGGAGGGCGAGATTCTCGCTAGGTTGCGTGCCGTTCTCGGGCCTGATGCGCCGATCGTCGTCACGCTCGATATGCACGCAAATGTCACGGAGAAGATGGCGACAAATGCCTCGGCGCTGATTGCCGTGCGGACCTATCCTCACATTGATTATTATGAACGGACCTGGCAAGGGGCCGAGCTGCTTGACCGCGCGTTGAGCGGCAAGATTAATCCCCGCACCGTCATCGCCAAGCGACCGATGCTGCACGGTCTCGACGGCGGGCGCACTCAGGTGGGCCCAATGCGCGAGTTGATCGACCGGGGCGATGCGTTGGAAGACTCCGGCAAGGCGCTCGTTGTCAGCGTCTGCGCCGGGTTTGCTTCGAGCGACATTTACGATGTCGGGCCCAGCGTCACCGTTACAGCCGATGGAGATACCGCCGAGGCCCAGCGCATCGCCGAAGAATTCATGGACTACGCTTGGGAGACACGCGCCTTCACCACCGATACCACCATCAGTGTCGCCGAGGCCCTGGAACGCGCCAAGACGGGCGAGGCCGGCGCTGACAAGCCTTTGGTGATCGTAGAAATAGGAGACAATCCCGGTGGCGGAGCTTACGGCGACGCCACCGATCTGCTCCGCGCGATGATCGCAGCCGACCTTCAGAACGCTGCCTTCCATGCTATCTTCGATCCGGAGGCCGTTCAGGCCGGTATTACAATCGGGGTCGGCAACAAGGGCCGCATCAGGCTTGGCGGCAAGCACGCACCGGAGATGGGTGGGGGTCCGCTCGAGGTCGAGGCCCAGATTGTCTCCCTAACTGATGGCCGCTTTCGCTGCTATGGGCCTTCCTTTCTTGGCGGAGGCACATGGCGCAGCTTCGGACCTTGCATGATGATGCGCGTGGGCGGCATCGAAGTCGCCGTGATCTCGCGGCCGGAACAAACGGTTGACCTGGCCCAGCTCACCTCTCTGGGCATTGACCTCTTTCACTGTGGGACCGTAGCGCTGAAGTCCTATCATCACTTCCGCGCAGCGTTCGAGCCGATCGCTCGTGAGGTGGTCAGGGTCGACGCCGGCGGGCTCGGATCCAAAACGTCAAGGCAATACCGTAATGCCCGCCGGCCCATATGGCCGCTCGACGAAATCACGCTCTAGTACTGCAGATGCCGATCATTTTCTGGTTCCCATCGTTGTAGGAAGCCAAGTCTGTCGCTTCGTGTCAGGTTTTTGGCTTGGGAGCAGGAGCTCAAAGCCCTAAATGTGCGGAGTGGGCAGGGTTTTTCCTCGTCATGAGCTGCGACACGGGCGCAGATTTCGTCGGCCGCCTTCTTTCCGGCATTGAGCGCAAGACGGGCTGGTTCATGGCCGAGCAGTCGGGATGGCCATCCCGAGCAGAGATATCGCTCCGCGTGGCATCCCCTCTCGCTGGCCCCGGATCGGCTTGAGGCAGCCTGCGCAGCGGGCGCTGACCATTCAATGCGATCACCTAATCCTCCGTCAATGCCAGCCTCGAATTCGGCCTCGACTGCGTGCCGGCCGCGGCCGAGCCGGTCGAGCCCACGGCATCGCACACCAACATTCGCGGCGACTTCTATTCCCAATGCAGGAAAGGAAGCCAACCATGCTGACACATCAACCTCCGACCGGACGCAGGCTCTCCGCCTTGGCGAAATGGCCAGCGCTTACCGGGACCTGGCCGACCAGAGCAAAGCCCACGATCTCAGCCGCGACGAGTGGCTCGGCCTGATGGTCGCTCGTGAAGCCGCATGCGTCCGACAAGCGTCTGACCAACCGTCATGCCGTCGCCAGGCTGCGCTTTGTCGACGCCTGCATTGAGAACATCGACTTCGCTGCACATCGCCGGCCCGACCGGCGCACATGAGAAGCAAAAAAGCACCGCGCCATCTTGACCGGCGCCGAAAACGGCATTCATCGCAAATCACTTCAACCGGGCACCCGAAAGCCGCCTTCATCCTGCGGTCGCGACTTAGCGAAATTGCTGTCCGCGATCTAGAGAAATAGTGTCCCGGTTTTGCGAAATGCGCACCAAAATAGCGGAAAGCTCAAGATCGTCTAATGGGACGGTAGCGGCGCGTGTCTTTATGCCAAGCAACTGGAAGACGCGAAGTTCTGCTGGCCGCGGATCGGTCCATACTGTCCAGCTCACTTATGCTCAACTGAGCGCATCGCCTAACCGTGGCCATACAGCCAGGCGCTCATGAAGTACCGCTGCTGAACCCCATGCGCTGCGCGCTCACCTTGCTCGTGACAATGCCCTTAACCTCTCAACTGTGCTCAAAAACGCCCGTCCTACGGTTCAATGACGGTTGCGGAGCGACGATGTTGCCGAGAGAACAGGGCTGCTATGTGAAAGGTCCTCAAAAGAGCAGGTGGGGCGTGGCTTGATCATCCAAAGGCCAAATCGGTCGAGTTATAGCCTTGTATGGAAGCTTGCTGGGGTGCCTGCCCACAAGTCCATCGCTCTCAACAAAGATAACCTTTCGGGCTATCGGACCATAGTCAATCAAAAAGGCTATGCTCGATTTCACGACCAAAATCTTCTTGGAAAGCGGGTCAATTCCCACGTTGCTAAAAAGCTCTAGGCCCAGCGCTTGCGTCCGCTGGCTGTTGAGCACAACTTCCACGCCACCTATCTGCACAGCGGCACAGTCACCGAGCGCTGCTCGCGTAGCACCACTGAACTGCCAGCAATCTTGTTTAAGTCCAATGACGGTTACATCTGCGTCGATTGGC
The DNA here is from genome assembly GCF_040317955.1 of Mesorhizobium sp. M1342. NCBI lineage: Bacteria > Pseudomonadati > Pseudomonadota > Alphaproteobacteria > Hyphomicrobiales > Phyllobacteriaceae > Mesorhizobium > Mesorhizobium sp. M1342. The sequence continues at coordinate 21,275 of NZ_JAMYLI010000015.1, read as the reverse complement.
ATTCCCGAGACGGGGCCGATTTTGCCGCCTATGCGCAAGGGAAGCTTGGCACCTACACCTGCCTTGAAGCAGATACCCACAGCGACCGGATCCCAAAGCGGGCCGAATGCGACGTTCTCGATTTGATGCTCAATAAGGTACCTAAGAACCGTTGTGTTGTCCGAAGTGGCACCACCTCCGGCATTGTCGTTACTATCCGCAACCACAACCGGAGCACCGTCGAATTGCAGTGCCAGATCAATGCCGTCGTGGATTTCATACCTTCGAAATGCGGATTTCGGTTGGTCGCGCATTGACACCAACTCCAGTCCCAATTTCGTGGCAAGCACATCGCCCTTCTCTTTTTGATTATCCGTAATGACAAGCATGCGAGTCCCTACTTCGGGTACATCGGATGGCAGAAATCCATGACCAACCGAAATAGAGAGAACACCGTCTTTGCCTTCCATTAATTTGATACGGTCAACGAGATCTCGCATCCTGGGCATGTCAGTGGGATACCAATGCAACTGCCGGCAATCATACAACGATATCACCGGCTTCACTTGGCCCCGAATTGTCTTCAGGACCAACTCAAGTAGTTCCTCGGCACGTTCGGTCTGATCAGTGTGGGGATATTCCTTATACAGTATTACGATGTCGGCGAGCTTCACTCGCTTCACCGTCAGATGACAATGCGGGTCGAGATGCACGCCGATAACGCATTTAGGGCCGACAATGGCTCGCACACACTCCAAAAGGTCTCCTTCGACATCGTCGTAGCCATACGCCACCATAGCACCATGAAGACCCAATAGTACGGCATCTAGAGGCAGCGCCGTCTTAAGTTGGTCTAGAATCTCGTCACGCATGAATTCGTAGTCGCGCTTATTTGTTGGGCCAGCAGCCTCTGCGAAGAAACAGCTGCCCTCGATCAACGTGAACCCATCTTTAGCCGCCCTCCGTCGCGCCACCCATAGTGGATCTGTGCACCAAACTGGCGCCTCTTTGGGGTGCTCGCCCGGCCGGAAAAATGCGCCCGCTTTGAAGTCCTCTATTCCAGTGGGCATCGGGCAGAAGCTGTTAGTTTCAGTAGCAAGCGTAGCCGCAAATAGGCGCATAAAGGCAGACCCCGTCATCTCTCATAAGTGGAATGGAAAGCATAGCCTAAGCAGGTGGCATGATTGCAGCAAATGACAGATGTTTTTGAAAGTCAGAGCGCAAAAAAGCGACGCAATTTGACGGATCCCGTGGCTCTGCTGCGCGAAGTAGGGCCCTGTTTGGTGGCGCTGAACGGCCTCGGGCAGTACACGAGGGGTCGGTCGCATCCGGCATAACAGAGAGAGAGAGAGAGAGAGAGAGAGAGAGAGAGAGAGAGAGAGAGGTCGCCAGGCACGTTTAGCGAGTGCAAATGCCGGCCATGCGGACGACCCTATTTTTTGCCACCGTAACTAAATCTCCCGAAGCAACTCTATCGTACCCGTACGGTGAGTGCCGCCGCGGTCGCGTTGCATGGCCTGACGGCCTTCAGCGGCATCGGAGAGATCGGTTTGCCCTTCTTGCCGTCCCGGGCGCTTTTCGCGATCTCGGCTAATTCGAAGAATCCTCACCGCGCATAGGCGTAGCAAGGCCGGCGTGATCGGCTGCTCCTTCCCCTGCGGATCGAACAGCGGCTCGAAGCCACTGTGACAGTTGCACTGAAGGATCGCAGCGAAGCACAGGATCACCTCCGAGCTTGGATGGCTGCCACTGCAGCCTGATCGACCTCGACGCGCCCTTTATCTGCGCGTTCTGGGTGATCTCGAGGCGAGCCTATTGACGACAGCGCGGACGCGCAACCTATCCGGTCTTCCTTTCGCTATGCCTCTTTCGAGGTGCCGGCGCACAGCGCCCATATTCGGTACAGGTGATCCCGACAAATCCTCTGCCTTTATCAGCATGGGCCACCCGCATCTTGTTGGACAGCGCAATGGCCACTTCGCCATCATTCGGGCATTTCGGAGACCACCATGCGCGTCAAGCAGTTGCGCCTGTGGTTCGTCTCCATGGCCTACGTGCGGGTGTGCGCTGCGCCGCATGGCACTAGCATACCCAGTTGGCAATCCGCCTCGTCAGCGTTCGCCGTATCACCCTGGAAATAGCATCAGGCTACCCCTGCCGGCGCGAGTTCGCCGCCGCACATGCAGCTCTCGCCAGCTGACGCACTGACGAACCAGACACGCGCGTCCACAGATCCCAAACAGCCCACTCGTTTGGCCAAAAATCTCCCTTTGCCCGCCATTGCGGCGTGGATCGCCGACCACTTGAAAAACGACTCCCGACAGTTGAGAAATGCGGGCTAGAAGCTGCTCTGCGGTCATTTGAAGTGGTGCTGGAGCGGGCTGAAGGCTGGCGTCCGCTGGAACAATCGCGACGGTGCTTGGCCGAAATCGGTGGTTCGGACAGCTGGCCACGTTTTCGTCGAGCCAGCAGGGACGAAGGTCCTCGGAAGGGGCGGAGAAGTTCTGAAACACGCACATGATCTATTTCAAGCGGACGGAAGCATTGGACTTCCCAGACTAGACCCGGTGTGAGCCAACTCACGCGCCACGGCTTCGTCTAAGGGCGTGTCGTATGTCTTCAACACGAATCCTAATACCGCATAGAAGCCAACCGTTGCCATCAGGTCGAAGACGGCATGTTTGCCGAAGGTCGCCGATATCTCCCTCTCGGTAGCAACTGGCAACTTTGCAAAATTGAAAAGCGCGTCGACAGCTCGAGCGATAAGTCCGTCCTCGCCCTCGGGCAGCCCTCGCATGCCTTGGATGCGCGCATCCGAAAGACCGAGCGCACGGGCGCGGCTCACATGATGTGCCCATTCATAGACCGAGTCCATCCTGTGCGCACAGCGCAGGATCACAAGCTCGGACCGGACCGCCCCCAGAGCGCTGTCCTTGACGATATGTTGACGCAGCGGAGCCCATGCCCTCAGCAAAGCCGGATGATGCGCCATCGTTCGATAGACGTTCAGTGTACCTGCAAAGCCACCCTTGAGATCCTCAATCTCTACCGGCCACTCATCGTCGCCGAGCGGCAGGCAAGGGGACGTCTTGACCATTGGCTCGCTCATTGATCACACAGTATTTTGTTCAACTTCGACCGTAGCGGTGATGGCGGCGGCCAGTCTCTCGACGATTTGATCGACCTGGTCGGGCTGAATGATATAAGGAGGGGCCAATAGCACATGGTCTCCATGTACCCCGTCGACCGTTCCACCCATCGGGTAACACATCAGGCCCCGCTGCATCGCCTCCTTCTTGATTTTGGCATGGATCCTGCGGGCAGGGTCGAAGGGCTGCTTCGTCTCCCTATTCGCTACGATCTCGATCCCGCGGAACAGACCTCGGCCCCGGATGTCCCCCACATAAGGTGATTGGCCCAGCGCAGCCTGAAGGCCGGAGTGCAGCCGCTCACCCATCTTGACCACATTTTCCATGATCTCAGGCCGCCTCAGAATTTCGACGACTTTGTTGGCCGCAGCAGCCGCGACAGGATGGCCGACATAGGTATGGCCGTGCTGAAAAAGGCCGGACCCTTCGGCAAAAGCGCGATAGATTTTCTTGGACAGGAGGACCGCGCCGATGGGCTGGAACCCTCCTCCCAATCCCTTCGCGATCGTCACGATGTCCGGTACAATGCCCTCCTGCTCGAAGGCGAACATTGTACCTGTGCGCCCCATGCCGCACATTACTTCGTCGAGGATGAGCAAGATACCGTACCTGTCACAGATCTGACGGACCCTCTTAAAGTAATCGGCCTCTGGTCCGACAGCGCCGAGCGTCGCGCCTACGACGGGTTCCGCCACGAACGCCATGACCTCTTTTGCGCCGAGCTCGATAACCTTCGCCTCCAGTTCGGAAGCCAGCCGTTCGGCATATAGTTGCTGCGCTTCGCCGTTCATCATGTCGCGATAAGCATAGCATGCTGAGACGTGGTGGGTTTCTGGCAGGATCGGCTTGAACTGCGCGCGGCGCCAAGCGTTCCCTCCCGTTGCCAGAGCGCCGATCGTATTGCCATGATAACTCTGTCGACGCGCAATAATATGTCGGCGTTCGGGCTGCCCGATTTCAACAAAATACTGACGCGCCATTTTGATCGCCGCTTCGACAGCCTCGGAGCCGCCTGAAACTAAATAGACATAGTCAAGTCCCTCGGGCGCCAGCTCGACTAGTTGTTCGGCAAGCTGCTCGGCAACGTCAGTTGTGAAGAAGGACGTGTGAGCATAGCTGACATTGCCCATCTGCGCCCTCATTGCCTGCAAGACCTCCGGGTGGTCGTGACCGAGGCAACTCACCGCAGCGCCTCCCGAGCCATCGAGGTAGCGCCGACCATCGCCGTCCGTGATGAAAATACCCTTTGCCGCAACTGCTCTTGGCAAGCTTGCACCGATGGATCGATGGAGAATTTTGGTCATTATGAGGTCTCAGGTTGGATAGCGCGTAACGATGCTCTATTCCGCCGCTGTCAGACTTTCAAAATTCACCTCACAATGAAACATAGATATCATATGTGCCACTTTCGATCGATTCGCTATCTCGTCATGGAATCCGGTGACCCTCCTGCGCCCATCGGAGCGCCTGTATCGGTCGAATGGGCTCATCGACATTGGTTTGACAGGCTCGAGGCCGTGCACGCGGACCGCTACGTTGTAGTCGACAACCCGCTTGACTGGAGCCAAGACCCTCATTGAGCATTCTCTCTTCGAGACCGTGCGCGAAAAGTTCCCCTGCGGCGATTGGGAGAAGATCACCTAGCCGGATTGCGGGGGCGGCGTCCCTCAGATGTAGGGAAGCCGGAATATTTCAAGCCTTCCCTCTTCGTGTCGCTCGCGTTTCATAGGTGAAGCTATTTCGGCGCAAACCTTTTCCGCCAGCCTGTCATATTTGTGAAAGGATTTCTGGCGGTGCAACGCTTGGACCGCGACGGGCAAAATCTGGGTTCGGGCCCATCACGTTATGCGTAGACGCTTTGATTGTTTGATTTTTTTCGTCCGGACTTCGTTTGACCGGCCGTCTCGAAGAAAGGCTATTGCAAAATGAACGGCGTCGATATGTTTAGGGATTTGCAGCGTGAGGCGACCGAGTGGCGTCGCTACCTTCATGAAAATCCCGAGCCCGACTTTCGGGAACACAACACAGCGAAGTTCGTGGCCGAGAAACTGGCGTCATTCGGCATCCATCATATCGAAACAGGGATAGCTGAGACCGGCATCGTCGCTTTGATTCAGGGCGAAAGAGGAGAGGGGCCGACCATCGGGCTGAGGGCCGATATGGATGCCCTGCCTATCGTTGAGGCGTCTGGAAAGCCCTGGTCGTCCAAAAACTCCGGCGTAATGCATGCATGCGGCCATGACGGTCACACCGCCATGTTGCTGGGCGCAGCGAAATACCTGGCGTCTACACGGCAATTCAAAGGCTCGGTTGCCCTGATATTTCAACCGGCAGAAGAGCCGGAATTCCCAACAGGCGGCTTTAAGATGGTCCAGGAAGGGATTATGGATCGTTTCGGCATCTCCCAGGTGTTCGGGATGCACAATAGGCCAGGCATGGAGATCGGCAAGTTCGGCATTTGCGATGGCCCGATCATGGGCTCGCAAGACGACTTCGACATCATCGTGCAGGGCAGGGGTGGCCATGCTGCCCACCCGCATCGTACTATCGACCCCGTTGTCATTGGAGCGCAGATAATCATGGGTCTGCAAACCTTGGTTTCGCGCCAAACAGATCCGATGGAGACGCTGGTGATCTCCGTCACCAAGTTGAACGCTGCGCAGAGCTACAACGTCATTCCCGATCGCGTTGAAATTTCCGGAACTGTCAGGACCCACGCATCGGGCCTGCGAGACTTCGCCGAACGAGAGATTATGGCATCTGCTCAGGGGATCGCGCGGGGATTTGGCGCGGATATCGAGTTCAAGTACCTCCGATCTGTTCCGGTCACCTTTAACCACACGGAGGGGACCAACCTGGCAATCGATGCGGCATGCAGTCTCGTGGGGTCTGAATTCGTCAACGACAAGATGAGACCAAGCATGGGGGCGGAAGATTTCGCTTACATGCTTGAGGCGCGGCCCGGCGCTTTCATTTTTCTTGGCAACGGGCGAACCGCTGATTGTCACAACCCAGCATATGATTTCAACGACGAAGCCTTGCCTTATGGCATCGGCTATTGGGTGAACCTGGTCGATACGATACTTGGTGAGTGAATGTTGAATAGCCGTGCCCGCACGGAGTTAGAAGGTCTATGGTTCGAAGGATGTTGATCCCTGCGGGCCCTTGGCTTTGCGGAATACCGGAGCTGTTGACACGCGCGACCCGGAACGGACCAACCCCAGTCAACATCCCTGACCGGCGCCCTAGATGTTTGATCCCAGGCTCACATGATGATGCTGGGGTCAAGAGCGGCGTCAGGGCGGCATCGTGTTCCTCCAATTGGTCGCGGAATCCAGAGCTGGGCCCGATAGCGTGACACGGCTCGGTCAATCGAGCCTGGTCAACTCACATACGGTCGCCGCTTGAGGACGGCTGCACCAATATCCCGCTTGCGGCGGCAAGGGCCCAGAAGGCGAGACCCGTCTTGGATACGGCATTCCAGCCAGCTGGGATCTCGGTTCGCCTCCTGGATCCGCCGAGGCTGATCAGGCTTCGAGGGACGAGTGTGTCGGTGTGGTCTCGTCAGACAGCCTTCATGACGGCACCTTCGATGAGGACGCCCGCGGTGACGTATTTCCACAGCGCCACGAGCAGCTTCCTTGCAAGGGCGACGACGGTTGTTTTTTTGAGGCGCCCCTGATTGCGCATCACGCGTTCGTGGAACCAGCGGGTAAGCGCTGAACTCGGTTGATTGCGCAGCCATAGCCAGGCCAACTCGTCATCGTCGTTCGCAGCCGGGGGTTGCCGGCCTTCGAGACGCCTTGCTCGTGCTGGACCGATCCGCTCTGCCAAGGCGTCGGCGCGAGCCCGGCATAGGCGGCGACCTGCCGGCGATTATCGAAGTGCCGGAACAGCCCTTCCGCGTAGAGGATGGCGGCACACTCGGGGCCGATACCCTTGAGATCGAGCAATGACGCTGCTGGAGTTTCGGCGACTTCGATCGCCAGCAGAGCGTCACGCTCGGCCTGCACCTCTTTGATCTGGGCTATCACCAGTTCGAGTCGGTCGAGCTCGCGACGGATTTGCCCCTTTAGATGTTCAGGCAGCGCGCGGCCGTCGCCGGTCCTCAATTCCTCAAGCCGATGTCGCCGGTCACGTCGTAGCGGCTCGTAGCCGGTGATGCCCTGAGCAAACAGCAGACCCTTGATCCGGTTGACATGGCAGGTCCGCTCACCAACCAGAACCCTGCGCTCGCGGCCGATGCGGCGGCGGTCGTCCTCCTTGATGCCCGGCACCCTGACCATCGCGCACACGCGCGGCTCGCTCCGCTTGTAGGCGAGCAGCGCGCGCACCAGCGCCTCACCATCGATCTTTTCGGTCTTGGCACGACGCCGCCGGCGCGACGTAGGAATCGAGGCGGCGTCGACGACATGGCTTTCGATCCCCTCGGCCTCCAGGATTCGATGGATCCAGAAGCCGTCGAGACCCGCCTCCTGAATAACCACAAGCGCAAAGTGCCGGCCGGTGCGCGCCTGTGCCTTGTCTGGAGCTGGGCAAAGCGTGCCAGCAGTCCCGTGAATCTCCGCCGCGTACCGCATGTTTCGACATCTTCTCCCCACTGCCCGGCGACAGCGAAGTGATCAACCAGGTCGATTTACTGAGTTCCAAAGAAACGAAGATCGCGCCAAGATCGGTGCGGATAGCGGCAGGCGCCGCAGATCGATCGGCTACAACACGCATGATTGGCCTCCACAGAGTTGTTGGTCAGCAACCCCACTCTGCCAGAGCGCAGGTCGCTATCCACCACCAGTCATGGGATCTTTGATGGGGCATCCTTATCTTCCGAATCAAGGGATGCGCTATGGGCCAGGTTCTGCATGGGAGCGCACTTCGGTCGCCGATCTGCCGACTGTCCGAAGGAGCCGAGATCGACAGTGCTCTCGATCGAGGAGGAGGCGGTCATCGTCGCCTTCCGGCGCTACACGTTGCTACCGCTCGACGACTGCCTTTATGCCTTGCAGTTAACCATCCCGCACCTGACGCGGTCTTCATTGCATGGGTGCCTGCAACGTCATGGCATCGGCCGGTTAGCGGATGTCGAGGGCGACAAACCGGCGAAGAAGAAATTCAAGAGCTACCCGATCGGCTACTTCCACATCGACATTGCCGAGGTCAGGACCGAGCAGGGCAAGCTACATATGTTCGTGGCCATAGACCGCACCTCGAAGTTCGCCTTCGTCGAGTTGCACGAGAAGGCCCCCCGCCGTATCGAGAGACTTTCTACTGCGGCTGATCGCGGCCGTCCCCTACAAGATTCACACCGTCCTTACAGACAACGGCATCCAGTTCACCACCCCCGGTGCCGGTGGTTCGGCGGTGCCGCCGATCAAGGAGGCAATCGCCAATGGCGAAATATTCCGCGCTCACGCCTTCGAATACACCTGCGCCAGGAATGACATCGAGCACCGCACGACCAAGGCGAGGCATCCGTGGACCACTGATGTGATCGACAAGAGCCTTTTTGATAAATCGGCGCTATTCTCCTGTCGCGCACGGACGACCGCGTGGCGAAGAGCAGGGTCCGAGGTGAGAGCCCTGCCGCGCAGCTTCTATCGTCGCACCTCGTTTGCGGCTTCCGTGCGCGCCTTTCTCGGGCCTCGCGGGTTCCAACCGGCGACGAAGCGTGCATAGGCGCTCTCGGCCTGCTCCACCCACCGGCGCTCTTCTTCCCGGTGGCTCTTGATGTTGTAGGCGTGCGCGGCCCCCTTTTGGCTGCGCACGGCCTTGCTCCCGGCCTTGAGTTCCACATCGCGCAGCTTCTTGGCATGCAGGGAGGGTCGAGCCCACGCGTAACTCTCGCCCTTCATCAACAGATGCCAGATCACAACAGAGAGTTTGCGTGCGGTTGCCACGGCCGCGACATCGCAACGGTCCGGGAGCACGAGCGGCCGCCCAGGCCGCCTCGACGAGCATGCCGCGCGCATGACCACGGCCCTGCTTGGTGATCCGCCCATGGTAGGCCGGACCTGGCCCGGATGTCGGACGCTTGGGTTCAACCCGAGATAGCTCACGAGCTTCTGCGGATCGTCGAAGCGCGACACGTTGCCGATCGCCGCGTTCATCGCCAGCGCGACGGTCATGTCGACGCCGGGAATGGTCATCAGCCGCTTCACGCCTTCATCCGTGAGAGCCGAGCGGGCAAGATCGCGTTCGATGACCTGGAGGTCTTCGCCCAATCGGTCGACTCGCGCAGATGCCGATCGATCGCGAGGCGCTCGTCCTGCGGCACGACCTGCTCGCTCAACCATGACCGGCCCTTAGTGCCGCACAGGTCGGCATGCGGGCAGGACGGGATCAGGTGGCTATGAAGGATCGACTGGATGACGTTCTTCAATCGAGACCTCTGCCGGACAATCTGATTGCGCCGTGTCACCTGTCGACGCAGAGCCTGCTTCGGCTCATCCGGAATCCAGACTTCCGGCAGGAAGCCGCTGGCATAGAGCTGCGCCAGAACGCTGGCATCGATCGTGTCCGTCTTGATCTTGGCATAGGCGATAATGCGCACCTGCTTGGGGTTTGCGATCACCACTTTCTTCACATGCGGCGCGACAACCGCGGCGGCCGAGGACGCGTTGCCCGTCGCCTCGATCACCACGACATCATCCAACGACAGCTTTGCGGCGAAGGCATCCAGCAGATCGCGCCGCATGTCGACACGACCAGCCGCCTGAGCCTGCCGTCCTCCCAAGCTACCGCCTCGGCGAAGGCGCGATGGATATCCACTCCGATGATGCGCATGCTCGTTCCTCCTTCTTGGCTCGGTCAAAGACGGGAGCTGGCGGGCAACACGACATCTACTGATCCGCGCTCGCAGCGCATCCGGGAAAGTCGCGAGGGGCGGCCATGTAAGCCCGGGCTCTCAGCCCACGGTCTATTGACGGCCTGCCTGCACCTTCGTGCTCCCGGTGCCCCACGTCCCGGATGGGCTCACCATAAGGCCGTTCCAAACAAGAACAGCAGGACGAAAAGGCACCACAGATCACATACCGGATAACGGCCAGGTCGAGAGAATGAACCGGACTATCAAGGACGCCACCGTCAAGCGCTTCTACTATGAGAGCCACGACCAACTACGCAACCATCTCGCCGACTTCGTTGCCGCCTACAATTTCGCTAGCAGGCTAAAGACCCTCAAGGTCTCACGCCCTACGAGTTCATCTGCAAGGCATGGGTCTCACAACCGGAACGCTTCAAACTCAATCCGCTCCAGCAAATGCCGGGACCAAACACCTCTAGAGCGTTTCAGATTTTGACAGAAGTGTATCCAGCGTTTGCGAAGTAGTATCTGCATTCATTGGGTTCGATGGTTGATACGAGGTGGCCGATGTGTCGCCAGGTGTCGTCGATGGTTCGCTTCTGGGCGGCTCGCATCCAGTGTTTGATCTTGGCGAAGGCTTGCTCGATTGGGTTGAGGTCGGGCGAGTATGGCGGCAGATACCAAAGCCTGGCGCCTGCGGCGCGGATCATCTGCCGGATGGCGGCCGACTTGTGGGAGCCAAGATTGATGGGGTGGACGCCCCCTGGCGGCATCGCTGTGCCAAAGTGGTGTCGTTGATCATCACTTGAAGGAGGCGTCCATGTTGGAAGTTAACATAATCGGGTTGGATCTAGCGAAGAACGTTTTTCAGGCGCACGGTGCGGATGCATCGGGAATCGCCCTGTTCCGCAAGAAATTGCGTCGCGATCAGGTGCTTCGGTTCCTCGCCGAGCAGCCGACTTGCACGGTTGCGATGGAGGCCTGCGCCAGCAGCCATTACTGGGCGCGGGAGATTTCAGGGCTTGGGCATAGCGTCCGGCTGATCGCGCCGGGCTACGTCAAACCTTTCGTGAAGCGGCAGAAGAACGATGCGGCTGACGCGGAGGCGATCTGCGGAGCCGCACAGAGGCCGACCATGCGGTTCGTGGCGGTGAAGAGCGAAGAGCAGCAAGCTGCGGCCATTGTTTTTCGCGTCCGCGATCTCGTGGTGCGGCAGCGAACCCAAACCATCAATGCAATACGCGGCCATCTTGCCGAATTCGGGATGGTGGCCGCGCAAGGCCTCTTCCATGTGGCCAAGCTTCTGGCCGCGATAGAGGACAAGGGTTCCGCTGTTCCCGAAGTCGCCCGCTCGATCCTGCGCCTGCTCGTGGAGCAATTGCGCTCGTTGGACGAGAAGATGGCTTTGCTCGACCGCGAGATCGCCCGGCGCGCCAAGGAAGACACGGAAGCCAGGCGACTGATGACGATCCCCGGTATAGGGCCGATCACCGCGACAGCTCTCGCCGCGTTGGCTCCGTCGGCTCAGACCTTCAAGAGAGGGCGCGACTTCGCGGCCTGGCTTGGCCTTACGCCGCTGCAACGCTCCACGGGCGGAAAGCAGAAGCTCGGCGAGACGTCTCGGATGGGCGAGCGAACGCTACGCAGGCTGCTGATCATAGGGGCCAGCGCGGCCGTACGCTGGGCAATGCGGAAGGGGAAATCTGCGGACCCATGGCTCATGCGCATCTTGGGCCGCAAGCCGCCCATGTTGGTGATCGTCGCGCTTGCCAACAAAACTGCACGCATCGTCTGGGCACTGATGGCGAAAGGCGGAACTTATCGGGCGCCAGCCGTGGCGGGTTAGTTCCGCTCGGCCAGAAGGCCTCGAAAGTGTGAGAAGGTCAAACGGAGAGTATGGCGCAACGGTCAACGAGACGGGATCGGGAAAACCAGATCATGGATACGTGCGTTGAGCACGCGAGATTGAATTGGACCCGCTCCGCGAACTCCCATACGGGCCCGCGGCATGTCGAACGTCACATCAGAGGCCGGACACATGTCAGCACCCGACCACGCTCCGATCTCTTTGTAGAAGATTCTCTTGCATCGATGGGGGCGTCCACACATATCCATGACGACTATGTCGCCGGGCTGGAGCACTGGCACGAGCTGCTGCTCGACATAGGCCCGGAAGCTCTCGCCGTTGATCGGTCCATCGAAGACGCAAGGGGCAGCAAGACGGTCGAGCCGCAGGGCGCCGAGGAAGGTCAGCGTGCGCCAGTGGCCGTGCGGAGCAAAGCCGCGCACGGTTTCGTCGATGAACACCAGCCGCTCCGGATCGAGTCCCGCCTGCCAGGAACGCCAGCGTTGTCGTCGGCGGGCAACATCGGCGCGAGCTTGCTCAAGGGCGAATAGCGTTTTTTTTGAACCGCAACCCCTCGCGCCGCAGGAAGTGCCATACCGTATCGTGCGAGACCTTCACACCGCGTGCCGCAAGTTCGTTTTTCAGGCCGTGTAGCGACAAATGCGGCATCTGGTTGATCCGCTCCACGATGAACGCCCGGTGCGGCTCCAGTACACGCTTGCGGTGCCGCCCATCTTGCCTGGCGCTACAGACCCACTGGCCCGATAGCGCTGCGACCACTTCACCGCAGACGAGACCGCAATGCCAAAACGAGCCGCTATCGAGCGGCAACTCTCGCCGGCCTCGATCGCTCCAAAAACACGCTCACGAAGATCGTTTGAAATGGGAGCCGTCATGAGATGCTGGCCTCCGATCCAGCCAGCATCTTGAATCACAAAATCACTCCGACGGGAATCCCACAGATTCAGTCAAAATCTGAACCGCTAGCGAGCCTAATCTCCTGCTGGTTAACGCTGAATGTCTCCGGCCATTAGCCGTTCTCTTAGCGTTCAGCTGGTTTGACTTAGTGGCCGGCTTCGTAGGCACTCAAGACTGCAGCTCGCATGTCAGTTTGTACTCCGACCAGTATTAAGCCTTATCTGAGCGATGTTCGACGTTCGGCGTCACTTGGCATTTTGCCGCGCCGTAGGAGCGAACCAGCATGTCTGACCGTTGATCCGCACCACAACTTCATCGTGCGAGACGTCTTCGTTCGCCGGCATCTTTCCGGCCTCTGCCGCGCGCATAATCTAGGCCCTGGTCGGCACGATTGGCGGATGGCCTCCTAGGAAACCACGATCCGGCGATCGAGCAGCATTTCCCGCCCGTAGCAGGCTCAGATTGGTGCCAGACAGCACGGGCCGCGACTTCGATCGAATTGCGGTCGCTCCTGTGGGTCGCTGCGTTTATGGTCACCTGCGCGTGCTACCTCCCCTAATGCGGTGTCCGTCCGTATTGCCTCACCATGCTGCTCCCGACCGACATTGTCCATTAACTCATCACAATGTCGCCTGATCCATCTTTCGTCATTCGGCTCAGGGGCGGCTTCATCAGAGATCTTGTTCGGGCGTGACCAGCGCCTTTACGAATGTATCAGCCTTCACATCGCCTTTGTGACACTTCTCATCACCTCCCGTCGGAGGACCAACGTCACCTGTATTCGCCTCGCAGGATCGTCTCCGCGGCATCAGCCAGCACCTGGCAGCCGAGCACCAGGTCGGCATCGTGTGTATTTTCGGTCCAATGGTGGCTGATGCCCCCGATGCTTGGCACGAAAAGCATAGCGGCCCTCAGTTTGCGGCCCACGACTTGGGCGTCGTGGCTGGCTCCACTTGGCATCCTCACGTGGGCACCAGGGGCATGGCGCATCGCCGCACTCTCTATCGCTTCCTGGAAGGCCGAATCCATATGCCATGGTCTGCCGGTCTCGGTACGCTCGATCTCGGCTCGGCAACCCGTTTTAATCACGGTCTCCTCAACCACCTCCCTTAGCACCAAATCAAGGCGCTCAAGCACTGCCATCTCTGAATCCCGGAACTGGAATAGCACTTCTGCCTTGCCCGGAATTATGCTTGGAGCGCCCGGCTCCAGGCTAATGCGGCCTGTGGTCCATACGGAACTCGGGCCGGCCACTGTAGGAAAGCGGTCGGCAATATTCATGGCCAGCATCGCTGCTGCCAGGCCGGCATCCTTTCGGATAGCCATGCGCGTCGTACCAGCGTGATTTTGGACGCCGCGAAAAATGATCGAGTACTGCCAGATCCCGACGATGCTCGTAACAACACCGATCCGGTTGCCCGAGGCTTCCAGCGCGTCACCCTGTTCTATGTGTGCTTCCAGATATCCAACGTAGCGTTCCGGTTCCAACAGAGATCGGGGCAAACCGACTAGGCCGGCGGCCTGGAGCGCTTCCCTAAGCGGCAGCCCATTACGTATATTCACCGCGCGGTCGATCTCCGCCTCGTCGATGTCACCGATGAAAGAACGGCTGCCGAGCAACGATAGATAGTGGCCTTCTTCATCCGCCCACGCGACTGGGGCTATGGGAAGGCCAGCGCAGTCCGGCGTTTCCGCGAAGCTTCGGGCAATCTCGAGACCGTACACCACGCCAAGCGCCCCGTCGAGCCAGCCGGCATGGTTCTCAGACTCTGCATGCGACCCGATTAGCAGCGATCGTCGTTTCGAGAGAGGGGTGCCGAACACATTGCCCACCCCATCGATATGCGCCTGAAGCCCTACTGCCTCGTATTGCAGCGCAAGCCAGCGGCGGCTGTCCATATCCTCTCTGGAAAAGGTCGGGCGATGGACACCCGTCTCGTACGCGCCGAATTGAGCGAAACGTCTGAGCTCCGAGAGCAAGCGCCCGGCGTTGATCTTTGGCATCTTCTGCACCAGCCTCCTGTAGTTCGTAGCTGAATAGTCTAAGTTAAATAGTGCTGTCTTGCTTGGACCTCGTCGACGATACGCCGGGTCGGCCACCCGCGGGGTCAGTACAGATCCTGTGACTATCCAGCAACAGCCTCAACTATCCCAACATCCTTCACGAAGTCGCAAAGAGCCAAGCTCATGCAACAATGCAGCGCCTGTCCGAATTCCGCTGTAGAAGCAATCAAGCGTTATATTTTCATTCGGCGCGTGGTTCGCTTCATCATGATTCGCGTACGGCGTTTCGAAAGCAGGAATGCCGAGTATTTTAGTGAATACATAACTGGGCAGGCTGCCAAAACCCGCTGGGATAAGCAGGGGCTCCGCCCCTTGCGCTGCGACCAAGGCACGGCGTAACGGCACGGTGAAGGGCGAGGCTATAGGCGTCTTTGATGGGGACATGTTCTCCATCGCGATGAGCTCCACATCAGGCGCGTGTTGTTTCACATGCGTGGTGACCTTGCGCAGTATGTCCCCGGGGTCCTGCGCCTGCACGAGCCGCATGTCGCATTTCACAAAGGCCTCACTGGGCAGGACGGTCTTGCTACCAGGCCCGCCATAGCCGCCATGAAAACCATTGATTGTCAGCGTCGGCCGGAAGCAAAGGCGCTCGTAAAAGGAGCGTGCCGCCGGCGCATCGAGCCGCACGAGCCCGAGGCTCTGCTTATATGCCTCAACGTCGAGCGGCAGGCGCGCGATTGCGGCCAGTTCCTCCGGAGACTGAGGCTCTATACCCTCATGGAAACCGTCGATGGTGATTTCACCATCGGTATTCTTCATGGTCCCGAGCAGGTGCACTAAAGTCCAGATCGGATTCGGCACAACGCCACCAAAGTTGCCCGAATGTAGATCGTGGGAGGCGTGGCGGCAACGAAGCTCAAAGGACAGCACGCCGCGAGAGCCGAACTTGATCACAGGTGCACCGCTCGCATGACGCGGACCATCGGCGGTGACGGCAAGATCGGCTTTTAGAATATCCTTGCTGGTCCGCACGAAATCGGCAATGTGCGGGCTGCCGACCTCCTCTTCACCTTCCAACAGCAAGATGACGTTGCACGGCAACGCGCCATGCACCTTGAGGTGGGACTCGATCGCCAGGATTTGGGCAAAATGCTGGCCCTTGTTGTCTCCCGCACCGCGAGCGTAGACGCGCCCGTCACGGACAGTCGGCTCGAAAGGCGGCGAGAGCCATTTGTCGATCGGGTCGGCCGGCTGAACGTCGTAGTGGCCGTAGAGCAGCACTGTCGGCTTACCCGAAGCCTTCTCCCACCGCGCCACAACTATGGGATGCCCTCCAGTCGCCATCAGGCAGGTTTCGAGCCCAATATCCGTGAGCATTCGGACGAGGAGTGCACCTACTTCGTCGATACCTATGTTCTCGGCACTGATGCTTGGGTGGCGAAGATACCCAACCAGGCGTTCCAGAGATCTATTGCGGCTCTCATCGATATATTTGAAAACAGCTTTCAATGTGTCAGACGAAGTCATACATTACCTGTTTACCTAGCGAGCTGCTGCTACAAGTCTGGACTTGGCGGCACCATTACTCAGCGAAGGCTAAAATCGCGCCGAATATCCCGAGGCCATTTCGCCACCATGTTGGACCGGTTGCATTTGACTTGATAGCCTGAATGACTGACGGTTCGAGTAGGTCGGTTCCAGGCCGACGGACGACTGCAATGCGATTGATCCTTCGGAGCGGCGAACCCGCGTGAACCCCCCTTAACGCGGCGGCGACTACGTCAAAGTGGCCCATCGATGCAATGACAGCTGCGCAGCCAAGAGCCTTCTTTGGCACCACTGAAAATAAAGTATCGCGACGACCGATGCGCGCCGAAATGGTTCCGCTTGTGAAATATTTGAGCACGAAAAGGTACTTTTTCAATGCAGAACGGTGCACCGTGCCAACATGGGCCTATCGAAATTCACATGAGGACCGCCCGGACACGCGCTTCGCAACCCACCGGCGCTACCCGGGTCGTTCCTGTACCGCGCTGCTTGGCCCGCCAACGACTAACTGTCGCTGCCTCTAAGGACAAGGAAGGGAGAATCCGACGAGCACGCGTTATACGGTCGGGCGTGTAATCATCGCATAAGCCAGAGCAACGTCTCTGATGCCATCAGAGGAAGAATATGCCGAAAATAGAGGCATGGAAGGCTGGCATTAAACTGCCCCTGGTTCTGCACCGCGCATTTCAGCAGCCGACGCATTTTGAGCACAAACGCTCCTCCTTTGGGGTCATTATTCCCAATTGTCGCCTCCAGGTAAGTGCGTGCGACCGCACTATTTAAAGGGGAACAAACCATGAGAATCTCGCGACGCGACCTCGTCAAGATGGGCTTGGCCGCCGGAACGGCTTTATCGATGCCGTCGGTCCTGCGGGCGCAGACAACGCCAGTCGGCGATCGGACGGTGCGCATGGCGATGACCGGTGACCTTAGCGTGTTCGATCCTATCTTTACGACGGCGGACATCACGGCCAACCATGGCTTGGCCATTTACGACACGTTATTTTCACTCGACTCCAAGCTTATGCCGCAGCCACAAATGGTTGGGAGGTGGGGTGTATCCGACGACAAGAGGACCTACACATTTGAACTCCGGGATGGACTGGGCTGGCACGATGGCACCCCCGTGACCGCGGCGGATTGTGTCGCTTCCATCCGTCGCTGGGCTCAGGTTGATTCCGGTGGACAAGTCATCATGGAGCGGGCCAGCGATATCTCGAAGAAGGACGACAAGACCTTCACGATCGCGCTTAAGGAGCCGCTGGGGGTGCTAATCGATCTGCTGGCGAAAGTGTCTGAGCCGTGCCTGTTCATCATGCGTGAGACGGACGCGATTCGCCCCGCAACGGAACAGGTCACCGCGAATATCGGGTCGGGTCCCTTTAAATTCAATCATGCGCTCGCCAAGCCAGGCGCGAACTTCACCTACGATCGCAACGACGAATATGTCCCGCGTAGCGAGGCGCCTGAGGGCTTCGCCGGCGGGAAGGTCGTCAAGGTCGATCGTGTCATC
This sequence comes from Mesorhizobium sp. M1342, assembly GCF_040317955.1. Classification (NCBI taxonomy): domain Bacteria; kingdom Pseudomonadati; phylum Pseudomonadota; class Alphaproteobacteria; order Hyphomicrobiales; family Phyllobacteriaceae; genus Mesorhizobium; species Mesorhizobium sp. M1342. The sequence continues at coordinate 3,516 of NZ_JAMYLI010000015.1, read as the reverse complement.
TGGGATAGCATCGCCGATCAGCAGACTGCTTTGGCTGCCTTGCAAGCGGGTGAAATCGATTTTATCTCGGGGCCACCCGCCGATCTGTTTGCAGCGATCGAGAGCGACCCCAGTCTTGCACTCCAGGTCCTGGACAAGGCGGGCACTGACATGTGCCTGCGCATTAACCACCTGCAGAAGCCGTTCGACAACGTGAAGGCGCGTCAAGCAATGCTTCACCTGGTCGACCAACAGGCGTTCCTACGTGTCATTTCGCCCGATCCTAAATATGGCCACGCCGTCACTTCGATATTTGGAAACAGTACACTTTACTCGAATGACGAAAATACGGGATGGTACAAGAAGGGGGGCGACCCGGAAAGGGCCAAGCAGCTCTTCCAGGAGGCCGCATATGCCGGAGAGAAGGTCGTCATCCTTCAACCCACCAACTGGGCGTCGGCCAGCAATGCTGCGCAGCTTTTGGCGGTCACGCTGCGCAAGATCGGGGTCAATGCCGAACTTGCCCCTAGCGACTGGGGCGGGATTGTTGCACGTCGGGCTAACAAGGGTCCCACTGAGAGCGGCGGCTGGAACATGTTCATCACGGACGATTCCGATTTCGTTCAAGGCGACCCGATCGCCGCCCCCTTCCTCAGTGCGAATGGCGACAAGGCCTGGTACGGCTGGCCGAAGAACGAGGAATATGAGGCTCTTCGGGCCAAATGGGCAGATGTCGACACGCTTGAAAAGCGCAAGGTACTGGCCCGCAAGATGCAGCGACTATGGTGGGACTTCGTCGGCGACGTGAGGTTGGGTCAAATCATCGCGCCAAAAGCGCGACGGAAGACGCTCACCGGGCTAATCGAAATGCCGCAGCTTATCGCAATGTGGAACATGCAGAAGGCCTGAGCAAGGCTGCCGAAATCCTCCGCAGGTAGATCGCCCTCCAGGCCACCTAGTAGCTGACCCGGCGGATCCCGCCGGCCGCGATGCCTCCCCATGCATTGCGGTGGCCCGTCGGGGCCATCGCGCGCCGGCGAGGCCTTCAGATCAGGCGTCTAGTTATTGAAGCCAACCGCCTTTGGTGTGGGCTTAAGCTATTAAGCGTGTGGTGGATGCTACGCCACGGAATCCCATCGCCGCTTGTAGTCACGAGTCAGCTGTTGCCGCACCCAACCAGCCAGTACGCTGCATGAATCAACATTCATCAACGAGCTTGGACATGTTTGCGGCACTGGTGCCCACACTACGCCACAGCGCATCAAGTTGCATCGTGCAAGCCGGGTGGACATTTCAAACCGTGAGAGTTTCTGCAGTCCGTATTTCAGCACCCGGCACTATTTGGCGCAAACTCTCCTCTCCAAAATGGTAATCATTTTGCGGAAGTTAGGTGCGGACGACCGCGCCCTGGCTCAAAAGGGAGGAACTAGGAACATGCTTTCTCGACGCGAACTTATGAAAGCGGGGCTGGCTGCGGGAACGGCTTTGTCAATGCCGTCTGTCTTACGGGCGCAGACGGCGCCCACCGACGCAAGGACGGTGCGGATGGTGATGGCCGGTGAGTTGAGCGTGTTTGACCCGATCTTCACGACGGCTACCATCACTGGCGATCATGGTTTTGTCATTTACGACACGCTGTTCTCGCCCGACTCCAAGTTTATGCCTCAGCCGCAAATGGTGGGGAAATGGGGCATATCCGACGACCAGAAGACCTATACGTTCGAGCTGAGGGATGGGCTGGGCTGGCACGATGGTACGCCCGTCACCGCAGGCGATTGTGTCGCTTCGATCCGTCGCTGGGCTCAAGCTTACGGAAGTCTGCTTCTGGAGCGCGCCAGCGACATCTCGAAGAAGAATGACAAAACCTTCAAGATTACGCTTAAGGAACCGCTGGGGGTTTTGATCGACCTGATGGGGGGAATCTCGGCCATACCGGTGTTCGTCATGCGTGAGAATGATGCGGATCGCCCTGCCACCGAGCAGGTGACCGCAAATATCGGATCAGGACCGTTTAAGTTCAATCGTGCTCTGGCTAAGCCGGGCGCCAACTTCACCTACGATCGCAACGAAAAATATGTGCCGCGCAGCGAAGTCCCCGACGGATTCGCCGGCGGGAAGGTGGTCAAAGTCGACCGTGTCATTTGGGACAATATCGGCAATCAGCAGACCGCGTTCGCAGCCTTGCAGGCCGGCGAGGTCGATTTCCTCGAAGCGCCGTCCGCCGATCTTTATCCAGTGATCGAGAGCGATCCTAACCTTGCACTTCAGGTTTTGAACAAGTCGGGCAACGACATGTTCTTGCGCATGAATTGCCTGCAGAAGCCGTTCGACAATGTGAAGGCGCGTCAAGCGTTGCTTCACTTGATCGATCAGGAGGCGTTCCTCCACATCATAGCCCCCGATTCAAAATACGGCCACACCGTCAGTTCCATGTTTGGAGCTAATACACTCTATACCAACGACGAAAATACGGACTGGTTCAAGAAGGGCGGGAATCCGGAAAAGGCCAAGCAGCTCTTGCAGGAAGCCGGATATTCCGGCGAGAAGGTCGTTATTCTCCAACGCACAGGGGGTCCTTCCGCCGACGCCGCGCAGCTCCTGGCGGCGATGCTGCGCAAGATCGGGATGAATGCCGAACTTGCGCAGAGCGACTGGGGTGGGGTTGTCGCGCGCCGGGCTAACAAGGGGCCCGTCGAGAACGGCGGCTGGAGTATCTTTATTACGGACGATGCCGATGTTGCGTTCGGCGATCCGATTGCCGCACCTTATCTAACAGCGAATGGCGATAAAGGCTGGTACGGCTGGCCCAAAAGCGAAGAATATGAGGCTCTTCGGGCCAAATGGCCGGATGTCGAAACGCTCGAAGAGCGCAAGGCACTGGCTCGCGAAATGCAAAGGGTTTGGTGGGATCTCGTCGGCTTCGTTTATCTTGGTCAATATGTTGGACCAATCGCCCGCCGCAAGACGCTCACTGGGCTCATCGAGATGCCCGTGTGGACCCCGATGTGGAACATGCAGAAGGCCTGAGCAACGGCTGTCTACATCTTCCGTGTTACGCCGCCTCCCAAGGCGTACCGGCCCGGCAGCGAGCTTAGGCTCCTGTCGGGCTTACTTTCGCGCTCACCTCGGGAGAGCTACCGGCGCCTTGAAAAATACCGAGACCTCGCACAAGAAAATCGGTGACTTAGCCATGCTCCCGATGCTTCACCTGATGGAAAGGCGACTCTGTCGGCGACGCCCGATAAGGTTACGAACCGGAGTGCCCTTTGAACGGTCATCCAGGAGATGAATTTTTGAGTCTGCTGTGTGCCCACGCTTTCGCCTGGGAACCATGCCAGTAAACGCGGGACATACGCTAAGCAAAGGTTCGCAAAATGAGCAGGGTGGCTGGATCAAACGAAGATTTGGCTGCACCAACGACCTTTGGGCCACTTCTGCAGCCCACCTTTCGTTCGATCTGGCTCGCGACGCAGGTTTCAAGCCTCGGCTGGTTGATGCAGACTGTCGCCATCAGCTGGCTGATGGCAACGATCTCGA
>NZ_JAMYLI010000014.1:0-195409 GCF_040317955.1 Mesorhizobium sp. M1342 | reverse complement strand
GGCATGCATCGTGAGATACTCGGCGATGAGGCGCCGCATTGCGGCATCATCGTCAATGACAAGAACATGTTTCAACGGCACACCTTCAATCTTGAATCCCCTTGTCTAAACCTGTTGCCGAGCAACCCTGGGGCACCGACCCAGAACAGCTGCTCCTTGATACCACTCGCCGTTGCGTGCGGCCAATGTGAGGCCGTGCTCGTCCTGTTCTTTTCATCCCCAGCGAATTGACCGCACCAAGGCAGCCCGTGGCCACCAGACAGGTCCAAGCGCCGACATGACCCTGCCGTGTGGTCCTTCGCTTTTTCGCTTCGAGCTCCCCCGTTGGTGCAGGCCTGCCAATATCACTCAAGTTCGACCTCATGGATGCCAAGTTTCCTGCTATGCCCTTGCATCCTGGTCATCCTGGAGTTTGCGGACCTGGATCATCTCGATATCCTCCGGCTCGTGGATCCAGCTCGGACATGGTTGAGCAGCGCGGCGTTTGGCTTGATCGGAGAGGCGGTCGGCGGAAGAAGACCGTGATTCGCTGCAGCGGCCTTGTGCAAAATAGTGTGTCTCCTGCCAAGCCGGCTTCGTCCAAGGTGGCCGGCGGCCTCAAATGCTGTTCGGCGACCGGCAGGTCGCCGGTTGCGGTGAACGTCCGGGCTAACATTTCTCAGTTACTGCAACTCCTCCATCTTGAGCGTGTCACTATGCTTGTCCATTGCGCCGTCGGACTCCGTCAATGACGTGCGGTTATCTGCCGATGGGACTGTGCATGATCCACCCTTTGGCGGCGGCGGCCGAACAGCTGAACGAGGCTCGCACCAGGATGGGCTGCGCCGCCACGTCTTCCCAGTTGACCCTCGCCGCCGCGGATTTGCGCCCTCGAGCCAGCTTCGCGGACGAGCTCGCGTCTCAAGCAATGATCTGAGTGTGCAGGGCCGCGCATGGCTGCTCTTTAACGACCGGCAGCATACCGGCAAAGTTGGGCCGCTTTATCGCCTTAGTCGATTCCCCACGGTGATCCCGAGCCTGAACAAGCCCGCCAAGCTCCCCATTTTGTCCTTGGCTTGGCGCTGACAGAAGTACCATCCATGACGCCAAAGTCGCGGCCCACACTCCAGGAGCAACGGACGGCCGGGACGAGCAATCCTGTACAGGAGTCATTGTACCAAGATGCTCCGGATGTCGCTGGCTGATCGGGCCCGCGCCACTCACGCATGCGCAAGATGCTCACCCACGCTGATACGAACACGGTCTTTGCTTCAATTGAAACCGAAAAGCTGAACTTGAACATCACACAGTAACAAACCTCCCCGATAAGCGCGTGCCGGACAGGGCCAGAACCCGTCCGGCGGCTTGGAAAGGTAGGTGATAGGGAATGTTTATTGCAGCTTGGCCGCTGGCCATCGTCCTGATGACATCCATGTCACTCCCAGCCGAGCCCGCGCCACTTTCTCCGCGTGAGTTCCGCAGCCTGTCGCGCAAATGCGCCCCCTGGGTTGCGCCGTCCACCCTCGCCGCGATTGCCAAGATTGAAAGTGGCTTTGAAACGCTGGTGGCTCATGACAACACCACAGGTGAGCAGCTTCGCTGGATAGACCACCTGGAAGCCACGCGGGGCATCAAGGAACGCCTCGAAGCACAACATTCTGTCGATGTTGGATTGATGCAGATAAACAGCAAGAACTTTGCCGTGCTCAATCTCACGCCGGAAAGGGCTTTCGAGCCCTGCGCCTCGCTTTCGGCTGCCGCCCACCTGCTTGAAAGCCGGTATGCTGGCGGCACCACTGCTGTGGCACAGCAACTGGCGCTTCGCCGTGCCATCTCGGCCTATAACACGGGCGACGTCACGCATGGCTTCGCCAACGGTTATGTACGCAAGGTCGAGTCGGCCGCAAAGGACATCTCAAGTCTCCTTGAGAGAACGCTGGAGCCGACTGCTCGAGATGTGCCGCACCTTGAGGCACCCGGTCGGAAAGCCGTGCCGCCTCTGCTCCAGCAGAGCCAACAGGCCAATAGAAAGAAGCAGCCCAACCAAGATTCTTGGGACATCTGGGGCTCGTATCAGCCAGACCGCTCCGGGGCCGATCCCTCCGATCCGACAGGCAGCCAGGCTGCGAAAGCACGGGAACCCTCGAACCCGAACAAACTCGTATTCGATTGAAACATGGAGATGCAATGATGACGCCACTCAAGATACTTCGTGCGCTTAAAACGCGTGTTCCTTCGCCTTTTTTCATGCTGCGCATGGCGGCTGAATATGTACCGGCCGCTGCTGCAGGCGCGGCGTGGACGGTCTTCTACAGCGGGCCAGCCGCGGCTCAGGTGACCGGAGGGACGGATCCTGCCAAGATGGTCCAGAATATCTGCACGTTCATACTTGGGCCCTTTGGACAATCACTGGCCGTGCTCGGGCTCGTAGCCATCGGTATCTCTTGGATGTTCGGTCGTGCTTCACTTGGCCTGGTTGCGGGTGTCGTTGGAGGGATCGTCATCATGTTCGGGGCCAGCTTCCTGGGCAAGGCGCTCATAGGCGGTGGCTGATGAGCGACCGGTTGGAAGTGAGCACCCTCTATGTGGCGGCGACGCGCCCGGCACTGTTTCTGGGGGTGCCGCTGACGCTGGCCGGATTGCTCATGATGTTGGCTGGGCTTGTTATCATTATCCTTCAGAACCCGCTCTACGAAATCGTTCTCGCGCCACTCTGGTTCGGAGCACGGCTGGTTGTTGAGCGTGACTATAACGCGGCAAGCGTCGTGCTGCTCTATTTGCAGACGGCCGGCAGAAGCGTGGACGGGCCGGTCTGGGGAGGCGCAAGCGTCAGCGCCAATCCGATCAGAGTGCCGAAACGCGGAAGAGGAATGGTGTAATGTTCGGCGCCAGCGGCCGGACCGAGAGGTCTGGCGAGATCTACCTTCCGTATGTTGGTCACGTAAGCGATCAGGTTGTCCTTCTGGAAGACGGATCGATCATGGCCATGGCACATGTGAACGGTGTGCCCTTTGATTTGGAAGACGCTGAGATGCGCAACTCGCGCTGCCGCGCGTTCAACACTCTCTTGCGCAACATCGCCGATGACAATGTCTCGATATACGCTCATCTTGTGAGACACAACGATGTGCCGGCGCCGGCGCCGCGCCGGTTTCAAAGTGCATTCGCTGGCAGTCTGAGCGAGGCCTACGAGCGTCGTGTGCTGTCGGGAAAGCTCTTTCGCAACGATCACTTCCTCACTTTGATCGTGTCCCCCCGCACCGCAATCGGCAAGATCGGCTTGCGGATTGCCAAGTCCCGCAGACGGAATGAGCACGATCTAGCCACCCAAATGCGGAGCCTGGAAGACCTCTGGCACATCATTGCTGGCGCACTCGGCGGTTACGGTCTGCGCCGGTTGGGCATTCGTGAGAAAGGCAACGTGCTCTTCACGGAAATCGGCGAGGCGCTTCGGCTCATGATGACTTGCCGGTTTCTTCCGGTTCCGATGGTTACCGGCTCACTTGGCGCCTCGATCTACACTGACCAGGTCATCTGCGGGAAGCGGGCGCTTGAGATTCGAAGGCCCGGGGATAGCTCCGTCGGATCATTGTTTTCGTTCCGTGAATATCCGGCGACGACGCGGCCGGGCATGCTAAATTCCTTGCTGTCCGCCAACTTCCCGCTTGTCCTGAGCCAGAGCTTTTCCTTCCTCACTCGCCCGCAAGCTCATGCCAAACTAAGCCTTAAGTCCAGCCAGATGACGAGTGCCGGCGACAAGGCTCTCACCCAGATCAATGAACTTGCCGAGGCAGAGGACGCACTGGCAAGCAACGAATTCGTGATGGGTTCGCATCATCTGAGCCTGTGCGTCTATGCCGACAGCCTCAATAGCCTTGCAGATCGCGCAGCAAGTGCCCGCGCACGGCTGGCCGACGCGGGCGCCGTTATCGTCCAAGAGGGCATCGGCATGGAGGCCGCATATTGGTCCCAACTTCCGGGGAACAACAGGTGGCGCACGCGCCCGGGGGCGATCACCTCACACAATTTTGCCGGGCTCGTCTCATTTGAGAACTTCCCAAGCGGTTCCAGTTCCGGCCACTGGGGCAATGCTGTTGCGCGCTTTCGCACAAACGGTGGAACTTCTTTCGACTACATCCCCCATGAGAATGACGTCGGCATGACGGCAATATTCGGGCCCGTTGGCAAAGGCAAGACGACGCTGATGACCTTTGTCCTCGCGATGCTTGAGCAAAGCTTGGTCGATCGCAATGGTGCGATCGTCTTCTTCGACAAGGATCGGGGTGGTGAACTGCTGGTGCGAGCCACGGGAGGGACATATCTTGCGTTGCGCAGAGGCGCTCCGAGCGGCTTGGCCCCTCTGCGTGGACTGGACAACACCTCCGCCTCTCGGGACTTTCTGCGCGAGTGGTTGATGGCCCTGATCGAGAGTGACGGCCGTGGTCCGATCTCGCCGGAGGAAAGCCGTCGGCTGGAACGCGGCATTGTTCGTCAGCTTTCGTTCGAACCCCCTATGCGCTCACTTGCGGGCCTGCGCGAGTTCCTATTGCACAGCCCCTCCGAGGGCGCAGGAGCACGGCTGCAGCGGTGGTGTAGAGGGGGGGCGCTTGGATGGGCCTTTGACGGCGACGTGGACGAAGTAAGGCTGGATGCCTCCATTACGGGCTTCGACATGACGCAGCTCCTGGAATATGAGGAGGTCTGTGCACCGGCCGCCGCATACCTTCTGCATCGAGTGGGCGCTATCGTCGATGGTCGTCGGTTCGTGATGAGCTGCGACGAATTTCGATTCTATCTACTCAACCCCCAATTCTCGGCCGTTATCGACAAGTTCTTGCTCACGGTCCGCAAAAACAACGGCATGTTGATACTCGCAACGCAGCAGCCTGAACACGTTCTGGAATCGCCTCTCGGAGCTAGTCTCGTTGCGCAATGTATGACGAAAATTTTCTACCCATCACCGACGGCGGACCGCTCTGCGTATGTCGATGGCTTGAAGTGCACTGCGCAGGAGTTCGAGGCAATCCGCCAGGGAATGGCAATCGGCAGCCGCAAGTTTTTGCTCAAGCGCGATAGCGGGAGTATTGTTTGCGAATTCGATCTTGGGCAGATGCGCGAGTACGTAGCCGTACTCTCGGGGCGGGCCAACACAGTGCGCTTTGCCGACCAGCTTCGCAACCAGCACGGAGACGCCCCAAGTGGGTGGCTCGACAAGTTCATGGCCCGGTACCATGAAGTTCAAGACTGACGGAGGAATATTCATGAAACTTGCCAAACTTGCAGTAACGACCCTTGCTGCTTCCCTTCTGCTTCACGGACAGGCCCGGTCGCAATGGATCGTCACCGACCCTGTAACAGAAACACAATCGACCTTAACAGCGATTTCCAATGCGGCGATCCTTGAGAGGTCAATCGAGACGCTCGCTACGACGATCGAAATGGTGACAATGCTAACCTCGTCATTCGCTGTCACGGGAGTGCTAAGCTCACTGAACCAAGGAAATCATTACCCGTCGAGCAATAAGCTGGAGGAGCAGATGTTTGATGCTCGGGCGCCAGCTTCGATTATCGCCCGTAACATTGCGGAGGACCCAAATCGGATAGTCACGGGCGACGATTCAGAAGCGAAACTGTTAAAGGGACAAATCGCTGGGGCCGCCAATGCCGCAGCTATTGCAGCCGACACTTTGGGCATGATGGACAAGCGCCTTAAGGATAACGCCGGCACGCTTGGTCAGCTTTCCCGCTCGGGAAATATTATGCAGGCCACCGTGACCAACGGTCTGGTCCTCAAGCAGATTCACGATGCGATGATCCAAAATGCCCAGGCCACGAGTCTGCTGACTATGGCCACTGCACAAGGGAGCCTTCACGCCGCTGAGGAGGCCGCCACGCAGCGTCGCGAACATCGGGACACCGCTCGCATTTTTGGCCCCCTCCCGTGAACGCTGAGTTCATCAGGCTCAGCTGCGCTGATCAGGGACACATCAGGCTCACGCCATGAATTTCAAAATTCCCGCGCCATTCACGACTATACACACGATCTTTCATGGGGCCTTCACGTCCGGGCTGCACAAAGTGCTTGAAAACGTCCAAGCGGCGGTCAGTGCGCCTCTGGTTGCGTGTGTCACGCTCTGGATAATAATCCAAGGCTGTCTGGTCATGCGTGGTCAAGTCGATGCGCGCGGGGGTATCTCGCGCGTAATCATGGTGTCGATTGTCGTCGCCCTTATCTTAGGGCAGGCCAACTATCAGCAGTACATTGAAGCGCTTTTCGACGAAACGATTCCGAGGTTGGCTCACGACATCAGTGGCAGCGACTTGCCCTTCATCGGAATCGCCCAGAAGCTCGACATCATGTTTGCTTCAAGCCAGTATGTCTTTCAGCTGATTGCTTCCGAAATTGGGCCTATGAACGGCCAGGACATACTTGCTTTCGAGGGAGCGCAATGGATTTTCTACGGCGCGCTGTGGACAGCGTTCGAGATCTACGATGCCGTTGGAATTCTGACGAAGGTGCTCTTGACGATCGGCCCCCTGGTCCTTGTAGGCTACCTTTTTGATCACACTCGAGACATAGCCACCAGATGGATCGGCCAACTGCTCTCGTACGGGCTGCTGCTTCTCCTCCTCAACATCGTTGCAACGATAGTAATCGCTGCCGAAGCAGTCTCGCTGGCAGCCATGCTTTTGATGATCAAATTCTCGGGCACGACAGCAGCCAAGATCATCGGGCTTTACGAGCTCGACATGCTTTTCCTAGCTGGTGACGCTCTGATCGTCGCGCTTCCGACGATCGCCAGCAGCATCGCCGGCGGCTCTTGGGGAGGTGCGAACCGACCTCTTAACAGCCTCAATCGCCACTTTGCCAAAACGGCGGGTGGTTAATCAATCGACAAGTTCGGTGCCAAAAACATGAAATATTGCCTACTTCTGTCAATCCTCGCTTTGGCCGCCTGCAAGACGAGCCATGGGCTTGCGACGTGCGCGGGTGCCCCATTCCAACTGAACGTGGGACAATGGGAAACCACCCCTGAGGATCTTCAGGTCGAATGCGCGGAAGAGCCAAAGTGAAATTTCCTGAACATGCCCTTCTGGTGGAGAGAGAAACGCTAGCCGCCCACTATAAGAAGGTGGAAGCGTTTCAAACGTCACGAGCGAAGTCTGCGCGGCGCCTGTCAAAGGCCCTGATCGCCTTTGCCGCAGCGGCGGTCCTAGGAAATGTTGCCCAGGCATTTACCATCGCTGCCATGGTCCCGTTGGCCAAGCTCGTACCTGTGTTCCTCTGGGTCCGGCCGGATGGGACCGTCGACAGCGAAGTGTCAGTGTCTCGACTGCCGGCAACCCAAGACCGAGCCGTCATAAATGCTTCGCTGTGGGAATATGTACGCCTGCGCGAGGGGTACACAGCAGATACAGCCCAATACGCCTATGACCTCGTATCCAGTTTCAGCGCGCCGACTGTGCGACAGCAATATCAAGATTTCTTCAACTATCCGAATCCCACCTCGCCGCAAGTCACGGTCGGCAAGCGCGGCAAGCTCGAGGTCGGGCATATTTCTTCAAACGACATCAGTCCGGACGTTCAACAGATCCGTTACAAACGTACGCTTGTTGTCGATGGGCAGATGCCGATAGTGACCACCTGGACAGCTACCATCCGCTACGAGCGCTTGACGGGTCTGCCTGGGCAATCGAGGCTCACCAATCCGGGAGGTCTACTCATCACTTCCTATCAAAGCTCGGAAGATAGCGTATCGAACCTGGGCTATGTGCAGCCATGACAAAAAGAGCGTTTCTCGCGCTGGTCTGTTCACTCTTCTTAACGATGGAAGCGTCCGCGGAAGACACACCACTTGCCGGCAAGCATGATGCGCGCATGCGCTACCTGGCTTACCGTCCTGACGAAGTGGTGCGCCTGTCTACCGCAGTGGGGGCAACGCTGGTTGTCACATTCGCGGCCAACGAGACAGTCGCAGCCGTGGCCGTTTCCAATAGCAAAGACCTGGCTGCGCTCCCGCGCGCCAACTATCTCTTTTTTAAGGCTAGCCGGATGCTCCCGCCGCAGCCGGTCATCGTGCTGGCCGAGAGTGAGTCCGGTACACGGAGATACGTCTTCAGTATTTCAACGAGAGCGATGCCAAAACTCGATGAGCAGCAACCTGACCTATACTACAGTGTGCAGTTCACCTATCCTGCTGATGAGGCTGCTGCTCGGAGAAAGGACGCAGAAAGGCGCTCGATTCTTGGTCAGGCCCGGGCGAAAGTGCTGCACGACGAGAGAGTTCAGGATTTGTTGAATCGGCCCGCCGCAACTACCAGTCCGGACGAAAGCAATTTTCACTACGTCGCAAAGGGCGATCGATCGCTGTCGCCGCTGCAAGTTTTCGATAATGGCTTTACCACCGTATTTGGCTTCGCAAGCAATTCCCGCATACCCTCTCTCTACATTATCAATCCCGACGGCAAGGAAGCCGCTGCCAATTACACGGTCAAAGGAGACTATGTTGAAGTATCCGCAGTCGCCCGGGAATGGCGTCTGAGAGATGGCAATACGGTCTTGTCCATTTTCAACAGGGCTTATGACCCTGTGGGACGAGCGCCAGGGACCGGTACAGTGACACCCGACGTGTGGCGCGTTTTGAAAGGCTCGGCCGATGAATGAAACCGGCCCACAGTCGGGACATGATGTCCATGCCTCCGGATCGATGGTCTCGGAGCCGGCCCGCCGGCATGTTTCGGGATTGCAGAAGTTGGCCGTCGCTGCTCTTGTTCTCATCTCATCTCTATCACTCATCTGGCTCGGAGGTCGTCCCAGCACACAAGACGAACCAACTCAGCCAAAACCTCCAATTGTCGCCGACGCCGAACCATTCCGCCCCGTGCCGATTGAGATTGCTCCCGAAGCTCCAGCAGCCGTACAGGCGGCGCAGGCAGGAGATCCTGCGCCATCCACGCCGACTTCAGCTGATCCGCCGCCGGAGGAAACACCAATTTTCGCCTACAGTGGCAGCAGTAAAATGCCCAACGACGGTCAGCGGAGCGAAGACAACCATAGGGATGCTCCCGCGACCTCGGATGAGATTTCAGACGCTGGCGATCTGTCGGCGCGATTGAAGCCAGATATACAGGAGCCAAGCCGGGCCACACTTTTGCCGCACCCTGATCTCGTGATTACTCAAGGAACGATCATCCCCTGCATTTTGCAAACGGCAGTCGACACAAATTTACCGGGTTATGTGAAGTGCGTCTTACCTAAAGACGTCCGCGGCGCCACCAACAACGTGGTGCTTTTGGATCGCGGGACGACCGTGATTGGCGAGATCCAGCGTGGTCTCCAACAGGGGGATGCGCGTGTCTTCGTGCTGTGGACGCGCATGGAAACGCCTGACCATGCCCTCGTTTCGCTAGCATCGCCGGGCGCTGACGAGCTCGGCCGCTCCGGAATGCCTGGCACGGTGGATAATCACTTCTGGCAGCGCTTTGGCGGAGCAATGCTCATGAGCGTCATTCAAGGCGCGTTTCAGGCCGCCGGTCAATACGCTGGCAGCTCAGGTGGAGGAAGCGGTATCAACAGCTTCCAGAGCAACGCCGGACAAGCCGTTGAGACGACCCTTAGAGCAACGATCAACGTTCCGCCAACTCTGAAGAAAAACCAGGGAGATGCTGTATCCATCTTTGTGGCTCGGGACCTCGATTTCTCAGATGTATACGATCTTAGAGCGACCGCCGTGGCGCCAGCCCCCCCCCAACATCGCCAACGCCGGAGAGACAACAATGCGACCGGAGGCTGACCCTCAATTGCGTTTGCTTCTCAACCCTGTTCTGAAATGGCTTGAGGAGCCAAGGACCGAAGAGGTCGCTATCAACCGGCCTGGGGAAGCCTTTGTCCGACAGGCCGGCGTTTTCACGAAACATCCGCTACCGCTATCTTATGACGATCTGGAGGACATCGCGATCCTCGCTGGAGCGCTGCGCAAGCAAGATGTCGGACCGCAAAGCCCCCTCTGTGCGACTGAGCTGCCGAACGGAGAGCGGCTGCAGATCTGTTTGCCGCCCGCTGTTCCCTCAGGAACAATAAGCCTGACGATACGGCGTCCCTCAAGTCGTGTGACCGAACTCAAGGAAGTTTCTTCTCGCTACGAATACTCGCGTTGGAATCAATGGCGGTCACGAAAGGAGCGCCAAGAGCGGCAGGACGAAACGATTCTTCAGCACTACGACCATGGTGACTTGGAGCAATTTTTGCGAGCGTGCGTTTGCGGGCGGCTCACGATGCTGCTTTGCGGACCTACTGGTAGCGGCAAAACGACAATGAGCAAGACTTTGATCAACGCTATACCCCCGCAAGAGAGGCTGATAAGTATCGAGGACACGCTCGAACTTGCAATCCCGCACGAGAATCATGTCCGGTTACTCTATCCGAAGGACCGAGCAGGCGTAGGTGCGGTGACAGCCGAGCAACTGTTGCAAGCCAGCTTGCGCATGCGCCCTGATCGAATATTGCTTGGCGAGATGCGCGATGATGCTGCTTGGGCCTACCTTAGCGAAGTCGTCTCCGGCCATGCGGGATCAATATCGACGATTCATGGGGCGGATCCGGTCCAAGGCTTTAAAAAGCTCTTTTCACTCGTCAAGAGCAGCCCGCAAGGAGCTGCTGTGGAAGACCACACGCTTCTTGACCTGCTGTCGGCTGCCATTGACGTCATTGTGCCGTTTCGTACCCACGGCGACGTGTATGAGGTGGGGGAGGTGTGGCTCGCCGCCGATGCCCGGCGACGCGGAGAGACAGTAGCCGATCTTCTCAATAAGCACTAAGGCTCGAGCACGTCGGGGATCGGTAAGTCGTTTGTGATATGATGGCGCAACTTGTTCAGATTCAACGTCACTTTGATTTGACCGAGGTTGATTATGGGAGGACGACTGGGCGTAGCCCTTCGGTCACAAGCCTGAACTCTTCGGCCGCCCTGTCGGCGCGGCAAGCTGCGGCACGATTCGACTGGGTGTATCGAGCGCGTCCGCTGAATTGCGCGGGCGACGCTCAGCGAGCTGGTGCCGATGCCTGCTTCAAAAGCGGCATCGACACCCGGCAGGTCGTACCCTTGATTTACCTAGCCGCGCTCAAATGAGCGTCTTCAAAGCCGCCGAACGTGGTTCGGAATGACCGGTTGGTAAATCGGGAAGTGCTATACAGGGAATCCTCCCGGTATTGCCTCCAGGGGGTCCTCTCAATGAACAAAGCCGCAACCTGCCCTTGCGACCTCAGCTGGAGTTTGCGACGCAACCCATATAGGAGGATCGATGCGCAGAGAAATCGCAGGCAGAGTCGGTGGCATTGTGGGCTGGCCGACCGACGGTTTCAGCCCGTCAACAGGTCTTCACGTGTTCCATCCCCGACTATTGCAGGCGTGCGGATTGCATTCTCCCGCGATCACCCATCGGAAAGAGCGTTACGAACACTACGAAGAGTTGCGCGACTTCTGCTGTCGCCCCGGTCTTACAGCGGACGGTGACCTGTCCTACCTTGATAGGACGTGAAATGCGAACGCTGCTCATTGATCATCACGTGGATCTTACGCGCGCCGTGCGAGCTGCGCTCGGGGATAGCGGTTTTGCCGTTGATGTAGTTGGCAACCTGGAACAGGCGTCGAGGGCATTCTGTTGCGCAACCTATGAAATTCTCCTGCTGGAGTTGGCTCTGCCAGATGGCGATGGCTTGGGCTGGCTGAGACAGCTAAGGAGCGACGGGCATTCAGTTCCAACCCTCATTATGAGTAGCATCAACGATCTCGAGAAGCGAATTGCAATTTTCAACGGTGGCGCGGACGATTTTCTGCTCAAGCCCGTCTCTTTCGATGAGCTCATCGCCAGAATGAGAGCCATTCTGCGCCGGTCGACACAGGTGACCGACCCCATCGTTGTATTTGGCAATCTCAATTTCGATCCGATCGGCCGACAGGTTTCCGTCTCGGGTCATCCTCTGAAGATCGCACGCCGCGAACTATGTATTTTAGAGCATCTGCTTATCCGTGCAGGCCGCATCGTGCCTCGTGCGCAGTTGGAAGATCACCTCTATTCGTTCAACGACGAGGTATCTGCCAACGCGCTTGAAGTCGGAATCTATCGCTTACGTGGACACCTGAGTAGGTCAGGTGCAACGCCACGGATCACGACCGTGCGCGGCATTGGTTACCTTCTTGAATTGACTGAGGCGGCATCCGCATAGTTGGTCTAAATTGAAAGAACAGACTGCGTATCAAGCGCCGCATTCGATCCATCGGCTTCAAGTCGCAGGCGAGCGCCGTGGTTATCCTCTCCGGCATCGAGATGATCCACATGATTGGCAAGCGACAGGCGAGGTATGACTACAAGTCTGTCGATCGCTGTTTCGATATCCTCGCTGCCTGACGGACAGGCCGAAATGGCCGTTCACACCCCCATTTCCAGGTTTGCGACAGAGCCTTTTGTCGGCGTTGCCGGCTTCGAAGGGCCGGTGCGCGCCGAGCGCATCAAGATCATCCCCGGCCACCTTGCTGCGGCCACTCGCCGAGTACGAAGCGGTGGTCGGAGGGAGCTGGTGATGACGACGCTAGATCATGACCTGCTGATCGCAATCCTGGATCGGCTGAAGTTGACGGCCATCCGCGACCAGCTCGACACGCTCATGTCGAGCAAGATCGCGCAGTTCCCGTTTGTCCGCGAACTCGACGGCTTCGGCTTCGACGCGCAGCCATCGGTCTGCTTCAGCCAAACGTATTCATAGGTATGGGACAGGCCTTGCTATGTCCGAACGTCACTGCGCGGCAAAAACGTTGGATTTCTCAAGAAATAAAGTATTGGACAGTGCCCAATTTACCGTTGGAAAAGCTGGATATGGCGTTTCAGCGTTTCAGCGAAATAACCGAAATCAATCACTCCTAACAGCAAAGGCAACCGGAACTCGATCGCTTCCGTTGCCCGCGACTTAGCGAAACGCTTGTTCGCGATTTACTAAAACGGCTGTCCCAATTTAGTGAAATCCGCAGACAAGCCGCTGGAGGTTGGCCAAAGGCCACCCACGCCTGCTCCGAGGCCCTCCAGGGCAATGGTCTGAGACCTGGGCTCAAGCAGGATGAGACGCCGCTGGAGCTCAGGTGCAAGCGCTGCCACGCCCGCTCCGAGGCCCCACAAGGCCGAAGCGCAGTCGTCGGGGTCACGAGGCCTCTCGGCCACGACGACGAGCCTGAACCTGGATCCGCCTTTCTTGAGGCGTTGCGACTATCATCGCGGCGACACGCAGCTCTTGATTTGTGTGCGACACCTCAGCAGATCCATCGGGCTGAGCCGCTCAGCAATATCAACGAGAATGTCCAGCGGCAGATCAAGGATACTCAGAGGAGGAAACGCTTGATCTTGAGGCTCAGAGCGCGTCTGCTCCACTATAGAACAGGATGATTCACCGGGTCCTTCAACGCCAGCCGCCGGTCCGATGAGAGAATTGTCTCGGATATCACGCTCGATGGGGTTAAATGCCGAGATGGGCGCCTTGCCACGCTCCTCAATGCCCCTCATGATTCACCGCCTATAGCTACCAACTGAATGAATCATCGTGATTGTCGCGCAGCGGAATCCTCAAGGATCGGGCAGTTCGTAGGGGGCGCCGGTTTGACCAGGTTGAGCCCGCGAATTGCTCGATCGGACAAGATCCTAATTCTGACGAGATCCTCGGGACGCACTCCAAGTTGTCGATCATGTTCGGCACACAAGGAAAGGGCGGCATTGCTGCCGCCCTTTCCCCTGTAGGTTGATAGGGGCTGGATTAGAAATCCATGCCGCCCATGCCGCCCATGCCGCCCATACCGCCGCCGCCCATGCCGCCAGGCATGCCGCCGCCGCCAGCCGACTCCTTCTTCGGAGCCTCCGCGATCATGGCTTCGGTGGTGACCAGCAGGCCGGCGACCGAGGCCGCGTCCTGGAGAGCCGTACGGACAACCTTGACCGGATCGACGATACCCATGGCGATCATGTCGCCATATTCGCCGGTCTGGGCGTTGTAGCCGAAGGTCGCGCCCTTGTTCTCAAGGATCTTGCCGGCAACGATCGATGCTTCCGCACCGGCGTTGGCCGCGATCTGGCGGGCCGGAGCCTGCAGCGCACGACGAACGATGTTGATGCCGGCGGCCTGGTCGGCATTGACGCCGGTGACCTTGATGTCGGCCGAAGCGCGCAGGAGAGCGACGCCGCCGCCTGCAACGATGCCTTCTTCGACGGCCGCGCGGGTCGCGTTGAGGGCGTCATCGACGCGGTCCTTCTTTTCCTTGACTTCGACTTCCGTGGCACCGCCGACGCGGATCACCGCAACGCCGCCGGCGAGCTTCGCCAGACGTTCCTGCAGCTTCTCCTTGTCGTAGTCCGAAGTGGTCTCTTCGATCTGCTGCTTGATCTGGGCAACGCGGCCCTGGATCTCGGCCTTCTTGCCGGCGCCGTCGACGATGGTGGTGTTCTCCTTGGAGATCGACACCTTCTTGGCGCGGCCGAGCATGTTGAGGCCGACGTTCTCGAGCTTGATGCCGAGGTCTTCCGAGATGACCTGGCCACCGGTGAGGATGGCGATGTCTTCCAGCATGGCCTTGCGGCGATCACCGAAGCCCGGCGCCTTGACGGCGGCGATCTTCAGGCCGCCACGCAGCTTGTTGACGACCAGCGTGGCCAGGGCCTCGCCTTCGACGTCTTCCGAGATGATGAGCAGCGGCTTCGAGGTCTGCACGACGGCTTCGAGAACCGGCAGCATCGCCTGCAGGTTGG
Organism: Mesorhizobium sp. M1342; assembly: GCF_040317955.1. Classification (NCBI taxonomy): domain Bacteria; kingdom Pseudomonadati; phylum Pseudomonadota; class Alphaproteobacteria; order Hyphomicrobiales; family Phyllobacteriaceae; genus Mesorhizobium; species Mesorhizobium sp. M1342. The sequence goes on along the minus strand of NZ_JAMYLI010000014.1, from coordinate 180,646 downwards.
ACAGCTTCTTCTCGTGCAGGAGGATGTAGACGTCCTCGAGCTCGGCAACCATCTTGTCGGCGTTGGTGACGAAGTAGGGCGAGAGATAGCCGCGGTCGAACTGCATGCCTTCGACGACCTCGAGTTCAGTCTCGGCGGTCTTGGCTTCCTCAACCGTGATGACGCCTTCGTTGCCGACCTTCTGCATCGCTTCGGCGATCATCTTGCCGACCGACTCGTCGCCATTGCCGGCGATCGTGCCGACCTGGGCAACTTCCTCGGAGGTCTTGATCTTCTTGGCAGCCTTGCCGAGCGCCGCGACGACTTCGGTCACGGCCAGATCGATGCCGCGCTTCAGGTCCATCGGGTTCATGCCGGCGGCAACGGCCTTGTTGCCTTCCTGGACGATCGACTGCGCCAGAACGGTCGCGGTTGTGGTGCCGTCGCCGGCGATGTCGTTGGTCTTCGAAGCAACTTCGCGGATCATCTGCGCGCCCATGTTTTCGAACTTGTCGGAAAGTTCGATTTCCTTGGCGACGGTGACCCCGTCCTTGGTGATGCGCGGTGCGCCGAACGACTTGTCGATGACGACGTTGCGGCCCTTGGGGCCGAGGGTGACCTTCACCGCGTCGGCGAGGATGTTGATGCCGTGAAGCATGCGCTCACGGGCATCGCGGGAGAATTTTACGTCTTTGGCAGCCATTTTTTTACTCCTGGGCATCTCGCCCGAAATTCAGATTTGATGGTGCGAAGGAAAGGCCTGATATCAGCCGATGATGCCCATAATGTCGGATTCCTTCATGATCAGAAGGTCTTCGCCATTGAGCTTGACTTCGGTACCCGACCACTTGCCGAACAGGATGCGGTCGCCGGCCTTGACGTCCAGCGGGACCAGCTTGCCTGCTTCGTCACGAGCGCCGGAGCCGACGGCGATGATCTCGCCTTCCTGCGGCTTTTCCTTCGCCGTATCCGGGATGATGATCCCGCCGGCGGTCTTGGATTCGGATTCGACCCGGCGAACGACCACGCGGTCATGCAGCGGCCGGAAATTCGACTTTGCCATTTTTGGATGTCCTTGGTGCGGATGTTGAACGGTTCTCCGTTGCCGGAGCGTGCTTAGCACTCAGCGGAAGCGAGTGCTAACGCGGCAATGAGATAAGCCGCATGCTCCTGCTAGTCAAGACGAAAGAGCAAAGAGCAAAGAGAAAAGAGCAGACAGCAAAGAGAAGAGAGCAAAGACCGTGTAAGCATCGAGCCTTTTATGTGAACAATGTCGGGTATCAGACATATATGGGGCGGCTCACCCTTTGTATTTGAGCTTTATTCAGATGGCACGAATGATGCAACAGGTGATGCATTTGATCTCATCCAGAGGCTCGCACGGGGTCGTGCTGCGTCAGCTCGGTCATGTCGAGCTTCAGAAGGCCATTTTGGCATTGGTTCTGTTGCCCTATTCCCATTCATGACCAGTCCTGCGCGCGTGAGCCGGCCGGCTAGATTCCAACCACGAGAGCGCCGCCGCTGAGACCCGCACCCGCCGCCGACAGAAGGATTTTCTCTCCAGGCTGGAATGGCTCCGTCTGGTTGGCGAGCGAGAGCGACAGCGGGATCGTCGCGGCCGAAGAGTTGCCGTATTCGGCAATCGTCTTGACAATTGCTTGGTCCGCGATGCCGAGGTTCCTCCCGACCGCGTCGAAAATCCGAGTATTGGCCTGATGGGGCACGAACCGGCCGAGATCGTGTGGCCGCACTCCGGCAGCGGCTAGCGCGCTTATCGAGCAATTGGTCATCATCTCGACGGCCTTTGCGAACACTTCGCGGCCGTCCGTCATCCTCATTCGGGTTTGCGCGAGATCGAGGTCACCGTGGAACGGCTTGTTGCTTCCTCCTGCGGGAATCTGGATCAGCCCGTATCGCGAGCCGTCCGAAGCCACCGAGGCACCGAGAATGCCCCGATCAGCATCATCGCACTGACCGATCACCAGGGCGCCGGCGGCATCGGCAAACAGGACCGAGCTTGCGCGCTCGGCTGGATTGATGCGGCGGCTGAGGATATTGGCGGCGATAACAAGGCTCGCTTTGCCGTGCAGGCGGGTAAATCCGTCCGCAAACATCAGCGCATAGATGAAGCCGGCGCAGGCGCCTGTCAGATCCACCGCGCCTGCGCTGCCAAGGCCAAGCTTGTGTGCGACCAGCGGCGCGCTCGGCGGCAGAAGATGGTCGGGCGTCGAGGTGGCAAGCAACAGCAGACCGATGTCGTGGCGCGCAATACCGGCGTTCGCCAGCGCCATGTCGCCGGCCTGCGCAGCAAGACCAGACAGCGTGTCTTCGTCGGTTGCCCAGAAGCGCGACCGTATCCCGGTACGCCTTTCGATCCAGCCTGGATCAAGACCGAGATTGCTCTCGATTTCGGCATTCGCCACCTTTCGCCCAGGCGCATGATGGCCAAACCCGAGAATGCGCGACGACTTGCTCATGGCCTGGACCCGAAGCGTTCGCCCGCCTCCTCAATGGCGTCATAGAGTCGCTCGAGCTCGTCGCCGGTGATGCAATAGGGTGGCAGAAGGTAGAGGACATTGCCGAGCGGGCGCACAAGTAGCCCTCGCTCGAGGAAGAAAGCGCGCAGTTTCGGTCCGATCTCGGCGAGATAACCTGCGGAACCGGTTCGCAGGTCGAGCGCCGCGATCGTGCCGGTCGCCCGGCAGTCGGTGAAGAAGCTGTTGTCGCGAAAGCGTCGAAGCCCGGTGGCCTGCATTGCGCTCAAGGCCGCAATGCGCTCGGCCACCGGCTCGTCCCGCCAGATCTCGACATTGGCAAGTGCTGCCGCGCAGGCAATCGGGTTGGCAGTGTAGGAGCTCGAATGGAAAAATGTCTTCTTCCGGTCCTCGGAATAATGAGCCTGGAAGATGGCATCGGTGGCAAGCGTTACGGCCAGCGGGATGGCGCCGCCGGTCAGGCCTTTCGAGGTGCACAGGATATCTGGAGAGATCGATGCCTGCTCGCAGGCGAACATGGTTCCGGTCCGCCCCCAGCCGGTCATCACTTCGTCGGCGATCAGCAGCGTGCCGGAGGCCTCAGTGATCTTCTTCAATTCGGCCAGAACTGAAGCCGGATACATCAGCATGCCGCCGGCGCCCAGCACCAGCGGCTCGACGATTAAGGCTGCGGCTCGTCGATCGCGGGTCACAGCCTCTAAACGATCCAGCGTCTCTTGCTCGCGCCCCGCTGCCGGAAAGGGGATGGTGGCGACCTCGAACAGCAAGGGTTCGTAGGCGGCGTTGAACACGCCACGCGCACCGACGCTCATCGTGCCGATCGTGTCGCCATGATAGCTGTGATCCATGACGACGATGCGCGAGCGTGGGGCGCCGATATTGCGGAAATAACCGAGCGCCATCTTCAGCGCTACTTCGACCGAGGTCGAGCCACTGTCGGAATAGAACACCCAGTCGAGTCCAGCGGGAGCGAGGCCGACAAGCGCCTTGGCCAAGCGCTCTGCCGGCTCGTGCGTGAAGCCCGCAAAGATAATCTGGTCGAGGCTCGACGCGGTTGTCTCGATTGCCTTCATGATGCGGGGATGGCGGTGGCCATGTGTGACGACCCACCAGGAGGAGATGGCGTCCAGGATGCGGGCGCCGTCGGCCCTGCGGAGATAGGCGCCTTCAGTCCGGACGATTTCTGGGATCGCAGGCTCGAGCGCGTGCTGGGTGAAGGGATGCCACACATGAGACTGCGACATCAGTCACCTCCAGTAATCGAGGCGAAGGCGAAGCCGGCAATCATTGCGTCCCTCAGTGTCTTGCCGGTCAGCAGATCGAGGTGCGGCAGCCTGCCGAGCTGCGGCGCACCGCTGAATTCCACGATGGTCCGTTGCGTATCGGCCATCTCATCGCCGATGAAAGCGATGCCGGCCAACGGGATGGATCGGGCGCGGAGCGCCTCGATCGAGAGCAAGGTGTGGTTGATGGTGCCGAGCGTGGTGCGGGCGCACAGAATAACGGGCAGCCGCCATTCAGCGAAGATGTCGATGAGCCTTGTGCGCCGGTTAAGCGGCACCATCAGGCCGCCGGAGCCTTCGATGACGAGCGGCGTCGGTAGGACGGGAAAAGCAAGATCGGCAGCCTTGATCGCCACGCCGTCGATCTCGGCCGAACGATGCGGCGACAGCGGGCTCCGCAAGCGGTAGGCTTCCGGCAGCACGCGCTCTGAGGGCAAGCCGGCAAGCCGCGCGACCACTTCGCTGTCGGTCTCGCCGTCGAGGCCCGATTGCACCGGTTTCCAGTAAAAGCCGTCGAGCAAACCGGCGAGCCCAGCCGCAAACACGGTCTTGCCAACTCCCGTGTCGGTTCCGGTGATGACGATGCGTTGGGTCATACCGCCTCCGGTGATGTTTGGGCCAACACCTCGACCAGCGCCTCGACCATGGCGGAAATGTCGGCTTCGCCGATATTGAGCGTCAGTGAGATGCGCAGCCGCGACGTGCGCACGGTCGGAGGACGAATACCGCGTATGTCGAAGCCGCGGGCCTGCAGGCGCGCCGCCACTGCCATGGTGCGCCTGATATCGCCGATTACGAGGGGCTGGATCTGCGAGCCGCTGGGTATCACGCCGCAGCGCTCGGCCAGCTGGCGGCCGGCGAGGGCAACGCGTTCATGCAGCTGAACACGCCGCATAGGCTCGTCGGCGAGCATTGCGAGTGCTTCGCGCACTGCCACTGCCATCAGCGGCGATGGCGCGGTGGCGTAGATGAATGGCCGGCAACGGTTGATCAGATACTCGCACAGTGCCCTCGGCCCGGTCACGAGCCCACCAGATGCGCCGAGCGCCTTGCCGCAGGTGTGGAGCGCGACGATGTTGTCGCGGCCCTCGAAAGCGGCGGCAAGCCCCCGGCCGTCCGGTCCCCAGACGCCGGTCGAATGCGCCTCGTCAATGACGATGAATGCGCCGTGCCGATCGGCAAGCGCGACCAGGCTCTCCAAAGGCGCGCAGTCGCCATCCATGCTGTAAAGGCTCTCCACCGCGATCCAGACGCATCCCATGCCGCCTGCGGCGCGCCAACGTGTGATCGCATCCTCAACAGCGGTGGCATCGTTGTGCGCGGCCAGCACGAACTGTGCGCGCCCGGCCTGCGCACCCTCATGCATGCTGGCATGGGCGAGCTCATCGAGAACCAAAAGATCGCCCTTCCGCGGCAGGGCGCTCAGCAGAGCGAAGTTGGCGATGTAGCCGCTGCCGAAGAACAGCGCGCGGTCGGCTCCAAAGAATGCCGCCGCGTCTGCCTCGAGCTGCTCGTGTTCCGGTGCATTGCCGCGCAACAGCCGCGACCCGGTGGCGCCAACCGGCGTGCCCCGCGCAATCGCCGCCACAACAGCATCGCCAAGTCTCCTGGACGAGGCCAGCCCGAGATAGTCGTTCGACGAGAAATCGAGACCTGCGCGCGGCGCAAGCGTCCGCAGCCGGTCCTTGCGGGCCAGTCCCTGCAAGGTCGCGTCATAGCGGGCAAGCGGTGCCCCGTTCATTGCGCCTCGAGTTCCATCGGCTCAATGCCGAGACGGCGGAACAGAAGGCTATCCTTGTCCTCACCGGGATTGTCCGCCGTCAGCAGCGTGTCGCCGACGAAAATCGAGTTGGCACCGGCAAAAAAGGACAGCGCCTGCATCTCGTCGGTCATGGCGGTGCGGCCGGCGGAAAGACGCACATGCGATTTCGGCATCATGATGCGCGCCAGCGCGATCACGCGCACGAATTCGATCGGCTCAATGGGCTTGGCATCGGCAAGCGGCGTGCCGGCGATCGGAATCAGCATGTTGATCGGAATGCTTTGCGGATGTTCCGGCAGATTGGCCAGCGTCACCAGCATGTCGATCCGGTCCACCGGCTCCTCGCCCATGCCGATAATGCCGCCGCAGCAGACCTTGATGCCAGATTGGCGAACGTGCTCAAGCGTGTCGAGCCGCTCGGCATAGCCGCGCGTGCTGATGACCTCGCTGTAGTAGCGTTCCGACGTATCGATGTTGTGGTTGTAATAGTCGAGACCCGCCTGCTTCAGACGAGCGGCTTGCTCAAGATCGAGCATGCCCAGCGTCATGCAGGTCTCCATGCCCAGCGCCTTGACGCCCTCGACCATCGCCACCATCGCATCCATGTCGCGCGCCTTGGGGTTTCGCCAGGCCGCGCCCATGCAATAACGCGTGGCGCCGGCATCACGCGCCTTGGTCGCCTCGGCGATGACGCGCCGGACCTCCATCAGCTTCGACGCCTTCAGGCCGGTTTCGTGACGCGCCGACTGGCTGCAATAGCCACAATCCTCCGGGCATCCTCCCGTCTTGATGCTGAGCAGCCGGCTGAGCTGGACCTTGTTTGGATCGAAATTCTGGCGGTGCACCGTTTGCGCCAGGAAGAGGAGATTGTTGAAGGGGGCATGGTAAAGTGCCTGAGCCTTCTCCAGGGTCCACGCTCCGGGGTCAGGGGATTGAGCCTGTGGCGATGTCTGCGTTGAACCTGCCGTTTGCATGTCCATGCTGTTCCTCCGGTCTGTCTTGCGGGGTCTTTGCTATCTGACTGTTGACGATCGGAGAGGACAGTTGACCCAATCCTGACTCAGACAATCATGAGCCCCGATGGTCGAGGCCGATATCCAGGATCGGCGCGCTGTGGACGAGTCGGCCGACCGAAATCAGATCAACGCCGGTCGCGGCAACCGCCCGCGCTGTATGGGACGTGATCCCGCCAGAAGCCTCGGTGATAGCGCGGCCACCGACCATTGCGACGGCGCGGCGAAGATCGGGGAGGGACATGTTGTCGAGCAGAACCGCATCGGGAGCGAAGCCAAGTACCTCCTCCAACTGGGCCAGAGTATCGACCTCGACTTCGATCTTGACGAGATGACCGGCCGCTCTTCGTGCTCGCTCGAGCGCTGGGCGGACGCCGCCTGCGATGGCGATGTGGTTGTCCTTGATCAAAATTGCATCGTCCAGACCGAAGCGGTGATTGGACCCGCCACCTGCGCGCACGGCATACTTTTCGACTGCCCGCAATCCGGGCGTCGTCTTGCGGGTGCAGACGATCTTCGCGCCATACCCACGAACCGCAGCGACGATCGATGCCGTTGCCGTGGCGATGCCGCTCAGATGGCACAAAAAATTGAGTGCCGTCCTTTCGGCTGTGAGAATGGCCCGGGCCGGGCCAACCACTGATGCAATGATCTCTCCATCCACGACATTGCAGCCGTCTGCGCGCTCCACCGAGATTTCGACAGCAGGATCAATCAAGCCGAAAGCGAGCATCGCCAGATCGAGGCCGGCGACAACTCCGGACTGTCGCGCCACCAACACGGTTCCCGCTTGGTATTCCTTCGGGACGATGGCATCCGTGGTCAAGTCGCCGGCTCTGCCAAGGTCTTCAAGAAGCGATGCCCGTACAAGCGGCTCAAGCATGACCGTGGGAAGCGGTGAGAGCCTCATCACTTTGCCCCTTCCAAGTTTGGCGAGTGTCCGAGTTCGCGCGCAGCGCCCAAGGCGGCTTCGAGCGTGATTTCGGACCGTCGGGCGGCAGTCGCATGATGAGGAAAATCTGTCCGGTAATGAGCGCCGCGGCTTTCTTCGCGCAACAAGGCGGCAACCGCGATCATTAGCCCGACAGCCGCCGGATCCGAGACCGCATCCTTGCTTTCGGCGAGCGGCAATAAGGCACGTGTGGCTGCTTTCAAACCTTCACCATCCCGGACGATGCCGAGTGCGCGCGACAGGAAAACACGCACGGGTATCGGAGCGGGCGGTGGGTAAACGTTGGCAAACGCAGGCCTTGTTCTGCGCGCAGGCGCCCCGGCGACACTTTCAGCGACCCAGCGGGCGCACACGATGGCTTCTGTCAAGGAATTGCTGGCGAGCCTGTTGGCGCCATGCAGTCCTGTCGAAGCGACTTCACCGCAGGCCCACAGCCCCTTGACGGAGGTTCTGCCGGAGCTGTCCACGGCAACGCCACCCATGTGGTAGTGTTGGGCCGGCCGAATGGGGATGAGATCGCGGGCGGGATTGATGCCCGCTCCACGACAGGCTGATGCGATTGTCGGGAAATGTCGAGCGAATGCCGGGCCAGGCCGTTGTCGGGCGTCGAGAAAAACACGGTGGCCGTCCGCAAGATGGTTCCACACGGCCCGGGCCAAGACATCGCGAGGCGCAAGTTCCGCCCCTGGCACGCTCTGGAGAAAAGCCTGGCCGGTTTCATCGATCAGGGCAGCACCTTCGCCTCGGACAGCCTCGCTGACCAGCGCCATAGGGCGTTCCGGGCCGTCAAGCGCGGTCGGGTGGAACTGGATGAATTCGAGGTCGGCTAGGACAGCTCCAGCGCGGGCCGCAAGTGCAAGGCCTTGTCCGCAACTTCCCCAAGGGTTCGTGGTGTCGAGAAACAGTCCCCCGATGCCACCGGTGGCGAGGACGACCCGCCGTGAGCCGAAGAAGAAAGGTCCGATCGAACAGCTCGCCCAGACGCCCCGGATCGCATTCTCTCGCACGGCCAGCCGGCGCGCTTCCACGCCCTCCACGACAACTATCGACGGAGTGGAACGCACAGCCGCGATCAGGGCACGCATGATCTCACGCCCGGTGCCGTCCCCATGCGCATGAACGATGCGACGTCGGCTGTGTGCGGCCTCCAATCCGAGGCACAGTGATCCTTTCGGCGTGCGGTCAAAGGGAACCCCAAAGGCCGCAAGCCCCTCTATGGCCTTGGGCGCGGCTTGGAGGATGCGGCTCGCCACGTCTCTGTCGCAGAGACCATCCCCGGCAGCAAGCGTATCGGCCAGGTGCATTGCCGGATCGTCGTCTTCGCCGAAACTTGCAGCCAGACCGCCCTGTGCCCAGGTGCTCGAATTGTCAGCTCCCAGCAGCGACCTTGACAGAAGAAGCACCGGCTCCGGCGACAGTTGAAGCGCGGTCATCAGTCCGGCGATGCCGCCGCCGATGATGATGGGACGCCCGAAGAAGCTGCGGAGGTCGGCGCTCAAACTGCCAGCATCCGTTCGACCGCAAGCCGCGCGCACCCGGCGATCCCGGGTTCGATGGTTACGACATGTTGGTTCTGCTCGAGCGCCGTGCGGATGTTGGCAAGCGTGATCCGCTTCATGTGCGGGCACAAATTGCAGGGCCGGATGAACTCGACCTCTGGGTGCGCTAACGCGACGTTGTCGCTCATCGAGCATTCCGTCATCAGCACGACACGTGGCGGCCTTTGCCTTTCGACATAGTCGGACATGGCAGCCGTCGAGCCGGAAAAATCTGCTTCAGCCACGACGTCGGGCGGGCATTCGGGATGGGCGAGCACGACCACGCCGGGATGGCTTTCGCGCAACTCGCGGATGTCGGCCGGTGTAAAGCGCTCATGCACCTCGCAATGCCCTTTCCAGGCGATGATCTGTACATCGGTCTGGGCGGCGATATTCTGGGCCAGATATTCGTCCGGCAGCATGATCACCCGGAGAACCCCAAGGGATTCGACGACCGCCTTGGCGTTGCCGGATGTACAGCAGATATCCGACTCGGCTTTCACTTCGGCCGACGTGTTTACATAAGTAATGATCGGAACGCCGGGATAACGCTGGCGCATCAAGCGCACGTCTTCTGCCGTGATTGATTCCGCCAACGAGCAACCGGCGCTGAGATCCGGAATGAGCACGGTCTTGTCCGGATTGAGGAGCTTGGCCGTTTCGGCCATGAAATGGACGCCGGCCAGCACGATGACTTGCGCCTCGATCGTCGCAGCCGTGCGGGCTAATGCCAAGCTGTCGCCGACGATGTCGGCCACGCAATGGAAAATCTCGGGCGTCTGATAGTTGTGCGCCAGGATGATGGCGTTGCGCTCGCGCTTCAGTGCAAGGATCGCCTCGATATCGTCGACGAAAGCCGGCCATTCGATCGGCGGGATCACTCGCCGGACGCGCTCGTAGAGCAACGCGGCCGCAGGCAGCATGGCGCTCATCAACCCTCTCCCGCTTATACTCTAATTGAAAATAACCAGCATATACTTGCTGTGAGTATAAGGGATGTCAACCCCGCGCCAGCGGCAATTTTGTCCCGGCGATGAGCCTATCGTCGAGAACGGCGTGGCGGAAACGGAAAAGCTTCGCTGGCCGGCCGCCGGTCTCAGTGGTGGCCTCTCCGGTCTCCTCGACCAGTTCCTGCTGTTCGATCAGTCGGCGAAAGTTCGGCTTGTGGATGAGCCTGCCGGCGAGCGCCTCCACGGTTCGCTGCAGCTGCAAAAGCGTGAAGACCGTCGGCATCAGCTCAAAGACGACCGGCCGGTATTTGATCTTGGAGCGCAGCCGCGCAATGCCGGTCGCCACGATGCGGCGATGATCGGCGACCATGGACTTGCTGGGCACCAGCGGAGGGGGCGCCCCGTCCCGCCCTCTTACGGCCTCTTGGACCAAGCCTGCTTCGTAAACTAACTCATAGCGTTGCAGCGTGAGTTCCTCGTTCCAAAGGCGGTCGTCGAAGCCAAAGGCTATCGTCGCCCGCTGCCAGCGTTCACGTCGCGTGGCCGCATCGCGGACGCCGTTTGCCCATTCAATCAGGCGTGGTCGCAGAACATCCAGCACGACCGGAGGCGTGCCGGAGCGATGGTCCTCCCATGGAAAATATTCATACCAACTCTGCCATCCGCACTTGGGCGGGCCCGCTGCCTGTTCCTTGCGGGTCAATGCAAGATAGCTGATGGAGATGACGCGCTGCTGGCGCTCGGCGCCGATGCGATCCCGATCAGCGAACGTGTAGAGTTGCTCAATGTACCCCAGCCGATGGCCGGTCTGCTGCTCGACCCACCCCCTCAAGCCGGATTGCAGCGATCGGTGCTCAAGCGCAAAGGGACCGGAGGGCAAGGTGTCCGCCTGGCCGATGGTGAGCACACAGGGTTCACTGTCGTTTACGGCGACCACAAAGGCGATCAGGTCCACTTTGACGTCGTCGGCATTCACGGCGGCTCTGTCTTTCCTGAGTCGTATTGCCTGATCGTCCATGTTCGCGAATTGGTCTGCCAGCTCGGGGGGCACCTTAATCGATTTAGTGTAAGCGCGCCTGTCGGCACGTCAACACCCCCACAGCTGCACGGCCATTTTTTAGCTCTTCGCACCTGCACAAAAATGTGCGAAAGGCGACACCCGCGGTAACGTAGGGGAAGGAGGATCCATTGAGCGCGTTTGGTGATACCAAGGCGATCACACCGCCGGATATTCGTTCGCGCAAAGGTGGGACGCCGCTCGTCTGCCTTACCGCCTATACCACCCCAGTCGCGCGGCTTGTCGATCCCCATTGTGATGTGGTGCTCGTCGGCGACAGCGTCGGCATGGTTCTCCACGGTCTGCCCTCGACGCTCGGTGTCACGCTGGAGATGATGATCACGCATGGCCAGGCGGTTCGCCGTGGCATCAAGCAGGCGCTGATGGTCGTCGACCTGCCGTTCGGTTCCTACGAGGAAAGCCCAGAGCAGGCTTTCCGAAATGCTGCGCGCGTCATGTCGGAGACCGGCTGCACTGCCGTCAAGCTCGAAGGCGGCGAAACGATGGCAGAGACGATCGGCTTCCTCGCCGCACGCGGCGTGCCGGTCATGGCTCATGTCGGCTTGACGCCGCAGGCTATCAACACCATCGGTGGCTACCGCGTGCAGGGCAGGGGCGGGGATGCCGAGCGCATCAGGCGCGACGCACTTGCCGTGAGCGAAGCGGGCGCCTTTGCGGTCGTCCTGGAGAAGGTTCCTGAGGCGCTCGCCCGCCGGATCACGGGGGAGGTGGCGGCCCCGACCATTGGCATCGGTGCCTCAGCAGCCTGTGACGGCCAGATTCTCGTCGTCGACGACATGCTGGGCCTCTTCGGCGACTTCCGACCCAAATTCGTCAAGCGCTATGCTGAACTGGGGGAGGCGGCTGCGGCTGCGATCGCTTCCTATGCGCACGAGGTGAAGGAGCGCCAGTTTCCGGCCGCCGAGCACGTGTTTGCCGATGCGCCCAAGCCCGCCGACACGGGCGCCACCAAATGCGGAGAAGCAGCGTGAGCGTGCCGATCGTCAGGAGCGCTGACCAGCTTCGCGAAACCGTCGCCGCATGGCGCCGCGAGGGCGTGAGGATTGCCGTGGTGCCAACGATGGGCGTCCTGCATGAGGGCCATCTCAGCCTGGTGCGCGCTGCACTCGAGAAGGCAGACCGTGTGATCGTGACGCTCTTCGTCAACCCGAAGCAATTCAATAGCCAGGCCGATCTTGCCGCGTATCCGCGCACCGAGGACGAGGATGCCGCCAAGCTGGCACCGGTTGGCGCGCACCTGCTTTATGCGCCAGATGCAGAGGAGATGTATCCGGCGGGCTTCGCCACCACCGTTTCGGTGTCCGGTGTCAGCGAGGGCCTGTGCGGTGCCTTCCGGCCGGGACATTTCGATGGCGTGGCGACCGTCGTCGCCAAGCTCTTCCTGCAAACCAGCGCTGACTTCGGCTTCTTTGGCGAAAAGGACTTTCAGCAAATTCACCTGGTCAGGCGCATGGCCCGGGATTTGGATATTCCAATCACCATTGTTGCCTGTCCGACAGTCCGTGAAGCCGACGGTCTTGCGCTATCATCGCGCAATGTGCGGCTCTCGCCAGCGCAACGCGCTGTTGCTCCCAAGCTATCATCGGTCCTGCTCAAGACGGCTGAGCGGCTTGGGCGCGGCTCACCCGTCCTGCCAACGCTTGCAGAATCTCGCGCAGCAATTCTGGCTGCAGGCTATCGCGAGGTCGAATACCTGGAACTTCGCGAAGAGGCAGATCTGCACCCGATGCCAAGCCTTGATCGACCGGCACGGTTGCTTGCCGCGGCCTGGCTCGGCGGCACACGTCTCATAGACAACGTCAGACTATTTCGGATTGGTTCAACAGATTAGCCACGTTCTCGGCACGCGCTGTATCCGTCCGGGATCGTTTAAAACAAGGTCTCTGCCTGGCATTGAGCGAACGGAGGTTACGCACAGGGCAAATGCATCGCGTGTTTGAGAACTTCGTCGAGCAACTGTCTGCAAGTGTTGATGCTGCCGATCTCTGTGAGGCAATGGCCTCCGCTGCAGCCGGCTTCGACTTCCCGCTATTCGCCTATTTCACTTACCCGTCGGCCTCCGGCGACGCCCCCCAATTGATTTCAAACTATCCTTCATCCTGGACATCACGTTATCTGCAACAGCGGTACCACAGTCTTGATCCGGTCATCCTGCGCGGGCTGCAAGGCTGGGATACATTCGATTGGGGTGTGGACCGCGCTCGACACTGTCTGCCGAATTCGCAGCAACAAATTCTGGAGAGTGCGGCTGAGTTTGGCATCTGCGGCGGCCTGACGATGTCCATGCATGATCATCTCGGCCGGTTTGCTGCCCTGACCTTTGCTTCCGACGAGTCCCGTCCGCTTCTGTTGCGGTCACTGGCACGTTACGAAAAAGCATTGCAGCTGGTGGCCATCAACTTTCATATCCATGTCCGGCGCAGGCTCGCCGATGATCGCGTGGTGGATGGTGTAACGCTCACCCCGCGGGAGTTCGAGTGCCTGAAATGGGCGGCGCGCGGCAAGTCGGCTTGGGATATCAGCCAGCTTCTCGGCGTCTCAAAGCGCACCGTGACTTTTCACTTGGAAAACGCCAAGGCAAAGTTTGGCGTTCGAACGATCAACCAGGCCGTTGCACGCATGGCTGCCTCCGGCCAGACGAGATCCTGATTCTTCAGCCACGATACCTGTAAACCTCTACAGGCTGCATCGCTGTCAGCTTTGCCTTTCGATGGCGGGAACACATCCCACATGGAGGCGACCATGATGCAACTGATAACACCAGACTTTTACAACGAGTTTGCAGGCGAACTCAAAGAGATGCACGGGCTCAGGTTTCGGGTGTTCAAGGAAAGGCTCGATTGGGAAGTTGATACCGAAGACCAGATGGAATCCGATTCGTTTGATGCTCTGAAGCCCGTCTATCTGCTCCTCAAAGGATCCGACTGGCGAATTCGCGGTTGCGTGCGTCTTCTGCCCAGCACCGGACCCACAATGTTGCGCGACACGTTCCCGGTGCTGCTGGGTGCTGACGTCGTGCCCTCGACCACCGACATATGGGAGAGCAGTCGTTTCGCGCTCGATCTTCCTCCGTCGGCGCCCAAGGCTGCGGGCGGGCTGGCCCAGGCGACCTACGAGCTCTTCGCGGGCATGATCGAGTTCGGCTTGGCCAAGGATCTGACCCGGATAGTAACGGTGACGGATACGCGCATGGAGCGGATCCTCCGCCTGGCTACGTGGCCATTGTCGCGCATCGGAGAACCCAAATGCGTCGGCAAAACGGAGGCGGTGGCTGGGTTTCTCGAGATTTCCCACGCGAGCCTTTTGCGCATCCGCAGCAGGGGACGTCTGATTGGACCGGTACTGTGGCAACCGGTTCTAGGCCCGTCGGCATAGCGCCATAGTGGACACCTGAGCCATGAAGGATGCTGGTCTGTCCAAGGAAGCGACGGTCGGCCTTGTATGCTGGCCGGACTGGCGTCGCCACGACGCTTACCACTATGCTAGACGATTGCCACGCACTGGCTGGGCCTGGGAGTTTCTTCGGCGCAATCCACAATTCCAGCGCGACCACGCCAAAATGGCACCGTACGCCTGCATTGTCGGACCCCAAGGCGACATGCAGATAATCGAGTTGACGACAGGATCAGCTCTCCTAAGACAATGGAGCCTTCTTTTTCGCCGACGCGCCACTTTCGGACGCTACATCGGCAAGGGTCTTTTGGGATCCGCGCGATTGCGCCTGTATTCTACGAGCGGCCGCGGAGCCGCTTGGGCTCGACCACGATTTTGAACCGCTTCACCTTTATTCGCTCTCATGCTGCAAGGACATCCTGCTGACAGCTGCGGGCGTGCAGCACGTGCTGCTGAGGGAGAACTGCCGGAGTCTGCAGATCGCCGTTTCCGGTGCGTCCGTCCTCCGCCCGTTGCGGCTATATGTTGACGCGATCGTTCAGCCGCAGCACCTCAAGTTCCATGTCGCTGCCCTTCAGTTCTTGAACCACGTCAATGGTTGCGCCCGCCTGTCAGCTGCTTGCTTTCCGCCGGAACACCGCGGAGCGCGTCTGCGTATCGTACTCCAGGCTTTGGATGGCTCGCTTGCCGGAGCATCTCATCAGGAGGTCGCCATTGCCTTGTTCGGGACACGCCGCGTCGAAGAAGATTGGCGTCATCCAGGTGGCCATCTTCGCGATCAGGTACGTCGCGCCATCCAACGTGGCCGCTACCTGATGGGCGGCGGCTACAGACAGTTCCTGAGGTAATTGGGGTGGTTGCGATTGTCTTATTCGAACGCGCAACCTCCATTTCTGAGTGCAATTGTGCGTTGCACAAAACGTGGCAAGCGCCTAGTTCTTCCGCGGCGAATCGCGGCGAAGCACTGGGACCCAACCTTCGTCGATGAGTGCATTCATGCCTTGAGGATCCCGATGACCGTTATGAACCCCGACAAAGCCGGCGCGGCAAGCCTTGAGACTATCGCGCGAAACGGCAGCATGCTGCGTCGCATAGCCGTACGCATTCCGACCTACCTGTCGAATATTCGCGAGAACCCGGCGTGGCCCATGTTCATGTTGGCGCGCACCATGCCGGCACGGAGAATGCACTGGCGTGGTGCAAAGCCGGTCCGAAGGTCGCAAAGAGCCCAGGACACCACTTCACGGAGCCTGCCCTGCCATTCAAGGTCAGTCTGCGTGCGAAATCTTCCACAGATTTGCGGTAGCCTCGTCGAGTGCGAGCCGAGCATCATAGGTAAGCGGCGGTCGCTTCACCGAAACCCCCTGCGCGGATCTCATCTTGTCCGACTTCACCTTCGGCCAGATGTCTGCGGCAATCCTGTCGAGTTCGGCCTTGCCCACTACCCAGCGGTGCTCCTCCTCAGCCCTCTTCTTGGAGAGCTTTGGCTGAAGTGCCACCACCGTTCCCTTGTTGTCGGAATCATTGAAGGTGGCGCTCATAATGTCGCTAGTCGACCGTGTGAGGCCTTTTCGGATATCGCCCGCAGCATCGAAAACCCAATAGGCTCCTTGGGCATCTAGAATCCGATTCGGCGCGGTGCCTTCGTTCTCAACTATCACCGAGACGACCCGCTGGCGTGTGCCGGCGTATTGCGTGAGAGCGTCCTTTCCGAAGATCATTCCCTCCACAAGCCGCCGCGATAGCCGCAGAGGTTCGCTGTTCTCCGGGAATATGTAGTGACGACTGGACACCCGGCTTCGCTCCTTCGATCGCGGAAACGCGATGGCACATTCATGGTAGGCGGCTGTCTAAAGATTGCAGTATCAAAACTCATTGGCAGCATTTGATCAACTATCGCTCACGCTGCCGGATACGAGCAGCTGTCGCACTTCGCCGGAGAACAAATAAGTCAACCGCGAATTGACTGTGAGAGGGTTGCCCATCACTTCGTCTCTTCCCCGGCGATGCGCTTGACGCAGATCGGGCCGCCCTTCGCCATCGGGGTACATTGCCATTCCGGACCGAAGCCGAAGTTCGTGTTCTTGCCAAGGCCAGGAACGAGCACTGACAAACCGGACCGCAGCGAAGATGGCGCTGGTTGCAACCGGGCTGAAGCCGGGCATGGAGGTGGTCGACCGCCGGCGTGACCAATTGCAAATTCGTCGCCGGCGACGCCTATGAACTCGCTACTCTGGTGTCACGCCCCGCCGACCTCGTCTTCATGGCCAACGCTTTCCATGGCGTCCCGGACCGACCGCGGCTGGCACGTGCCGTGCGCGAGGCGCTCGCCCCCGGCGGGCATTATGCCATCGTCAACTGACACCGGCGCCGCGCGAGACGACGACGGTCCTGGGCGAGCCGCGCGGCCCGCGAAGCGAACTCAGGCTGTCGCCGAGACAGACCATCGCCGATCCCGAAGTCGGCGGCACAATGCTTCTACATGCCGGACTGCCTGACTAGGGCTCGCAGGCCGGTCGTCCGTCCACTGTCCAAGGCCTGCTGGCCTTTCTGAGGCCGTGATCCTGCCGCGGGTGAGTCTGCGATTCTCATAAGAGCGTCAGGCGCGAATAGAACTTTAGGCCCCCACAGCAGCCGACCTATCCATGGGGTGGATGGTAGTGATCACTACAATCAATTGTACCAATATCATGGAATACTACTACAAGGCCGCCACTTAAAGCGGCCGGATGGGTATCCGTCTCGCGTGGGCTGATGCTGCTCGCAAAAATGCGGAGACGAACATGTGCGGGATTGTTGGCATCGTTGGGCAACAGCCGGTGTCGGATCGGTTGATCGGCGCGTTGAAGGGTTTGGAATATCGCGGCTATGATTCCGCCGGCGTTGCGACGATCATCGACGGTGCCTTGCACCGCCGGCGCGCCGAGGGCAAGCTTGTCAATCTTGAGAGGCGACTGAAGGAAGAGCCGCTGAGCGGCAAAGTCGGCATCGGCCACACGCGTTGGGCAACCCACGGGGCCTCGACGGAACGCAATGCGCACCCGCACTTTACCGACGGTGTCGCCGTCGTCCATAACGGCATCATCGAGAATTTCACCGAGCTGAAGGACGAATTGGCGGCGGATGGCGCCGAGTTCCAGACCGACACCGACACCGAGGTCGTTGGGCATCTCTTGGCAAGATACCGCCGCGAGGGCATGAGGCCGCAAGAGGCCACGCGTGCCATGCTGAAACGCGTCAGGGGCGCCTATGCGCTTGCCATCCTCTTCGAAGATGAACCGTCGACCATCACGGCGGCGCGCAACGGACCACCGCTGGCGATCGGTCACGGCGACGGCGAGATGTTCCTGGGCTCCGACGCGATCGCTCTTGCGCCCTTCACCAATGAAATTACCTATCTCATGGACGGCGACTGGGCCATTGTCGGCAATTCGGGCGCCCATATCTTCGATATCGACGGCCATCCCGTCGAGCGTCCGCGCCATATCTCCACGGCCGCGGCCGATCTGGCCAACAAGGGCAGCCATCGCCATTTCATGGAGAAGGAAATATACGAGCAGCCCGAGGTCGTCGCCCATGCTCTTCGTCGTTACATCAACATCATAGAGGGCCGCGACATGGTTCCTGGCATCGATTTCGCCAAGGTTCCGAGCTTGGCGATCTCTGCCTGCGGGACCGCCTATCTCGCCGGACTGATCGGAAAATACTGGTTCGAGCGCTATGCGCGCCTGACAGTTGAAATCGACGTTGCGTCTGAATTCCGTTACCGCGAGATCCCTTTGCCGCCGCAGTCCGCGGCTCTTTTCATTTCGCAGTCCGGCGAAACCGCCGATACGCTTGCATCGTTGAGGTACTGCAAGGAGCGTGGGCTGAAAATTGGCGCTATCGTCAATGCCTGCGAATCGACCATCGCTCGGGAGGCCGATACGGTCTTCCCGATCCTTGCCGGACCGGAGATCGGCGTCGCCTCTACCAAGGCTTTTACCTGCCAGCTTGCCGTTCTAGCCGCACTCGCCATCAGCGCCGCCAGAGCCCGCGGGACCGTCCCCGAAGGCGAGCTGCAGGCGCTCGTCAGGAGCCTCGCCGAATTGCCGCGCGTCATGGGCCAGGTACTCAACAGCATCCAGCCGGAGATCGAGTTCTTGTCGCGCGAACTGTCAAAGTATCGTGACGTCCTGTATCTCGGCCGTGGCACCAGTTTCCCGCTAGCGATGGAAGGAGCGCTGAAGCTCAAGGAGATTTCCTACATCCATGCCGAAGGCTATGCAGCGGGTGAATTGAAGCACGGGCCAATCGCATTGATAGACGAGAACATGCCGGTGATCGTCATCGCGCCCCATGACCGCTTTTTCGACAAGACCGTCTCCAACATGCAGGAAGTGGCTGCCCGTGGAGGGCGGATTATCCTCATCACCGATAAAAATGGGGCAGCCGCATCGAAACTCGACACCATGCACACGCTCGTGCTGCCGGTAGTCGACGAGATTATCGCGCCAATGATCTTCTCGCTGCCGATACAGCTTCTTGCCTACCACACGGCGCTCTTCATGGGGACAGATGTAGACCAGCCGCGCAATCTCGCAAAATCGGTCACGGTCGAATGATTGTGAACCTGTACAGATGGCGAAGCTCTCGATGGAAAGCTACCCTTTGTCTGGATCCGGATGAAAACCAGATGACCAGTGTTTGCTGGAATTTGGAATCTCTTTTTTCAGCCGGTCGATCGGGGCACAGGGCGATCGAGCTTCCTAGAGCCGACGTCAGCACGCAGCCGGGGCTTTCAAGAGTGGGTCTTTCGCTCCCCCGCCGGTGGAGATTGGCCGAAGGAAGCAGTGTCCGTACCGGGAGTTCGAGTTGATGTTCAGAGTTCCAGGGCCCCCTCCTGAGATGGCCTGATCGGCTGTAGCGCATCCGACCTGCGATCCTTCGCGAATAACTCTCGCCGTTGGCTTTCTTGATTAGAAGGAGGTGAGCCGCCATATTCCGACCCAGCTCCTAATTCAGGCGGCCCATTCCATGGATGAGGCCGGTCCGGCTGAATGGACGTCCATTTTTTGATTTGCTTGGTCTGCACCGCCGGGGGGGTATCTCCCGAGGGAGCTCCCATGTTCTTGGAGATGTTTATGAACGATTCGCGCATTCCCGAACCAGTCTTGACGGCTATGTCGCAGGGGACCCACATCGTCCGCGCTTATCGTGAGCACCTTGGGTATTCGATCGAGGACCTGACGGTCGCGAGCGGGCTTGCCGCTGAGGAAATTCAAAACATCGAGCGAGGTCTGAGGTACAACAAGGGATATCGGGATCGGATAGCGAGATCGCTTTCCATACCTGTGGGAATCCTTGAGGCAGAGTCGCACATTTCGGACGCCGCCTGATCAGTCGGATGATCCGCAATGGGTGGACTACCGCTCTTGTGATGTGAAGCTTGCGGCTGATTGTAGACGCTGATTCCGTTGGGATGCCTCTGGCGCAGTACCGCCAAGAGAATCTCGTCAACTTTCCGATGCAGGAACCCTTCACATGGGCTCGCGAACAACAACGCGATATAGCCGCCCGGAGTGCTACGAAACGTGCACGAGGGCATCGGCTCGCGACGAAGGATTGTAACGGCGAACTCTTGGTAGTTCGGCGAGGCGATGCTGGCGCTTGAGCATCAACTCGGCCTACGAGAGTGGCTACTCCTAGGCTGAATCGGCCAACATGGCCGGCATCGCGCCGCTCTGAAAATAACATGGCGGGCATCCTGACGTTTCCGGGTTGACTATGGGTGTTCGAACCACGAAAAGGGGCCGCTCTTCGTGAGTGGCGTGCGCCGGCAGTCTAACCCCAAGCCCCCCCGCCCAGGCTGCCGGCGCGCTTCTAGAAAGATCGAGGTAGGCACTCGCTGCGCTCTGCCCGCCGACACCTTGTGCTTCCTCCAGCGAGTCCAGCGGACCACCATGGGTGTTGCAGTTCTGGTGCTTACCCACGTCCATTTGCGATCTCGGGTCATTGAGAGTACCGCAAGCACCCTCTCTGCTGGATGGCAACGCGGCTCGCGCCGCCCGTATGCAGCGCAAGCTCCATGCATGAGGTCGTCCCTTCAAAATACTTGATGCAGCTGCGCTTGCGTAGCTCCTTGCATGCGCTCGATGCCAGGAGGAGACCTCTGTCTACGCTCGCATCGATGCAACGCCGTTGATCACCATCGTCGCGGCGACCGCTTCGCGGGGGCCGCAGCCGTTTTGGAGCATGACGATCATGCCGGCGCCATCGCAGTGACGCACATGCAAAATTCACAGATGCATTCTCGCCCAATGCTAGGTGCCCAGCATATGTCCGGCATCCCGCAACGCGGCTACGAAGAGACGGGCATTGCCGTTGGCATCCATCTTGGCCTGCATCGACAGGGGCATCCTGTGCCAGCTCTCCAAGGACGCAATGTAATGTGAGAACATACCGTTAACGATGCAATAGTGGGTAACTAGGCCGTGTACATCCAACGCCAGCACGCCGAATTGGCCGCCGTGATATCGGATGGCTGCGACCCGCTGGACCTGCGCGTCACCGTCGATCCGCACGTCGAAAAGCAGGATGCCGCGGCTCCTGGTGGCTATCTCGGCGGCTTTTTCAGCGAAGCTCAACGAGAGCGAGCGGACGCTTTCGACTGCCATCTGTAAAACCATCAAGTTCAGTTCATCCACTGACATAAGGTACCTGTGCGCAAGACATGGGTGATTGCAATCGACCACACCGCTTGTTCACAGATGTCGGCTCATCACCGGTTATTCAGGGTTTGCCGGTCATCTTTGCGGCAAGCCGTCCGGGCTCCTTGTACCCTGCAACCGTTGCAGTGGCGTCCCTCGGCGCTCGGAACCGCCAGGCTCTGCTCGTCGAGAACTTTGTCCGCGAGCAGCGTTCGCTTGAGCATTCCGCTGAAGCGTGACGTCTCACCAGTCCGTGTCCTTCCAGCTCACCGCGAGGGCGTTTTGCGCACCGCACGCAAGCGCACGAAACTGGTCTCCGTTCACTTCACAAAATGGTTTTCCTGAAGTACTGGAGCGCAGAGAAATCTCCGGTCGCAGCCTACCCGGTTAAAACAAGGACCCAACGATGAAGACTCTCGTCGTCTGCTCCGGCGGATTGGATTCCGTTACTCTTGCTCACAAGGTGGCAGCGGAGCACCAGCTTACCGGCCTGCTATCGTTCGATTACGGCCAACGGCATAGGAAGGAATTGGGCTTCGCCACCCTTTGCGCGGAGCGCCTGGGCGTCCCGCAGCGAATCATCGATATCCACGAGATCGGCGGCGGCCTTTCCGGCTCCGCGCTGACCGACAATGTGGACGTGCCCGATGGGCACTATGCCGAAGATACGATGAAGGTAACGGTGGTGCCCAACCGGAACGCCATCATGTTGGCCATTGCCTTCGGTCTCGCCGCAGCGCAAGACGCTGACGCGGTGGCGACGGCCGTGCATGGTGGGGATCATATTGTCTATCCCGATTGCCGTCCGGCCTTCATCGATGCTTTCCAGATGATGCAGGACCACGCGCTCGACGGCTACGCGCAGATTCGCCTTTATGCACCCTATGTGAACCTGACGAAGGCGGACATTGTTAGGGATGGAGCCACATACGGCACGCCCTTTGCGCAGACCTGGTCCTGTTACAAGGGCGCCGAGCGTCATTGCGGGAGGTGCGGGACCTGCGTCGAGCGGCGTGAGGCGTTCCACATCGCCGGGCACCCGGACCCAACCGAGTACGAGGACTCCGACTTCTGGCTCGGAGCGCTGCGAAGGACCACCGCGTAATGTTCCGCATCACCAAGGAATTCCACTTCTCAGCCTCGCATCAGCTCACCTCATTGCCACCCGATCACCAATGCGCGCGCCTGCACGGACATAACTACATCGTCGAAGTGGAGCTTTCAGCGGATGGACTGGACGATCACGGCTTCGTGCGCGACTACCACGATTTGGCGCCATTCAAACGCTACATCGACGAGAGCTTCGACCACCGACATCTCAACGACGTGCTGGGACACGAGCAAGTCACGGCGGAATATCTGGCCAGACATTTCTACGACTGGTGCAAGGCACGCCTGAGCGAAACCGCGGCCGTGCGGGTGAGCGAAACGCCGAAAACCTGGGCGGAATACCGGCCATGACCAATACGCATCCCGCAATCCGCGTTAGCGAGATTTTCGGGCCGACGATCCAGGGCGAGGGCGTGCTCATAGGTTTGCCGACGATCTTCGTCAGAACCGGCGGGTGTGACTTTCGCTGTTCCTGGTGCGACAGCCTGCATGCTGTGGACAATCAATTCCGCCATGAATGGGAGATGATGTCCGTCGGCGCGGTGTGGAAAAATGTGCTTGCGCTTTCCGGTGGCCGCCCGCTTATGGTGTCACTGTCAGGCGGCAATCCGGCCATCCAGCCGCTCGGCGCGCTCATCGACCGAGGCCATGGTGACGGTTACCGTTTTGCGCTGGAAACCCAAGGTTCGCTTGCCAGGGACTGGTTTGCGCACCTTGACGTGCTGATCCTCAGCCCAAAGCCGCCGTCAAGCCAAATGACGACAGATTGGGCCGCTGTCGAGGCGTGCCTCCAGGCGGCACAAGGCAAGCCCCAAATCGTGCTCAAGCTCATTGTTTTCGACGAAAGGGACTACGCCTACGCGAAAGACGCCGCTGCGCAATTTCCGCAACTTCCGATCTATCTGCAACCCGGCAATCACTCGCCGCCACACCCGGCAAATGATGACGCGCCCGTCGACCTTGACGGAATATTGAAGCGCATGGAGTGGCTGGTTGACAGCGTGACCCGCGACAAATGGTTCGAAGCCCGCGTGCTACCGCAGCTGCACGTTATGCTCTGGGGTAACAAGAGAGCCGTCTAGGCCAAGCCCTTTCCACCGGAACTGCACCGGCATATTCGGGTGAACGGGTGGTTCAACGTTGACCGCGCTGCCGGGGTGCTTGCGGACTTCTGCCACCGGCCCAAGTGTTGTCAGCCGCTTGCACGGCACCTTGCATTCTCCTTGCAAGGTCGAAGGGAGCTGTCGCCGACAACCATGATCTGACAGGCAGGGCATGAGCGGGCGATATCGTCCCTATGCCAAGACGCGTCTGGTCCGCTTCGAACCGTCTCGGCCGACGGTCGCCGGTCAACAGTGGAAAACGATCGCAATCGGTTCACGATCGAGTGAGAGCCATGACCGTTCCTCTGCGGTGCTCAGACTGCCGCCGAGTGCCTGGCCGTTCCAGTTTCGAAATATTTGTCGAACCTGGCCGCGATGCTTCGGACGAAAGGGCGACTTTCAGCCGGCACAACGAATCTGTCGCCATCAAGTTCAAGCAATCGAACCGGATCGTGTAGGGCCATGGAACTCGACTGAAGGAGGAGCCTCTGGCCGGCTTCGCCGAAGCGTTCCACCAGATCGATGGCCGAGAAGGCGAAGTCGCACATCAAACGTTCGATGATCCAGCCGCGAACGCGGTCGTCGTCGGAAAGTGCGATACCCCGAACAGCGGCCAGCCCGCCGTCATCAACCGTGCATCGATATTCGCTGGTCGAAGGCATGTTCTGCGCATAGCCCTGCCGAAACTGGCTGATGGACGATGGGCCTAGCCCAATCAAGGTTTCGCAGCAATCGTCGGTGTAACCCTGAAAGTTCCGGTGCAGTGTTCCGGCGCGGGCGGCAAGGGCCAGGGCATCGCCGGGTTTGGCGAAATGGTCGAGGCCGATTGCTTCGTACCCCTGGTCCACGATCGCCCGCGCCGCCAGTTGCAATTGAGCAAATCTCTCCGCGGGACCGGGCAGCCATGCCTCGTCTATCATGGTCTGATGTTTCTTGAACCACGGCACATGGGCGTAGCCAAAAAGCGCTATCCTGTCGGGTTCCAAGGTCAGCGCCTGCGCGACGGTGGAGGAGACGCTCTCCCTCGTCTGGTGCGGCAAGCCGTAGAGCAGGTCTAGATTGACCGATTCGACGCCGCGCGAACGAACACCGTCGACTACCGCTTTGGTCTGCAAAAAGCTCTGCTCGCGGTTGATTGCCTTCTGAACCTTCGGATCGAAGTCCTGGACGCCGAGGCTCGCACGGGTCGTGCCGATTTCGGCAAGCGCATCGAGGCGGGCATCGTCCATATCATTGGGTTCGATTTCAACGCTGATCTTGGCGCCGGGAAGAAAGGCGAAGCTGTTGCGCAGGACGCTTCCCAGCGCCACAATATCCTCAGGTTCCAGCATCGTCGGGGAACCGCCGCCGAAATGAACCGCGCGAACTCGGCCCTTGCCGGTAACAAGGCCGCCAACCGTGGCGATCTCCGCATACAGCGAGCGCAGATAAGCGGCCACCGGCTCGTAGTGGCGGGTCTGTTTGGTATGGCACGCGCAGAACCAGCAGAGCCTGTCGCAATAGGGAATATGCAGGTAAAGCGATATCTCGTCACCACCTTCGAGCGCCTCCAACCAGCCTCGGTAAACGACGGCATCGACGCCCGCATGGAAATGGGGCGCAGTCGGATAACTGGTATAGCGCGGGACGTTCTCGCCAAGTCTGGCAGCTAGCTTTTGTCGCATGTCGTGGTCCACCGTGTTTGCGTCGCCCGAACTGTGGATGCTTGGATGAGCCTAAGCCCTGATTTCGATCAACCTTCAGCACGGACAAACTGCCGCAAGGATTTTTCTACCGTGGATTGCTATCCTGCCCGCACTGGACCGGTAGAGCGATCGAATGACATTACGGCAGGATATTCACAGTTCCGGCATTCCCGTTCTTTGCCTGCCTTGCGAGGCACGGCGCCGCGGTGTCTGTGGCGCGCTCGAGCCAGACGATTTGGCTCAGCTCGCCAAGACGTCGTCGCGGCACAATATCGAGCCGGGGGTCGAACTGATCGGCGACGCCGAGGCGGTCGACTGTTATTCAAACGTGCTTTCAGGCGTGGTGAAGCTCACGAAGAGCCTTTCGGACGGCCGCCAGCAGATCGTCGGTCTCCAGTTCGCGCCGGATTTTCTGGGACGGCCCTTCAAGATGAAAAGTGCGATCAATGCGGAAGCGGCAACAGCTGTCTCGCTGTGCTCGTTTCCGAGAGCGGCCATCGAACGGATGATGAAGCAGTCACCCGAATTTGTGCATCGCCTGCTCAAGCAGGCGCTGAACGAACTTGACGAGGCCCGCGAATGGATGGTGACTCTGGGGCGCAAGACCGCACCAGAGAAGGTGGCGAGCTTTCTCCTCATGATTGCCCGGAACATCGACTCCAATGTTGACCCGGCGGCTATGTCGGCGTGCTTCGAGCTGCCGATGACGCGTGCCGACATCTCTGATTTCCTTGGAATCACTAACGAGACCGTGAGCCGTCAGCTGACCAGCCTGAGAATGGACGGCGTGATTCGGATCGAGAACAACCGCCGCGTCACCGTGGACAGCATGAGCCGGCTGGAACGGCGCTGCGGCGGCCGAGGCGCAATAGCCGTTTGAATGACACGAAGCTGCATGGCCCACGCCACTTACTTCATTCGGGGCAGGGCATGCTCGCGTTGGGCTCAGAAGACATCGCGTAGCGACAGCCCGTTCTAATTCCGATCGTATACGCCAGTTGCGTTTGGGCTCGTCGGCGAAGCATCCACACTTGGCCGAAGTCAATATGCCTCATACGCAGGCGAAAATCGCCGTCCAAACCATAAATGTAACGAAGGCAGCGCAACGCTGGCGCTGGCTGTTCCAAGGCATTGAAACGATCGACGTTCGGTAAGGCATCGGCCTGCTTACCAGCGTCACAGAAGGTGCGCTTGCCCACACGCCCGCGATCGCCTCCATACCCGGGCCCCAACTGGGGACGCCGGGCCTGTCCATGAACCGGCGGCCGCTGCTGCACTTCCACATTCGGCACAGTCTGATCGCACCGAACTCGATGCTGCTCGAAGCAAAATGGTGCGGCTCTGACATGGATCAGGGCGAGCAGGCGACGGCTGCGCAATAAGGCACCGCGGTTTGGCATCCGCCGGAATTGGAAATCGGGGCTTGCGATGAAATTCGGCAAAGAAATCGTGCTTCTAAGCCTGTTCGCATTCGCGGCTTTGGTGGCCGCTGGCGCTGGGGTGGATGAACCCTTTCGCCAGCATATGTGGGTCTTGTTCTTCGCCTTGGCTGGCTTCACTGCGATCCTGTTGCGCAACACTGAGTTCAAGCCTGCCGCGCCGATCGACCCGTCCGCTTACATGGACGGGCCAATCCGCTATGGCGCCATCGCCACCATGTTCTGGGGTGTCATCGGCATGCTTGTCGGCGTGGTCATCGCGCTGCAGCTTGCCTATCCCGATCTCAACATCCAGCCCTGGTTCAACTTTGGCCGTTTGCGGCCACTGCATACGTCGGGAGTCGTCTTCGCCTTCGGCGGCAACGCGCTGCTTTGCACGTCTCTCTATGTCGTGCAACGCACCTGCCGCGCCCGGCTGTTCGGCGGCGATCTCGGCTGGTTCGTGTTCTGGGGCTACCAGCTCTTCATCGTCATGGCAGCGACTGGCTACCTGCTCGGCATCACCGAGAGCCGCGAATACGCCGAGCCCGAATGGTATGTGGACATCTGGCTGACCATTGTCTGGGTCGCCTATCTCATCCTGTTCCTCGGCACGATCCTGAAGCGCAAGGAACCCCACATCTACGTCGCTAACTGGTTCTACCTGTCCTTCATCGTCACCATCGCGATGCTGCATGTGGTCAACAACCTCTCCATGCCCGCCTCCTTCCTGGGCTCGAAGAGCTATTCGGCTTTCTCCGGGGTCCAGGACGCTCTGACGCAATGGTGGTATGGCCACAACGCCGTGGGCTTCTTTCTGACCGCCGGCTTTCTCGGCATGATGTATTATTTCGTACCCAAGCAGGCGAACCGGCCGGTCTATTCCTACCGGCTGTCGATCGTCCATTTCTGGGCAATCATCTTTCTCTACATCTGGGCTGGACCCCATCATTTGCACTACACCGCCTTGCCCGATTGGGCGCAGACGCTCGGCATGGTGTTCTCGATCATGCTGTGGATGCCGTCATGGGGCGGCATGATCAATGGCCTGATGACGCTGTCGGGCGCCTGGGACAAGCTCCGCACCGATCCGATCATCCGCATGATGGTGATGGCCATCGCCTTCTACGGCATGTCCACCTTCGAGGGCCCGATGATGTCGATCAAGACGGTCAACTCGCTGTCGCACTATACCGACTGGACCATCGGACACGTCCATTCGGGCGCACTCGGCTGGGTCGGCATGATCTCGTTCGGCGCGCTTTATTACATGGTGCCGAAGCTGTGGAACCGTGAACGGCTCTACTCGCTGCGCCTCGTTACCTGGCACTTCTGGCTGGCGACGCTTGGCATCGTTGTCTACGCGTCGGTCATGTGGGTGTCCGGCATCATGCAGGGCCTGATGTGGCGCGAATACGACGAGCAGGGCTTCCTGGTCTACTCCTTCGCCGAAACCGTGGCCGCCATGCACCCCTACTACATCATGCGCGCCATCGGCGGAGCCATGTACCTGTCCGGCGCCCTGATCATGGCCTGGAACATCGCCATGACCATCCTTGGCTACCGGCGCGAGGAGGATCCGATGCCCGGCTCCGTTCCCGCCCTCCAGCTTGCGCGATGATGAGACAGAAAATGAGGTTGATGAACAGACACGCGGTCATCGAGAAGAACGCTACACTTCTTCTCGTTGGCTCCCTTCTGGTCGTGACAATCGGCGGCATCGTCGAGATCGCGCCGCTCTTCTATCTCGACAACACGATCGAGAAGGTCGAAGGCATGCGGCCCTACTCGCCGCTCGAACTCGTCGGGCGCAACATCTATGTGCGTGAGGGATGCTATCTATGCCATAGCCAGATGATCCGCCCGTTCCGTGACGAGGTCGAGCGCTATGGGCATTACAGCCTGGCGGCCGAGTCGATGTATGATCATCCCTTCCAGTGGGGATCGAAGCGCACCGGACCGGACCTCGCTCGGGTTGGCGATCGCTACTCAAATCTTTGGCATGTCGAGCACCTCACGGACCCTCGTTCCGTGGTGCCGGAATCCATCATGCCGAGCTATGGCTTTCTGAAGGATACGCCGATCGCGGTGAAGGATTTCTCGACGCATCTGGTTGCCAACAGGCGCGTCGGCGTTCCCTACTCCGACGACATGGTCGCTAACGCCAATGCTGATTTGATGGCGCAGGCTGATCCCAATGCCGACACGTCCGGCCTCGAGGCCCGCTACCCCAAGGCCAGGATCGGCGATTTCGACGGTGATCCGCAGCAAGTCACCGAAATGGACGCCCTGGTTTCTTATCTCCAGATGCTCGGCACGCTTGTCGATTTCAAGAACTACGATGAGACCGCCGGCTACCGCTGAGGACAATGGCGATGACGTACAATTTCATGCGGGAGTTTGCTGACAGCTGGGGCCTGCTTGCCATCGCTCTTTTCTTCATCGGATCCGTTGCCTTTGCACTTCGCCCCGGCAGCCGCAGGCAAGCCGGCGAAGCAGCTCAAATTCCTCTGAAGGAGGACTGATCATGAGCAGCGATCACATTGACGAGGTTTCCGGCATCTCGACGACCGGTCATGAGTGGGACGGCATTCGCGAGCTCAACAACCCGCTCCCGCGCTGGTGGGTCATCACCTTCTACATGACCATAGTCTGGGCGATCGGTTACACAATTGCCTACCCGGCATGGCCGCTGTTGCACTCCGCGACAAAGGGCGTACTTGGCTATTCCAGCCGCAACGAAGTCAAGAACGAGTTATCCGCGGCCGAAGCGGCAAAGGGCAATTATGTCGCCGCAATAGAGTCGAAAAGTGTTTCGGAGATTGCTGCGGATGACACGCTGCGCGGATTCGCCGTCGCTGCCGGCGCCGCCGCGTTCAAGGTCAATTGCGTGCAGTGCCACGGTTCCGGCGCCCAGGGGTCCAAGGGCTTTCCGAACCTAAATGACGACGACTGGCTGTGGGGCGGCGAGGTGGACCAGATCCAGCAGACGATCGCTCATGGCATCCGCTTCGCCTCCGACCCGGCTACGCGCCTGTCGGAAATGCCGGCCTTTGGCGACATCATCACCGCCGATCAGATCAAACAGGTCAGCACCTACGTTGCCAGCCTGTCCGGCACTGTCGGCGATCAATCGTTGGTCGCGCCCGGCGCCAAGGTCTTCGCCGAAAATTGCGTGGCCTGTCACGGCGACAATGCAAAAGGCAACAAGGAACTCGGCGCTCCAGATCTGACCGACGCCATCTGGCTCTACGGGTCAGGCGAAGCGGCCATCGCCGCCCAGGTCACCGCGCCGAAACAGGGCGTGATGCCGGCCTGGGGCGCGCGCCTCGGCGAGACCAAGGTCAAGGAACTGGCGGTCTACATCCATTCGCTTGGCGGCGGAGAATAGGAGCAGAAGCCTATTCTCGTCCTCCCCCTCCCGCCAAGCGACGAGGCCCGGCGCAAGCCGGGCCTCGGCATCATCCAGAACCGATGAGTCGGTTTCCGGCGAAATCGTCGCTGGTGACTGGAGCTTCTCGTGCTTGATAACACGCAAATAGAAAGGATCGAACCCACGCCGGTCAACTCCGCCAAGGTGCGTCAGCCAATGTACGCTGCGCGCAAGAAGATCTTCCCGAAGCGGGCCTCGGGCAGCTTTCGCCAGTTCAAATGGCTGGTGATGGCGGTCACGCTCGGCATCTACTATCTGACGCCGTGGCTGCGCTGGGATCGGGGCTCGTTTAGCCCGGACCAGGCCGTGCTGCTTGATGTCGCTAACCGGCGTTTCTATTTCTTCTTCATCGAGATATGGCCGCAGGAATTCTACTATGTCGCCGGCCTTCTGGTCATGGCCGGCGTCGGTCTTTTCCTGATCACGTCGACTGTCGGCCGTGCCTGGTGTGGCTACACATGCCCGCAGACCGTATGGGTCGACCTGTTCCTGGTCGTCGAGCGCGCGATAGAGGGCGACCGCAACGCTCGTATCAAGCTTGATGCCGGTTTCTGGACCCCCCGCAAACTCGTGCTGCGGGTATCGAAACACGCCATCTGGCTGGCCATAGGCGCGCTGACGGGCGGCGCCTGGATCTTCTATTTCGCTGACGCGCCGACGCTGCTCGGCGAACTCTTCACCGGCACGGCAGCGCCTGTCGCCTACATCACCGTCGCGGTTCTGGCGGCAACGACCTACACGTTCGGCGGGCTGATGCGCGAGCAGGTCTGCACCTATATGTGCCCATGGCCGCGCATCCAGGCAGCGATGCTCGACGAAAGTTCGCTCACCGTCACCTACAATGACTGGCGCGGCGAACCGCGTTCGCGTCATGCGAAGAAGGTGCAAGCTGCAGGGCAGTCCGTCGGCGACTGCGTCGACTGCAATGCCTGTGTCGCGGTCTGCCCGATGGGGATCGACATTCGCGACGGCCAGCAACTCGAATGCATCACCTGCGCGCTTTGCATCGATGCCTGCGACGGCGTCATGGACAAGCTCGGCAGGGAGCGTGGGCTGATTTCCTACGCGACGCTCTCCGATTACAACGCCAACATGATTCTGGCGACCGCGGGCGGCTCCAGTTCAGTCAACCCGTCGCTGGTCAGGACTGCTGGTGGCCTGTTCTCCGACAAGGTGGCGCATTTCCATGTCAGCAAGATCTTCCGGCCACGGACCTATGTCTACATGGGTTTGTGGTCGCTGATCGGCCTCGGCCTGCTCTATTCGCTGCTGACGCGCGATCGGCTCGAAGTCAACGTGCTGCATGACCGCAATCCGCAATTCGTCACGCTCTCCGACGGCTCGATCCGCAACGGCTACACCGTCAAGCTGCTCAACATGATCCCCGAGCCACGGACGATCGTCGTCACGATGCAGGGCTTGCAGGGCGCTGACATGGTCGTCGTCGGCGACGACATCCCGGCAGGCCGTTCTTTCGCCATTCCGGTCGAACCCGACCGCCTGAAAATGCTGAAGGTCTTCGTGCGCCAGCCAGCGGGTCAAATCCAGGACACAGCGCAGACCTTCACGTTCCGTGTCGAGGACAAGGCGAGCTTCGAGTCGGACGAATACACCGCCACCTTCAACGCGCCGGAGACTGCCAGATGAGCGCCAGAACACAAAAAACCCGCGAATTCACCGGCAGGCACATGCTGTTCACCATCCTTGCCTTCTTCGGTGTGGTCATCGCGGTCAATCTGACGATGGCCACGCTCGCCAACACAAGTTGGACCGGCCTTGTCGTCGAAAACACCTATGTGGCGAGCCAGCAATTCAACAAGCAGGCCGAGGAGGGTCGCGCGCAGGCAGCCCTTGGCTGGACCGGCAAGCTGACCATCGCATGGGGCGAAGTCCGCTACGGCCTCACCGACGCCGGCGGCAAGCCGGTTCCCTTGCATGGCGTCAAGGTGCTGTTTCGCCATCCCGCATACGAGAAAGAGGACAAGTCCGTCACGCTCGCCCTCACCTCCGGCCAGGAGTTCGCCGCGCAGCACATGCCGAAGGATGGCGTCTGGATTGTCGAAGTCGACGCCGACGCCGGTCTGCATAAACCGTACCGCGACGTCCGCAGGATCATGATTTCCAATGGAGCGCTGCAATGAGTTGTTGTGCACCGGGCGCCGAAATGGCGCTTGATCTGGTCAACACCGGATCGGTCCTGCCGTCCAGCCAGGAGATCAGGCTGGCGAGCCGATCGCTTGGCGATGATCTCCGCCAGACCGATCTTTCGGTCCCCACGGTTCATTGCGCGGCCTGCATCCAGGCGATCGAGACAGCACTGGGAAAGCTCGATCAAGTGGAGAGCGCTCGTGTCAACCTGTCGACGAAGCGGGTCGCGGTCCGCTGGCGTGGAAACCAGGTACCACCATTCGTCGCCGCGCTGGGACGGCTGGGCTACGAGGCGCATCTGTTCGACCCCGAGGTCGACAACAAGGACAAGACGCTTTCGGAGCTGATCCGCGCCGTTGCTGTCGCTGGCTTTGCGGCGGGCAACATCATGCTGCTTTCGGTCTCTGTCTGGTCCGGTGCTGAAGGCGCTACCCGCGACCTGTTCCACTGGGTCTCGGCGCTTATCGCCATCCCTGCACTCGCCTTCGCCGGCGGCATCTTCTTCCGCTCGGCCTGGAATGCGCTGCGTCACGGCCGCATGAACATGGATGTGCCGATCGCGGTCGGGGTATCCCTCGCCTACGCCATGAGCCTCTATGAGACGATCACCCATGGCGACCACGCTTATTTCGATGCATCGGTGTCACTGCTGTTCTTCCTCCTGATCGGCCGCACGCTCGATCACGTGATGCGCGAACGCGCCCGCACCGCCGTCAAAGGCCTGTCACAGCTCGCGGCGCGTGGCGCCATGGTGCTGCGCGGCGATGGTGCACGCGACTATCTGCCGGTTGGCGAGATCGAACTTGGCATGCTGCTGTTGATCGCTGCCGGCGAGAGAATCCCCGTCGACGGCAAGATCATTCAAGGGGCCTCGGATCTGGACTGCTCGTTGGTGTCCGGCGAGAGCACGCCTCGAAACGTAGCGGCAGGCGAAGCCGTGCAGGCCGGTGTCCTCAACCTAACCGGCCCGCTGACGATCGAGGCGACCGCCGCCGCGAAAGATTCGTTTCTGGCGGAAATGGTTCGGCTGATGGAGTCCGCAGAGGGCGGCCGCGCGCATTATCGCCGGATCGCCGATCGTGTTTCAGCGCTCTATGCCCCGGTGGTTCATCTCACAGCCTTCGCGACGTTCCTTGGCTGGATGGCGGCGACCGGTGACTGGCACCGGGCGATAACCATCGCCATTGCCGTTCTCATCATCACATGCCCGTGCGCGCTCGGCCTCGCCGTACCGATCGTCCAGGTGGTCGCGGCGCGGCGCCTGTTCGAGAACGGCATCATGGTCAAGGACGGTTCGGCCATGGAGCGCCTGGCGACGATTGATAGAGCGGTGTTCGACAAGACCGGAACGCTCACCCTCGGCCAGCCCCGGCTGGTCAATGCGGACTCGATTGATCCGGCCATGCTGGCAATCGCGGGAGACATGGCTGCGCACTCGCGTCACCCGTTTTCAAAGGCCATAGCCGGTTTTGCCCGCCTTGGCGGGCAGCACAAATTCGATGCCGTCACCGAGCACCCGGGTTTCGGGATCGAGGCCACAGCCGCCGGTAGCACCTGGCGGCTGGGCCGGCGCGGATGGGCTGGATGGAAAGCCCGCACCGGCCGCGAAGGCAGACATGGCTATGGCGGGACGGTTCTGACGAAAGACGGGATCATTGTCGCGACCTTCGATTTCGAGGATGCGCTGCGCGTCGACGCCAGGGCAGCCATCGATCAACTGCACAACGCTGGTATGTGCGTGGAGATGCTGTCGGGCGACACCGCGAAAGCCTGCGCCGAGGTTGCGGACGGGCTTGGTGTCGATGATTTCGTTCCCTGCCTGCTGCCGTCCGGCAAGGTTGAACGCATCGAGACGCTGGCGAGGGACGGGCACAAGGTTCTGATGGTTGGCGACGGGCTCAACGATACGCCGGCGCTGAGCGCTGCGCATGTCTCGATCGCACCCGCCACCGCCGCCGACATTGGCCGCAATGCAGCCGACTTCGTTTTCCTGCGCGAAAGCCTCTTGGCGGTCCCGCTGGCTGTTGACGTATCGCGCAAGGCGGGAAGCCTGATCCGACAGAACATAACAATTGCGATCGTTTATAATGCTGTTGCCGTGCCGATCGCCATTCTGGGCCATGTTACGCCTCTTATCGCCGCGGTCGCGATGTCAGCCTCGTCATTGCTCGTGGTTGGAAATGCCATGCGTCTGCAAGGCTTCGCAACGGGTGCGTCGTCCGCAATTGCGCGGCAAGACAGGCCCGCGCGCGCCGGCGCCATGGCTCAATCGTCATGACGACGCTCGTCTACCTCATCCCCGTAGCGCTATTCCTTGGCGCACTCGGCCTGTCCGGCTTCCTTTGGGCGTTGAGAAGCGGCCAGTACGAGGATCTCGATGGCGCGGCGGAGCGCATTCTCATCGACAGCGACGACGGCGCGGAGAATGCCACTCGTTCCAAGTGACTCAGATCAACGCGCCGCGGGTCGGGATGTCCTATCGTCGTCCGACGAAAGATCAGGAGGGTGAGGATGCAAGCCGAATCCTTAATGACAAAGCCAGTCATCACGACGCATGCGAACGCGACGATCGCCGAAGCGGTCATGCTTTCAAGCAAAGTCAGCTGCCTGCCGGTAACGACCAGCGACGGCACCTTGGTTGGCATTGTAAGCAAAAGCGACTTCTTGCGCCGAGAGGAACTCGGAACCCAGCGTGTGCGTCCGCGCTGGCTGGAGCTTGATCTTGGCCCGGGCACAACCGCCAATGACTATGTGTGCGCTCGAATGGACGGATCATCCATCAGGTGATGACCACACACGTCATCTCGGCGCCTCCTGTCGACCTGATGATGCAACATCGCACAACAATGTCCCGATTGTCGATTCGGGAAAGGGTCGTCGGCATCATCACGCGAACTGATTTGCTGCTTGTCCTGATCCGCCATGCCGAAACAGGGAACCACGCCACCCGATGACGAACTGATCCGCAAGGCTATCCTTGCCGAACTGCAGCCACAAACCTGGAGCGGTGGGACTTGATCGATGTGAGGGTCAGCGACGGCCTTGTCGAACTGAAGGGGGCGATTGTCGACGAGCGTCAGCGGAAGGCAGCGATCGTTGCGGCTGAGAAGGTTGCCGGCGTCGGGCAAGTCAAGGACCGCCTCCTCCTCAGTACGGATCCGTTCTCAGTGATGGTTTCATAGCTGCGAAAAAAGCGGGGACGCCAAGCAGAGTCCCATTGGTTTGCTCCCTTCCCACATCATTTGGACATGAGGCCGTCGGCGAGTTCCTTCGGCGTCTAGCGCGTTATGGTCGGAGAGCACGCTGTCTGCAGCAAGACGCCCGTCCTGACAGAAATGCGGTGGCCGCTGCCCGTTTTGGTGGGGCTTGGACCGGGGCTTCCTGTGGATCTTGAAGAGCGGCCAATACGAAGATCTCGACGGCTCCGCCGAGCGGGTCCTTATCGATCGGGAAGAGCCGCGAGGCTGAACCGGTTGGCGGCGCCAACGACTGTGCGGATGCTGGTCGTCAGTCGACCGAATCTTTGCTGGCGATTGCCCGCGTCATGACGATATCGGCGCGGTGCGAAGAACGGATCAGCCACAATACGTTGCCGAACCTTTGGCCAGGAGGGGCACGCGATTGGGAAGCCGACCATTCAGAATGCCCAGACATGGAGACGTTTTCACGGCAATCGACCACTCGACCGTGAACCCGCCGCTGACGGGTTTGTCGAGCCTCGTTGATCCAGATCAGCGTTATCTCTTCATCGGCATGGTTTCATTGACCAGGCTTCCAACGGAGAACGCATGTCTATCGAGTTGGGGAGATGAGCGGCAAACCGTGGGTGATTGCGATGCTTCAAGAGCGCTTCGTGTCGAAGATAGCCGCTATGGCGGCACGCTGATGGCCGGCTATGTCGACAAATTCGACATCATTGTCGTCGGAGCTGGTCCGGTCGGACTTGCCTTCGCAGCATCGCTCGCCTGGAGCCGACTCAAGGTGGCAGTGGTTGAACGGCAGTCGCTCGACAGCCTGGCGAATCCGGCTTTCGACGGTCGCGAGATCGCGCTGACCCACGCATCAGTGAGAATCCTTCGCGAGCTCGGCGCCTGGGATGCCATCCCCGCATCGGACAAATCACCGCTTCATGGCGCGCGCGTGCTCAACGGATCCAGCCCTTTCGCCCTGAGCTTCGATGCTCCCAGCGGATCTGGGGAACCACTCGGATTTCTGGTCCCAAATTGTCGGATCCGCGATGCCCTGTTCAAAATTGTCCACTTCCAGGATCATGCCCGGCTGCTGTGCGGCAACTCGGTCGTCAATGCAACAAATAGCGAAGACGAGGCGGTCATAACGCTTTCTGATGGCAGGCAATTGGCCGCTCGGCTGCTCGTAGCAGCGGATTCGCGTTTGTCCCCGATGCGCGACCTGCTCGGCATTGGCGCCAACATCCATCCGCTTGGCCACTCCATGCTGATTTGCCGAGTGAGGCACGAGCGCGTCCATCACCAGATCGCGGTCGAATGGTTCGACCACCATCAGACCATAGCGATGTTGCCGCTCATGGAAGGCGTGTCGTCGCTGCTTCTGACTTTGCGCTCAAGCGAGGCCGACAGACTGTCTGCTCTCGATGACGAATTGTTCCGCATGGAATTGATGAACAGGTGTCGAGGACGCCTCGGGCAGATGACCCTGGCAAGCACCCGCCATGCCTATCCGCTGGTCACGACCTGGGCGCACAAGTTCTCGGCTCCGAGTGCGGCACTGATCGGCGATGCTGCCATCGGCATGCACCCGGTGACCGCGCATGGCTTTAACATCGGCCTCAGCGGCCAGAAGCAACTCGCTCATAAAATACTGACAGCATGTCGCGCCCGCCGCGACATTGCCGATCCCGACATGCTCGGCAGATACGAAAGCCGGCTGCGGCTGTCGGCGGGGCCGCTCTATCATGCCACCAACATGCTTGTCGGTCTCTACTCAAGCGAGCACTCGGCGGCACGGCTTGCAAGACATGCTGGGCTCCGCTTTGCCCAACATCTTCCCTTTGTCCGCCATGGCATTTCGGCCATGCTCAGGCGGTGAATCGCACAGAGCGCTGCCGCTCTGGAACGCTGTCTCGGCGAGGCTTCCTTGTCTTGCTGGCGCGCGTCGTCGCGGGGCAAGGCTGTCTCCTGGTGACGTTGCCGATCATGGCATGATTCGGATCAAGGCACGCGCGCGGGCGAAGCCTTGATGATTCGGCAATGCAAGCCAAAGGTGTGACCCGAAGCATGGTGAGCGCACTGGTTACCCTCGCTGGGTAGTTAACCCGTCCTTCAGTGGGCTTGCATAGATTTGGTCCTCGCGAACAACGACGCAAGCAAGCTGGTCCATTCATGGCACCCCTAAAGGAAGAAGAATCGCTGGAGGCCAAAATCCGTCAGGATCAGCTTGCTGACCTGAGGGCCGGGCTCTTCGTGTCGATGCCGATAAGCGCGATCCTGTCAGGCCTGATTTGCGCGGTGCAGGCCCTTTCTGGCGGCGGCTTCGCCGCTGCCAGCTGGTTCCTGGTCGTCAATGCGCTAAATGCCGCCCGGCTTGCACTCGCCCGTTTTCAGCTAAAGGAAACGGGGCGCCATCAGGATTTGCTTGGCGTTTTGCCGCGCCTTCGCATGTTTGGCGTCCTTGCCCTTCTGGCAGGGTTTGCATGGTCCTTCCCGGCCGTGCTGACTGTTGGATACACAACACCACAAGCACCGATGCATCTGGTCATACTGGCGGGCATTTCAGCTGGTGCGGTTACATATGGCAGTTCGTATGCCGCGGCGGCGACCAGCTTCATCACACCTCCACTCCTCATCACGGTGGCGTGCCTTTTGGCGAAAGGCAATTTTGAACGCTACATTCTGGCTTTCACCGTTCTGCTCTTCATGGGCGGCTTGGTCCGAGCTTCGTTTGTTGGGCAGGCGCGCTTCCGCGAAGCAAGCCGCCTGAGACATGAGGCAGAGCGATTTGCGTCGGAAATGGAGCGCAACTCCAGGGAGGACCATCTGACCGCCCTTCTCAACAGGCGGGGCCTTGAACACGCCATCGGTCGGTTCAAGACCGCGGATGGCCCCTTCGTGGCAATGCTGATTGATCTGGACGGCTTCAAATCTGTCAACGACACCTACGGTCACAGGACCGGTGATGAACTGCTTGTCATGATCGCCCGCCGCATAGAGCAGGAAGCACCCGAAGGCTCAACGCTCGCTCGTATCGGCGGCGATGAATTCGTGCTGGTTTTTCCCTCAACGAGAGCTTCGCTTTCTGCCAGTGATCTCGCCTCCAATATCATAGCCAAAATTGCTCGCCCCTATATCGAGGTCGCGTCCGTTCGGGTCGGGGCATCGATAGGGATATACTTGGCGCAGACGCCGAGCCTGACTGAAATGTTGTTGCGGGCGGATATCGCCCTGTATACGGCCAAGCGCCATGGCAGGAACGAATTTTGCCTGTTCGATGCCGAACTCGACAGGGAACTGCAACGTCGCCAGTCGATCGAACGGGATCTTCATTCGGCGATAAAGACGGGAAGATTGCAACCTTGGTTCCAGCCGATCGTGAAACTCGAAACCGAGACGGTGGTCGGTTTTGAAGCCTTGCTGAGATGGTCCCATCCGACGCATGGTGCCATCTCTCCACCCGAAATCATCACGGCCGCACGCGAAACCGGAATGCTTCAGCTGCTGACGCAAACCGTATTCGCCGACTGTTGTGCTTTTATCGACGGCTTGGTGAAAGCTGACTGTCGTAACATTCGTGTGGCGATGAATGTTTCCCCTCGCGAACTGGAAGCCGGCGATATCGACGACATGGTTCTGGATGGTCTGGCGGCAAGAGGCCTGCCTGCGACGATGTTCGAAATCGAGATTACCGAAGAATCGCCGGTGGACCCGGACAGAGTGGATGAAAAGCTCGGACGGCTTTCACATGCCGGTATTTCCATCGCGCTCGATGACTTCGGCACCGGCTTTTCTACCTTGGCATCTCTCAAGGACCGTCGGATACGCAAGGTGAAAATAGACCAGGGATTCATTCGCGGCTTGGCCAAGTCCCGAGAGGACCGACTGCTTGTCAAATCGGTCATCGAACTCGGTGACATGCTCGGGATCGAGGTCATGGCCGAGGGCGTCGAAACAGAGGCGGATCGGCAAACCCTGCACAAGCTTGGCTGCCGAACCGCTCAAGGCTTCCTCTTCTCCAAGGCTGTGCCTTTGATGCAAGCACTGGAAGTGGCAGTCAAACAGCACGCGAACCAGTTGTGACCGCTCCCGCCGCGCCGGCCGTCGCGGCCGTGCGCTGCCGAATTTGGCTACAGAGACTTGCCTGCTCGAAACACGTGGCAGTGGGCGTTGTGCATCAGCCGGCGAACAGTTCCTTGTAGCCGGTCGTCACCATCCAGTTCGCACGGTCGATATGGCTGCGAAGAGCTTTGCGGGCGCGGACCGGGTCAATGGACGGGTCGATGCCGAGAATGCGCTCGGCCATCTCCTTTTCGCTGGCATTGTCGGCGCAGGCATCCAGGATCCGCAGGTAGATTGTGAAATGCTCCCTGTCGTAGCTCGTGAGGTTCTCCGACCAGGGGACTTCATCGCTCAAAGTTGAGCTTCGAGTCTCATCTGTTCCCATTGGTCCATTCATGCCTGCGAACCTCGCCTGTGAGCGCACGCAGTATATCCCAAAATGGGATAATCCGAAACCGGGATTAGTCGCTGATCCGGTCTTTACCCGACCGGTTCGCCTCCATGCCCAAATCCCTTCGATCGCCCCGCCACCAGCGGTTTCTGGCCCAGCTGGTTTCGCTGCGCAAGGCCAAAGGCCTGACCCAGGAGCAGCTGGCTGACAAGCTTGGTCGTCCCCAATCCTTCGTGGCCAAGTACGAGGGCGCAGAGCGGCGTCTCGACGTCATCGAGTTTCTCGACATAACTGCGGCCATTGACGCTGATCCGTGCGAGATTCTGTCCAGCCTCCGGTCCTAGCGGGCGCGCCGCATCTATCATGATCCGGACAGGAATATTGTCTAGGACAATGCCTCAATTTGTTGAAAGGCGAGCGCTGGTTTTCGGAGGAAGCCGCGCGCACGGCGCCGATGCCGTCGGGTTTCTCGACGTAACTGCGCCGCCTGACCATGTGCGAAAAAACTTGGCGCGCGCCCGCGCGCCTGACGACGCGCACCAGGTGCTCGTGAACAGAGCCCGCTTTTCTTCGGCAAGCTCAGGCGGTCTCGGCCATTCGGCTTCGCCCCTTGGCGTGGGCAGCCCTTCGGGCTGTGACGGCCGCCGCCCTTGCGGGCGGCGCGGTTTGTCTGTTGGCCTTTCCCGGTGGCGCGGGGCGGGCGGCACTCCCTTCTAGACCCGCTGCGGCAGCCCGCAACCCTTCGCGTGCCGCTCAGGGTCCTCCTCTTCGTTACGGTCCTTCGGATGCGTTCCGCCTACTGGGCGGGCCCTTCCGGTCGCGACTCGCCGCCCACCCCGCTTCCGGGGAAAGGCGCGACGATTGGTGAGCGGAGGGATAACACATGCGTGCAAACAGCAAGCGTACCACCAGCGGAGAGGCTGGCGCAGGCAAGGGCAGGCGCCCGGGCGCCAGCCTCTATCAGGAGATCACCGACCGCATCATTGCCGAGCTGGAGCGCGGTACCGTGCCATGGGTCAAGCCATGGGGCAGCGCAAAAGCAGGCCTCGGCCTGCCGAGGAATGCGTCCACGGGGCGCAGCTATTCCGGCATCAATATCCTCATCCTGTGGGGCGCCGTCATCGAGCGCAGCTATCCCAGCCAGAATTGGCTGACCTTCCGGCAGGCGCTTGCCCTGGGCGGCAATGTCAGGAAAGGCGAGCGCGGCACGACCATCGTGCATGCCGACCGCTTTGTCCCCAAGGACGAGAAGGAGCGCGCACGCCACGAGGGCGATGCACCACAGGCCGTGCCTTTTCTGAAGCGCTTTACCGTCTTCAATGTCGCGCAGTGCGACAATCTTCCGGAACACCTCCATGCCCCCGCCGAGCCGCTGCCTCAGTGCGAGATCGTGCCGCAGGCCGAAACGCTGATTCGCGCCAGTGGTGCGGATTTCAGGGTCGGCGGCGATCGCGCTTTCTACATGCCGGGCAGCGACCACATTCAGGTGCCGCCGCAGCCGGCGTTCCATCAGCAGATCGACTATTACCGGACCTGCTTTCACGAGCTTGGCCACTGGACCGGCCACCCGACGCGGCTTGCTCGCGACCTCTCCGGCTCGTTCGGCTCCAAGGCTTACGCGCGTGAAGAATTGGTCGCCGAAATCACTGCCGCCTTCGTCTGCAGCAATCTCGGCATCGAGCCGACCGTGCGTCACGCCGATTACATCGGCTCATGGCTGAAGGTGCTGCGCGGGGACAACCGCGCCATTTTCCGTGCCGCCAGCCTCGCCTCGAAGGCCGCCGATTTCCTGCTTGGCCTTCAGGCCGATGCGGAAGGCGAGGCGCAAGAAGGGACTGCGGCATGACGATGCCCGATGCTCAACTGGCCACGACCGAGCCGACGCCGGATAGCGAGGAGATGCCCATTCCCGACGGCGCCCGGGACTCACCCGCCCCGATGCAGAACTATGCCGATCTGCATCGCCAAGGTGCGCCCCGGGTCGCAGCGCGCAGCCAACGAGACGGTGACTGCCATCCTTGCCGGCTGCAAGGCTGACGCCGCATTCGGCAATATGCGGCACAAGCTGTTGGCCCTGCTCGGATCACCGGACCGAGAATAGCGTGGTGGCCGGCGGCAATCGCGATCCCTTGCTGCCGCCGGCATGTTCGCGCGCAAGGTGGGCGCTCGGCGACGATAATCTCGTGCGCGTCGTGGGCATATGGTGGCAACCGGACGATGGCTTTTCGATCGCTTGCGCGACGAGGAAATCGCCGATTCGATGCTCACCGAGATCGGCGGCAAGAACATCGAGAAGCCGCCTCAGCTTGAGGCCTGGCTGCCGCGCTGGGTGAAATTCCCGGCCGAAAGCTACACCAGCCGCGAGGCCTTCCTATTCGCCGATCTGTGCGCAAGGAAGCAGTCGCTGTTCGTGCGCGAATAGTCGATCACGGCCCGAGCGGCGTTTTCTCGAGTACTGCCGCTAAGGACGCGCGCGCCGCTCCGGGCCGCGCCGGCTCCGATTGATCGTCTTGCCGAGCCAGTGCCGCGTGCGATAAATTCCAACGCCAATTCGCCCCCATTTCGGCAGCCCGCACCGGCCCGCATTGCTTGCTGAGGCGCCAGGCGCGTGGGTCCAATTGCCAATCCGATTGCCGAGAGAGCCCGCGCCGCCGGCCCCCTGCATAGTGCCGCCTGCTCGTTGTGCCCCCGATCGCGCAACCTGTCTCCATTGTGTCTCAGGGACCATTCCCCTGCGCCTGGCTTGACGACCTATGGGCGGATCCGGCCGGCCCGAAACCCTCGCCGGCAGCTTTTTTCCCCGCCGCCTGCGGCGGCTTCCTCGCGCCGCTTCGCTGCAAA
Source organism: Mesorhizobium sp. M1342 (assembly GCF_040317955.1). Lineage (NCBI taxonomy): Bacteria > Pseudomonadati > Pseudomonadota > Alphaproteobacteria > Hyphomicrobiales > Phyllobacteriaceae > Mesorhizobium > Mesorhizobium sp. M1342. The sequence goes on along the minus strand of NZ_JAMYLI010000014.1, from coordinate 138,135 downwards.
AAAACTCCCCGCTCGGGTCCTCCGCTATCGCTGCGGCCGTGCCGGTTCCGGCGATCCGGACGCGCCCATCACGGTCCGCCATCGCAGGGGAATGGTCCCCTGCGAGCACCAAGAGGAGACTGAAAATGACCGCAATCGGATACGTCACCAAACAGGAAAACGGCGGCTACAAGGGCCAGCTCAAGACGCTCAGCGTCCGCGCCGACATCGACATCGTGCCCAATCAGGCAAAGAGCGCCGACACCCATCCCGACTTCCGGGTGCTGACGCAAGGGGTCGAAGTGGGTGCGGCCTGGATCCGCACCGGCGAGACCTCCGGCAAGGACTATGTGAGCCTGTCGATTGCGGCCCCCGAGTTTGGCCCGCGCAAGCTCTACGCCAATCTGGGCCGCGCCGCCGGCCAGGATGACGACGACACTTACGCCATCATCTGGAACCCGGTCGACTGACCGGCCGACCCGCAAAGCCCTGCGCCGCCAACCGGCGCAGGGCCTCTCTCAGAACCCGTGAGGCCGCCGAAGGGGCGGCGAAAACTCGCCCCCCACTCTTCGCCCGTCCCCAAAACGATCTCGCTCGCCGATCCTCGCTTCGCTTGCCCGTAATGAACCGAGGATCATCATGGACGACGAAAACGAACGCGCAGCCCGCGCCAAGAAGGGCAGTCCGTTTCTCAACACCGCGCAGGCGGCCTTCTATATCGGGCTGTCCCAGCGCACGCTGGAGAAGATGCGCCTCAAAGGCGGTGGCCCACAATTCCGCAAGCACGGCCGCTATGTCCGCTATCACATCGACGAACTCGACGACTGGTCGAAGGGGCACGCGCAGGAGACCGCGCCCGAGGATGGCGCGCACGAATCCGGCTCGGCCGGTGAGGGAGGCCGCTCATGAGCCGGCGTCCCACCATCCGTCTGATCGGCAGCCATCTGCGGCGCATTCGAGCCCGCAAGACGATCGTCGTTGCCACAATCGGCCTTGGCCTGATCGGCTTCGCCGCCTTCGGCAAACCATCGCCCTGGCTGGTCTGGAACGCCTCGGCGAGTGCGCCGGTCGGCCTCTATCGCGCCGCATCCAGATCGCCCGCTCGTGGTGATCTCGTACTCGTCCGCCCACCAAGACCGGTCGCCGATCTCGCCGCCGAACGCTTCTATCTGCCCAGCAACGTGCCGCTGGTCAAGCGCCTTGCGGCGCTGCCCGGCGAGCATGTCTGCACCTTCGGCGACGCCATCATCATCGGCGGCGAGATAGCCGCGCGCCGGCTTGCAACCGACACGCAGCACCGTCCGCTGCCTTGGTGGAATGCATGCCGAAAACTCGCCGCCGACGAGGTTTTCCTGCTCGGCAGCGATAAAGATCGCTCGTTCGACAGCCGCTATTTCGGGCCGGTGCCGACCGAAAACATCATCGGGAGGCTCGTGCCGCTATGGACCGAGTGACCCTCCTTATGCTGAGCATGGCGTGTCTCGCACCATGCTCCTGTTCCGCCGCGACCAACACGAAGCCGGTCGTCATCTCCCATAGTCCGCAGCTTGCAAGATGGCAGCCCTTCGTAGCCGAAGCAAGCCGGCGTTTCAGCATTCCACAAACCTGGATTTATGCCGTCATGGATGCCGAAAGCCGGGGGCAGACGACGCTCAATGGGCGGCCGGTCACGTCGAGCGCCGGCGCCATTGGCCTCATGCAGGTGATGCCAGGCACCTACGAGGAGTTGCGCGCAGAGCTTGGCCTGGGAGCCGCCCCGCACGACCCTCGCGACAACATTCTGGCAGGCACTGCCTATCTGCGCGCCATGTATGACCGCTTCGGATTTCCAGGCCTGTTTGCAGCCTATAACGCCGGGCCGGAGCGCTACGAGCAGCATTTGCAGCGCGGGCGACCGCTGCCTAGCGAGACGGTTTCGTACCTGGAAGAGATCAAGGCGGCGGGCATTTCGGCCGCCGATATGGACGCGCTCACCGGCAAATCCCATTCCAAAAGCGCGCCGGGAATCCCGTCCGGGCAGTCGCTGTTTTTTCTCCGAAACGGTGTTTCCGTGACCGGCCCGAATGGCCAGCTCCTGGTGCCGCTCGGATCGGAGCGAGCAAGGTCAGGCCGGCCGGATCGCAGGTGAGGGCAGCGGCTACCGTGGTTCGGGCGGGGGCCAGGGGGGCAGGTGCGCGGAAGGCAAGATAAAGGCAGCGCCTCCTGGAGGCCGCGAAGTCTTTGTCTGCACATCCTTTTCCCAGGAGGTTGCCTCCGGGTCCAGGAGGGTCTGGCGGGCAAGCCTCTGATTTCGCTGCTGGTTATCGGAGGCCGCATGCAGGATGACGAATTCACGCCGAAGCTCGGCAAAATTGGCTGGCGCGGCTCGAAGGCGGGCAAACGCTACGCTGGCCAGGTGCAGGCCGCGGTCAACCGAGCAGGCGGCAGGAGCGGACGCGGCAGCCGCTTCATCGGAAGCCGGGTGGGGCGCGGCGGGGCTGCTGCGACAGTTCTTAGAGCGCGCGACCGCCACGCGGCGTTTCGGCAGCGGCGCGCAGTCGTCAAGGCACGCATCGTCAAGCTGGCCGGCAAGGGAGTCGACGGGGCTCGTGCGCACCTCCGCTACCTCCAGCGCGACGGCGTCACCCGGGAAGGCGAGCGTGGCGAGCTCTACGCTGCCGACAATGACCGCGCGGACGGCAGGGCCTTTCTCGATCGCTCGAACGGTGACCGTCATCAGTTCCGCTTCATCGTCGCCCCTGAAGACGGAATCGAGTATGATGACCTGAAGCCGCTCACCCGGCGCCTCATGGCGCAAATGGAAGAAGACCTCGGCACCAGGCTAGACTGGGTGGCCGTCGACCATTTCAACACCGGCCATCCTCACACCCACATCATCGTGCGCGGCAGGGATGATCACGGCGAAAACCTCGTCATAGCGCGGGACTACATCTCCTCTGGCTTGCGCGAGCGCGCAGCCGAACTGGTTAGCCTCGACCTTGGCCCGCGCACCGACCGCGAGATCGAGCAGCGCTTGCGCCAGGAGATGGAGCAGGAACGCTTCACCAGCATCGACCGGCAGCTGATGCGCATGCGCGACGATGAGGGGTGTGTCTCACTGGCCAGCCGAGACACCTTTCGCCAAACGCTGCACCAGGGCCGCCTGCGCAAGCTCGAGCGGATGGGCCTCGCCGAGGAGATGCCTGCGGGTCGCTGGCGCCTGGAGGATGAGCTCGAAGCCACGCTACGCCGCATCGGCGCGCGCGGCGACATCGTCAAGACCATCCATCGCGAGCTGACCGGCAAGGGGCTCGTCCGCAGTGCCGCCGACCATCTTATCCACGATCGATCCGACGGGTCGGCTCAAACCGTGGTCGGACGTGTCGTCGGGCGCGGGCTGGCCGACGAAATCACTGACCGCCATTACCTCGTCGTCGACGGCGTGGACGGCAAAAGCCACTATTTTGATATCGGCAAAGGCGAGGCCACCCAACCGACACCAGAGGGCTGCATAGTGCGGGTCAGGCCGAGGGACACCGGGCCAAGAAAAGTCGACCGCACAATTGCCGGCATCGCCACGGTCAACGACGGGCGCTACAGCATCGATATCCATCTCAAGCATGACCCCTCGGCCACCGAACGCTTTGCCGAAACGCACGTGCGGCGACTGGAGGCGATCCGCCGTGCGACCGGTGGCGTCGAGCGCGAGCCGGACGGCACATGGACAGTCGCGCCCGACCATCTCAACCGCGTCGCGGATTACGAGCGTCAGCGAGCGAGGGCCCAGCCTGTTGTCGTTGACAAGCTCTCATCAATGCCGCTGGAGAGCCAAGTAGGCTTCGACGGCGCCACCTGGATCGACCAGGAGCTGGTATCAGCCCACCCTGAGTCCTTGCGCGACTCTGGCTTCGGTCGCGAAGTACGTCAGGTCCAGGCCCGCCGACAGCAGTGGCTGATCGCGCAAGGTCTTGCCCATGATGCGCAGGATCGGGTCATCTATCGCGCCAACATGCTTTCAATGCTGCGCCAACGAGAGCTGAACCGTGTTGCCAGTCAGCTCTCGGACGAACTCGGGCTCTCGTATTCTGAAGCGCAGCATGGCAATCGAATAGACGGTACGCTGCGCTGCTGCGTCGAGCTCGCCGGCGGAAAATACGGTGTCATCGAGAAATCGCGCGAGTTCACGCTGGTGCCTTGGCGGCCGGTGCTTGAGCATCATATCGGCAAGGAGGTGTCTGGCGTGGTGCGCGCCGAGGGGATTTCCTGGACGATCGGACGCCAGAGGAGCGGGCCCGGCGTTTCGTGAACTGGCTACAATTTATTTGTCCGCGTTGAAACAGGTACTCAGCCCAGACGGAGTTCCTCCGCCTGCTGCTTGCTCGCAGCATTCATTTGGCGGAGAGTCAGTGTTCTGCATTTTGTAGTTCGCTCCGTCAAAAAGCGCTGGGAATATGCATCATGTTCTGCGTTCACACGGAAGGCGCGCCGACAGGTGCTGCGGATCGGCTCCCGATGGCTGCCAGCTAGAAAGGTGGGCTGACTCGTGACAGCGCAAGGGGCTCTGGCGGCCGCGGTACGGCGACGCGAGCTCTGGCATCGAGGATGAAGCGCACTTCCCGATCTTATTCTACTCGCAGGACCGGCAGACGCGGCGGTCGCCCGTGCGAGCAACCATGCTGTTGGCCCTGGCGTGAACTGGCAGTCCGTCCCGGGAGGACTTTGTAACGGAGAAAACTAGGCGGAAAGAGGCGCGCGGCCCCTCTCCCCAGCAACCCGCCTTGCGGATTCCTCCTCTGCCCCGCTTCGCAGACGGGATACCCTCCGCCCCCTTGCTATTCGTTGCCCGCCGCTATGCAAAGGACAGGCGACCTGAATCCGTGCTCAAGCCGATCTGGCGGCAGAGAGGGGGGTCTCGGGCTGAACATGGACCCGTGATGGACATAATTGCCACGCGAATCCTCATGCTCGCCTAACCGGCCGGAACGATTTGCAATCCGGGCAGGCTCAACAAATTAAGGAGTAGCTCGTTCCGTGTCCAAGCCCAGACAAGTCTTGGTTTTCTCACGGGCGCGATACAAAAGGCACAGGCTGGACTTGGCTGCCGGGGGCGGGGCTTGTCGACCGCTCGATTGAAAGTGAGATGCGAGGCGGAGAATCACCCATGTGCAGGGCGGCAAGGCGCTCGCCTATGTCCCTGTCATTCACCGTTAGTCGATGGTTTAGACGAAGATAGTCCGTCCATGTCGGCGTGCGGAATGTCTCGGTCCAAAGCGTCGACTTCTGAAGGTCTCGCTGGAGGGTCCAGTCCCGCGCACCGGCGCGGCTCTGAACGCGCCGCCTTTCGCGCATGCAGCTCAGAAATTCATCGATACTCTCCTCGAGTATCGAGTACTCCACCTTGATCACGATCGGACCGCTCCTGGGCTTCAAAGGGAGGGCCAGTTCTGGTGGCCTGAAGTCGACGGCCGCTTGATCCGATTCCTCCCATAGCCGCACCGGCAATAGCTTTCCCACAGCCGCGACCAGCAACAGTGCCGCTGCAGCACCTTCCAAAGCCCACGTCAGCGAATAGTACTGCGCGACAGCACCCCAGATCCAGCTACCCGCTGCCATGCCGCCGTAGGTCAGGGCGTAATAAATGGACAGGGTGCGACCAACGACCCACCTTGGGCTTGCCAACTGCACACACACGTCGGTTCCGGTCCAGGTGACAACCCAGCCAGCGCCACCGATTGCAAGCGCGATCGCCGCCACAGCCACCGACGATGTGAGGGCCATCAAAAGGCAGCACGTTGCGCAAGCAACGGATGCGAGCGTGATCAATCGGTTCTGGGACGTGATGCGTCTCAAGTAGCTGCTGCCAATGCCGGCGATGAAGGCGCCTGTGCCGAAGCCGGCCAATAGCACGCCGTACACAATTGGCCCTCCCGCCAGCTGGTCGCGAACCAGGAGGGGGAGCAAAGCAAGGATCGAGATGCTTGATAGCCCGAACAGGGTTGCACGCACGATCGCCACTCTGATCTCTGAGGATATCGCCGTGAATCGCATGCCATCATGAATGGCCGTAGTCATCCGCTCGCGCGGAAGAGGCGAAGAGCGAACTTGCCACTGTGAGCGCAGAACAGCGCTCAACGGGACCAGGTCACTTAGCGCAGCGAGGGCGAAAGCCGTAAGGGGGCCCAGCAAAGCTAAGATTACACCGCCCAGCGCCGGTCCTATGCTCCGAACCACGTTGTACCCCACCGACATCAGCGTCACTGCAGCGGGTATGTCGCGCTTTTCCAGGATATCGCCGACCGAGGCGTGCCAGGCTGGATCGTTCAAGGCAAAGCCGCATCCGGCCAAGAAACTCAGTCCCAGGATTAGCCATGGACTAGCAAAGCCCAGTCCCACAGAGAGTGCCAGCGCCGTGGATGCCAGTGCGATCAGGCAGTGTCCGGCAAGCATCACGCCACGGCGGCTGAAGCTGTCTGCAATGGCTCCAGCAAGGATCGACAAGAAGAACGCGGGCAGTGTCGATGCAGCCTGTACGAGCGCAACCATCAGATCGGAGGCTGAAATCGTGGCCATGAGCCAGCTTATAGCCACGCTCTGCACCAGCCAGCCAAGGCTGGATATCTGCGTGGCTGTCCAGATAGAACGAAAGACCGGGTTGTGAAGAGGGATCAGTGTGTTTGCCGCAAAGCGCGGAGGATCTTGACGCCGCATCACTTCTCACCTCCACTGGGTGTCGTTCTTCCGCTCATTTGCTTGCAGCGGTGCGCTCTGTGCACTGACTGCGTCACAACGAAGTTCCGAGATCGCGCTCGCAACAAGGACAATGTGGCATCCACGGTGCTGATGCGCGTTGAGGTACCAACCTGGCCGTTAGCTGATGGGTCCCGCAGCCCGCTTGGTGCGGTCAGTTCTGCCCTGCGACTCTTGGCTTTGGACGGTGCTAGCGCCCCGATGGCCGGCTTGTCAAACTGCCGTAGTGCCAGCACATCCATCCCATCTGTTGACCGCGATCTCCGACGAGGTTGAGCATCAGCAGGTCAACGGCAAATCTGGGTATTTCCGCTTCCGGTCGGGCGCGTGGCCATCGTCCAGAAACCCGAAGACGTTCATCACCCATGCGACCACGCGCCCGAGACGATGCGACACGGCGGTAGCGGTTCACCAGAGGACGTGCGTTCTACTCAGCAGGAACATTGTTCTGCCGATCGTCGGCTGCGCCAGCCGCCACATAAAGCGGCGCCAGAGTCTTGCACCCGTCATTGGACTCCCGCTTTGCAGGTTTCGCCTAGGGCCTGCATCAGGTCATCGATAATGTCCTGAGGATGTTCAAGCCCTACAGAAATTCGCAGCAATCCGCCTGGCGCTTTGGACTTCGCACCTTCAACGGATGCGCGATGCTCAATCAGAGAATGCGTCCCGCCAAGGCTTGTCGCCCGGACAACAATCTTCAGGCGGCCGGCCACGGCCATTGCAGCATCGGCTCCGCCCTCGACGATAAAGGATAGCATCGCTCCGTAATGGCTCATTTGCCGCGTAGCAAGATCGTGTCCCGGATCAGTTTGCAGACCAGGAAAGAGCACTTTTTCGACGCGCGGATGAGACGCCAAGGCCTCGGCCACTTTCTGGGCGCCTTCGCAATGGGCGCGCATGCGGACCGGCAATGTCTGCAGGCCCCGCAACGCCAGCCAACAGTCGAAGGGCGCTGCGACGCTGCCCTTGTGTTTCTGGACCATCCGCAATGGGCGACCGAGGGGTGACGCATTTGGGACAATGACGACACCGGCCATCAAATCCGAGTGGCCGCCAATGTACTTTGTCGCCGAGTGCATCACTGCGTCTGCCCCGATTTCGAGTGGCAGTTGAAGCACTGGGGTGGCCCACGTATTGTCCACCACCGCCAAGGCGTTTGCCTCGTGCGCGATTGCGCAGATGGCCGCAATGTCGACAACGCGGATCATCGGGTTTGACGGCGTCTCGATCCAGACGAGGCCAGTCCGCTTCGATGTCACCGCGGCGCGCAAAGCGTCCAAATCGCGCATGTCGACTGGGGCAAAGTCGAAGCGAGACCCAATGTCGGTCTCTTCGATCAGCGAACGAATGCCGAAATACATGTCATCCGGCAGAACGATCCGACCCGCCGACGGATGGCTCTCGAAAACTGCAGCGATTGCGGCCATGCCCGAAGCGAAGGCGATGCCGTCTTCCCCTCCCTCAAGCGTCGCCATGGCCGCCTCGAACGCATTGCGTGTAGGATTTCCATCCCTTGTGTATTCGAAGCCGGACGGAAATGACCCGTTGACACCGCGTTCGAACGTCGTGCTGGTGTGCAGCGGCATGGATACGGCCCCCGTGGACGCGTCGACCCCTCGGCCGCAGTGGATCGCCTTCGTCTCAAAACGCATCGGTTATTTCCTTCCTAACGGGCAGTTGCAATTTCGCCCCGGTCATTATACTGACCGCAATAGGTGAGCCGAGGTCCTAAGTCAATATAATGACCGATGTTACGACAGCGATGGGTTCCGAGCAGGTGCTTGGCAAAGCGATAGCGGTTCGAATACGAGACTTGAGGCGCGACCAAAATCTGACCCTGGATCGACTGGCAAAACTGAGCGGCTTGTCCAAGGGAACCGTCGTCTCGCTCGAGCAAGGCAAGGCGAACCCTAGTATCGGCATACTTTGCCGACTGGCGGGGGCGTTTTCGCTCTCCGTGGCCGATTTGCTGAATGACGATCCTTCCATAGTTCGCCTCCCTATTGAGCGGACGGAGACGAGGATGCTTTGGACAAGCGCCAAGGGAAGCTTTGCACAACTTCATTCATCGACCTCGGGGCGCACGATGTTCGAATTGTGGAGCTGGGTCATTATGCCGGGCGACGTGTTTTCCGCAGATGCTCATAGTCCGGATACGCGCGAGTTGATCTCGGTCAGTCAGGGTGCCCTGAGCGTTGTGGTAGGTACCCATGTGGTCATTTTAAGCGAAGGCGAGAGTGCGCGGCTTGTCACTGACCAACCGCACTCATACGCGGCGGCATCTGATGTGCCCGCCCATTTCTCGATGGCGGTTCTTGAGCGTGGTGGACACCGAGATCCGGGGCACTCGTCGACGGCAGCGAAGATTCAGGAGCCCGTTCCGTAAGGCTCCGCCGATTACTAGCAACCGCACATTCGCGACAGGAGATAAACCGTTGTACGTTCCGCCTCATTTTGCCGTCCCTGATCAGAACGCCCTGTTCGAGCTTATCGAGAAACACCCGCTTGGTATCCTCGTCACCCAAAGCAAAGGCACACTGGACGCGAACCACCTCCCCTTCGAGCTTGACCGCTCGAAGGGAGACAAGGGCGTTCTCAATTGCCATGTCGCTCGCAAGAACCCAGTCTGGGAGGAAGTCGCCAATGGCGATGAGGTTCTCGTAATCTTCCGTGCGGCCGACGCTTACATCTCGCCGAACTGGTATCCAAGCAAGCACGAACTCCACAAGCAGGTGCCGACGTGGAACTATCTCGTCGTCCACGCCCACGGACGCATCACTGTCCGGGATGATGAGCGATATGTACGCCGTAACGTGGCGAAGCTCACTCATATGCAAGAAGCCTCGCAGCCTGCCCCGTGGAAGATGGGCGACGCGCCGAAGGACTTCATCGACACGATGGTTAAGGCAATCGTCGCCCTGGAGATCGAGATCACCGGCCTGGTTGGAAAATCAAAACTCAGCCAGAACAAAGACTTGCGCGACATTCAGAACCCTGGTGAAATGCTGCGTGCCCAAGGGGCCATTGCGATGGGAGAAGCGATGCTCGCGGCTGCGGCGGCCAAATCCCAATAGCATGTGTCTTGTCCCGACAAAGCCGCTGGTGCCGGCCTCCGACGGGTCACCTAGCCCGCCTTGACGCACGGCAATAGCTTTTGACGGCCTGAAGCGACGCTGTGGTCACCGTTGTGATACTTTTCCACGCGCCTGGTCAGGCGGCAGGATTGCTCCGCAGTGGCCGACGGGTTCGTTTCAGTCGCCTGCGCCCCGTTGTATGTCGGCGACCACCCGCTACCGGTCTTGAATGAGGCGCAATCGCACGCGTTTCGAAGCCACGTACCTTGGGCGGCAAGCTCGACCATGCACTCGACGCAGCTCCCAAGTGGCGCCGTCAACGATCTCCTTGAACCTGCGGAACTTGCCTGAAAGCACTTCTCTTACGGGAGATGATTGGCTATGTCGCCGAACCGACTGATGGAGATGGTGGCGGGCGCCGCCGTAGCGATCAGACCCGCCTTGCAGCGCAATGGCTACCCGGGCCCGACCGGGAGATGCGGGCGGGACTGTGGAAATGCGGAGACGGAGCGGATCGGCATGGAGCCGTAACCGCTTGCGATCTGGCTCTGGAACGAGTTAACGAAGCGCGGACTTCCGATCGTGTCAAGCGCCGCCCTCTCGATGGTGCCGAACAAATCGGGCCGCCACGAGCGGCGGGCCTTGCTCAGATCTGTCGTGCGGGTGCTGCTGTCGGCACGCGACCTTCTCGTCAGCCTAGCAGGCAAAATCGAGAACAGATGCCTGGGCTTCTTAAGGCCTTCGGCGTCATATTCGGCAAGAAGATCGATGCCCAGGTGATCCTACACATGCTCAGGATCCAGGCGACGCAGGTCTACCATGATCCGCTGCGAGCCGGCATCAACGACGTGCAGGAACTGTCGAAGACACATGAAGCGATCGCCAGGGCCAGACCGAGATCCAGCACTGCATCCTGACACACTACCTGCCGCTGTATTTTCCCGAGATCGATCGCTTCCGGGGAAACAGCCGCAGCGATTGGTTCTTTGCCTTCCTCCATGCCTTTCCGACCCCAGCAAGCATCACGGCGCTGACGAAGGAGGAGTTTGTGGCAGCAGCTTGGGATGTCGTCGGCCGCAAGGTCATCAGATTCTAATGGATTTTCGAGACGGCGCGCCCATCGATCGGATTGCCGCTGCCACTTGATGCGCCTGCCATTCGCATGTTCCGGATGGTCATTGACGAAGCACGCAGCCTGATCCGGCAACGCAATGAGATCGAAGCACAGGCCGACGATCTGCTGCGGCACAGCCAGGATTATCAGCTCCTGCGACAAATCCCGGCATCGGACCGATCAAGGCATTGACCGTCATTGCCGAAGCCGGCGATCTTCGCCGTTTCGGTCATCATCGCCAGTTTCTAAAGTTCTGCGGGCTGGACCTCTCGACACAGAAGTCCGGTGAGGCCAGACCCGCCTTTCCAACCCAGGCACACGACCCATTCAAAGCATTCCTAAGCATACTGACCAGGGCGACCTCGACCCCCCCAAATCACAGCGGTGAGCTCGCAGGCGGGGTCGATGAACACTATTGATTGGCCGAGCTTGAGCGGCATCTCTATCACATTGATAGCCTATTAGGCTGGTCCGGCGTTTTATCGGACCCATGATCCATCCGAGCAGCTTGTGAGGGATGCAGCCGAACCAGGCGCTGCTCCCACAGTCTTCGCAGGTCCTCCAGCAGAGCTTCATGCTCAGCCTGATCCGGCGCAATTATATTGAGGTGATCGCTTAACACGGCTTCGCCCTCAATCCGCATCAGCAGATTAAACAGGTCGTTTGAAATTCGCACACTGTCAATGCTGGAGTGGTTCGGAATAATCTCGCAGACAGTCTCCTGATGATCTCGCGCTGTGTAAGCACGGGTTTGATGGAGGGAGACTGAGGGAGGCAATGAAATCGCAAGCGCAGTCCAATCCTGCAGCGTTGCAGCCCGTTTTTTTACCAGGAAGGGCCCGACCACAAGTCCATCCAGCTCTGTCGTCAAAAATGTGGCAATCGCGTCTGCAACCGTATCCACGATCGGTTCAGCATTGTTGTTAAAGGACGTATTGAGCAGAATTGGAGTGCCTGTCCGCTTCTTGAACGCATTGATGACCTCCCAGTAAGCGGGGTTGGCATCGCGCGATACTGTTTGCAGCCGAGCCGTACCGTCGACGTGCGTAATGGCACCCAACAAGGCGCGCTTTGAGTCACGCACGCGAACGACGAAATTCATGAATGGAAATTCGTGCTTACCGTCTGGGAGGTCGAAAAATTCGCTCGCATCCTCTTCCAGCACAGATGGTGCGAAAGGCCTATAGCCTTCGCGCTTCTTGACCATGGCATTGATCCGGTCCTTGTTTGCAGCGGGCCGAGGGTCGGCAAGAATGCTGCGGTTGCCCAGCGCACGTGGCCCAAACTCCGAACGACCCTGCACCCAGCCGATCACGGCGCCGTTGGTGATCCAGTGGGCTGCACTGCTCGCTACGTCATAAGAGCGTTCAACCTCGAGATGTCCGGACCATGCATTCAGTTCCTGTTCCACGGCGCGGTCGCTCCCGAGATCAGGACCCCAATAGACCTCCTGCAGTCGCTCACGCGGCGCGGGGCGGCCCATCTCGTTAGAGACTATCAGCGCAGCTCCCAATGCGCAGCCAGCGTCGTGAGACGCGGGTTGCACGAAGATGTCTTCGAAAAGCCCTGAATACAGCAGCTTGCCGTTCATCGTGCAGTTGTGGGCTACCCCTCCCGCCAGACACAACCGCTTCATGCCGGTGGCCTCACGGTGGTGCCGGAGAATGTGGAACACGATCCGCTCAAGCGCTTCCTGCAGTGACGCACTCACATCTCGATGCTGCTGGGTGAAAGGCATTCCCTTTCGCCTGATCTCGATGTTGCGGAGCAACGCCGGACCGATGCGGTCGAGGTGAACACGGTAGCCACCGTTGGCGGAGAGCTCGTAGAACTGCTCGAAGAGCTCGCGATAGGGAGCGGGGTCGCCATAGGGCGCGAGTCCCATTACCTTATACTCGTCGAACATGCCGTAGCCGAGACAGCGGATCGTCTCGAGATAAAACAGCCCAAGAGAATTGTCCTCCGGGAAAGCCTCGATTTGCGTAATTTCTGTGCCAGACCCTACCGCCACAAGGCCCGACAGGAAATCACCACAGCCATCAATCGCTAGAATGAGACTTTGTTCGAAGCCCGACATTGCAAAGGCGCTCACGGCGTGCGCCTGATGATGACCTACGAATGAAATACGCGAACTGTCCAACTTAGTGCCGAACTCACGCGCTAACAGGTTCTGCACCAACATTTTAGCATCCAACGGAGTGGAGAGAATGTCCGGTTGGGAAGCGGACATACCTTCAAGCATGGCGTTGGCATAGGGCTCGCTGGCGTAGACCGCGACACGATCAATGTCGCTGAGCTGAACCCCGGCCGTCGAGAGACAGTATTGAATCGAACCACTTGGCAGCTTGTTCGAGTGCTTGATTCGATTGAGGCGTTCCTCTTCTACGGCGGCTATCACCTTTCCGTCTCGGACGAGCACCGCGGCGCCATCGTGCATAAAGGCGTTCGGACGCTCGAATCGGTTTTCATGGACTTGGTCAAGTCCGCCGCTGATTCCTAGGCACAGCATTTCTTTCTCCAAATAGTAACGGGAAGCCAAATTGGCTTACCTCGACTTTTTCCAACTAAATAGGCCGTGTTGTCGCCTGCAGCTGCGACCGCCCGTCAGGCATCAGCGGCATCGAAGAGAGCCTCATAAACGATCAATGAGATGCTTCGACTGTGACGCCTACAGTGCCATCACGCCGAGAGCTTGGCTGGATCATCCAATCCTGAGCGGCTGCTGAAATGTATCCGGCGATGTCGTTTTCATCGGCAGAACCAACTTGCGATGCCGCCTGTTCTTGGGAAGGGCGGCCGTCGACGAATAACAGTACCGCCCCCGTGAACTGGCCCGATTTCATTCTCCGAAGCGACCATGGTCGCACCGCCCGACATTGTCGGCCAGTTGCAACTCACTTTCTCGGCACGACCTCCACTGCACGTCAGGGCGCATCGAAGATTTTCTCCTTTGGATTATTCCTAAGGCAGCTTTCGTCACGCGATAGAGCAGCGTGTGATTGGTGCGTGAGGCTCTTTTTTTGTCCATGCACGATTCCGGAAGAGTGATGAAATCGATTGTTTTGATCAAAGTCATCCACGCTATGAATAGTAGCCGCAGCACATGCGTTTCAAAGCGCTTCAGGCTTCCCGGATGGCTACTCCGATGTGAAGCGCATGGCATTCCAAGCGCTCTGTCAACTAAATGATAAGTATCGGCGTCGACCCTCATTGCCTTCGTCTTCGCGACTCCGTGACAGCGGCTGGCATTGTGTTTGTAGGGCATCGGGCGAAGATCATGTCGATCGGCCATCTCGCCTGCCTATCGGCAAACCCTTGAACAATGATCCACGCACCAGCCCGATTGTGATCACGAGCGCCTCTGAGCTCGGGAGGTTCGGTTTTCTGAGGGTTCCTGGGTCTCCGAAGCGATGGAGGTAGCTAGCCTTCCTGGTGCTATACGGTTGTGCTCTTCATGGAGTGGACGCATTTGCGTCTCGAAAGCGGTTCTTCAGTGGAACCGGCGCCAAGGCCCGTCTGTGGTCGTTCAGAACACGCGTGCCGTCTCCAAACCGGATATTGGAGCGGGCAGCCGCCGGAATTTGACCCATGGAGATGAGCGCCTGTCAGGAGGCGTTCGAAAACGGCGCGATCTTCATCGCGGCTGTTTCATGGTGTCATTCCTGACATGTTCTTTATAATCGGCAGCTTGCGGATAGTGTTGCCCGTCGCCGCCCGTAGCGCGTTGGCGACGGCCGGGCCGATCGGCGGCACACCTGGCTCACCAACTCCCGTGGGCGGCTCCTCGGACGGCACAATGTGCACCTCGACTCGCGGCATCTGCTCGATCCTGAGCGGTGTATAGGTATCGTAGTTCTCTTGGTCTACGACACCGCCCTTCAGGGTCAGCTCCTCCTGGAGGATCGCGCCTAGCCCGAAGCCGATACCGCCCTCCATCTGAGCGCGAATCTGGTCAGGATTTATCGCGGTGCCGCAATCTACCGCGCAGACGACGCGGTCGACCTTGAAACCATTTTCATCGTTGAGGGTGATCTCCACCACATCGGCGACATAGGTCGAGAGGCTTTCATGCAGGGCCACGCCGCGGAAACGGCCTTCCGGCAGAGGCTTGTCCCAGCCTGCCTTCTCAGCAGCCACTTTAAGCACGGCGGCATGCCGTGGATGGTGACCGAGCATTGACAAGCGGAAGTCGACCGGATCACGGTTCGCAGCGGCGGCGAGCTCATCGATCAGGGTTTCCACCGCGTAAGCGGTGTGGGTGGAGCCTACCGAACGCCACCACAGCACTGGGATGTTCACGTCCGTGGTGGTCAGCTCGACCTTCAGGTTCGGGATCGCATAGGGCAGGTTGGTGGCGCCCTCTACGGAGGTTGGATCGATGCCGTTCTTGATCATCGCCGCAGAGGTCGAACCGCCCAAGACCGATTGGCCCACGATGTGGTCATGGAGAGCGACGACATTGCCTTTCTTGTCGAGCCCCGCCTTGACTGCGTGCACATAGGCCGGCCGGTACCGCCCACCCCGCATGTCATTCTCGCGGGTCCACTGCACCTTCACTGGCTTGCCGCGTCCCAGTGCACGCGCTGTGGAAACAGCTTCGATAATGACATCTGCATCCAAGACCGCGCGGCGGCCGAAACTGCCGCCGGTCTTCATCACGTGCAGCCTCACCTTGTCCGGCGTGGTGCCGCCTACCTGAGCGGCAGCCGCCTGATAAAGGTCGGGCATCTGGTGTCCGCCCCAGACGTCGATGGTGCCGTCTTCGTTGATTCGGGCGGCCGCGTTGAGTGGCTCGATCGAAGCATGGACAAGATAGGGGAATTCGTAGTGCCCCTCGATGATTTTCTCAGCACTGGCGAACGCTGCGGGAGTGTTACCGTCGTCGCGCGCGGTGGCCGCGCCCAGATCGTCTGCTGCCTTGTTGTATTCGGCCATGATCTCGGCCGTGCCGCGCCCTTCGGCCTTCTCCTCGTTCCAGGTCACCTCCACGAGGTCGCGGCCCTTGAGCGCCGTCCAGGTGTCCCTGCCAACCACGGCAATGCCTCGCGGCGTCTGGACGACATCGACAATGCCGTCGAGTGCCTTGGCCTTGGTTGCGTCGAAGCTCTCGATCTCGGCGCCGAACTTCGGCGGATGGATCATAACGGCCGTCTGGAGTCCCTCCATCATGAGGTCGATCGTGTAGGTCTGCGCGCCGTTGGTCTTGCCGGCGGAATCGTAGCGCTTGAGGCTGTCCGATCCGATCTGGGCCCACTTGTCGCGCGGCTTTAGCGGCACGTCGTCGGGAACCGGCATTCCCGCTGCGGCTTCAGCCAGGTCACCGTAGCGCGCCTGCATCCCTGAGGCGTGCGACACGACCCCGGAAGCGACTTTGATCTCGCCGGCTGGCACATCCCACCGCTGCGCCGCGGCCGCCACCAGCAAGGCCCGTGCGGCAGCACCCGCCTTGCGGTAGCGTTCCCACGACGAACTCATCGACGTGGAGCCACCAGTTGCCTGCGCGGCCCCGCCCCAGGCGAGATTGCCGTAGAGCGCGGTATTGCCATATCCGCCGACCACGTCCACTTGCGCCCAGTCGCCGTCGAGCTCTTCCATAACCAGGGTGGCGATGCCGAAATAGGAGCCTTGTCCCATCTCGAACTGCGAGGAGTAGATGATGATTCGGTTCTCCTTTGTGATCTCGACATAGGTCTGGAAGGGGTTCGCCTGAACCTTTGCAGTAGTCGTTTGTGCGATGTCGGACGCCGCCAGCACTAGCCGGTAGCCCACGGCGAGACCAGCGGTGGTGACGCCCGCGCCGACGAGGAACCGGCGGCGCGTGGGCCGCACGGAGTTATGCTTCGAGAGAAACTGCGACATACCTCAAGTCTCCAGCCGGTTGGCGGTCTCGTGGATGGCCGCGCGGATGCGGTGATAGGTGGCGCAGCGGCAGAGATTGCCGCTCATCGCCGAATCAATATCATCGTCCGACGGCTTAGGCGTCTCTGTAAGGAGGGCCACGGCCGACATGATCTGGCCAGACTGGCAATAGCCGCATTGAGGTACGTCGAACTCGGCCCACACGGCCTGGACCGTTTCGCCTATCTTGCCCGACACACCCTCAATGGTGGTGATCGAGGCTCCTTCGATGTCGCCGACTGCGGTCTGGCACGAGCGCGTCGGCATGCCGTTAACGTGAACCGTGCAAGCGCCGCACTGGGCAAGCCCGCAACCGAATTTCGTTCCCGTGAGTCCGATGACGTCACGGACCGCCCAGAGCAGCGGCATCTCTGGATCGACGTCGAGTGTTCGCGCCTCGCCATTGAGGGTAAAAGCGACCATTGCTTGCTCTCCTTGTCCTGAGCTGGCTATCTCGTTGAGCCTCCGCCCGCCTGGCAACCGAGCTCTTGTTGCTGAGGCCTAGCGACCACACCCTAGGAACGCGCAGCTCAAGCAACAAGCCGCTAGGTTGGCGAGTTACGAGATCGTGAAGTGGGTCGTGTGGAAAGGCGGAGGCAACTGAATGTCATTTTTTGGGCGGACAGGCCGCTTTAGGCTGGGTTACACGAGACTGGACATTCGGGTCGTCGCGAACATCGACCGCTGGTCGGCCGCGTCCGGCAGGGCCCTGATTGGCTACACGAAATGAAATGGGACGACTATCGATGGGGGCCTACCTCGACCCGCAACCTCCACGACTGGACCCTCAGGTTTCCGGCTATCGTCCCGGGCGGTGGCCGAGCTCGGCGCCTCGGACGCGATAATAGACGGTGAGGCGTTCGTCGTTGACCAGAAGGCTTGTCGCGCATTCCCAGTCTTCAGCGGGCTCTTGGCCGCGGCGGGAGACGTCAGGACCTGCTTGCCGGCTTCGACCTGCTCAAGATCGACGGCGAGGGTCTTCGAGATCGGCCACTCGTCGATCGGCGCAAAGCGCTAGTTAAACCTGCTGAGACGCCGCCAAACGGCATCGTTCTGAGCGACGAGATCAGCGGCGGCAGCGACATTCTCGCGCAAGTCTCCCAGTTCGGCCTCGAGGGCATCGTCTCCAAGCTGCGTGTCAGTCCATATCGATCCGGCCGGCGCCAAGAATGGGTGAGACAAAATGCGTGCTGAGTGATGAGTTCATCGTCATCGGCTGCGAACCCGGCAACAGTTACGGCGGTCGGGAAGCGTGCTCTGGCGAATGTCGAGGACGGAAATCTGGTGTTCGCCGGCGGCATTGGCACCGGCTTCAATGCGCGCACCGGGCCGGAAGTAAAGCGCCGGCTCGATGCCATTCCAATGGATAAACCACCGATTCCTAGTTTGAAGGCGAACGGTGCGGCATGGGCGGAGTGCCCTGCGCAGTCTGTACCTCCGCAGTCGATTGTCGAGTTCGAAGGGGGTGTGATTGGCGTCGAGACCGCTCCAGCCATGGCTATCAGCACGCCGAGTGCGTTGTTTTCGATCAATTCTCGAAATGAGCGGGTAAATACATGCACTTCCTTTCACTTGCCGAACGGGGTTTGCTGTTCACCGGCTGGCATCCGATGGCAAACCTTTCAACGCGGCGGCGATCTGGCGCTTCGCTGCTGGGGGCAGAGGCAGGATGGGACGCGGGGGTTCGGCACTGCAAATGTCGAGCAATTCAGCGAGTGCATAGACGACGCGAAGGCTCGAGAACTCCTTGAAGAGGCTCCAGATCGGGACCAGCGCGGCATTGATCCGTCGCGCTTCGGCCGCATCGCCCTGTTGCGCCGCTGTGACGATCGTCATGCAGACCTCGGGCAGGATGCCCGCGAGGACGCTGTACCATGTGTCGGCGCCGGCGATCATGGCCTCGGCGGCGTTCCAGTCGCCGCTGTAGCCAATCGAGAACCCTTCCGGCAGTGTGCGCCTCTGGGCGGTCAGATGGTTCTTGATCGCATCGCTTTTGTCTGTCGGATTCTTGATGGCGACAATCCCAGCCACCTTTGCCAGGCGGCTGACAAGGGGTGGACTGAAATGGAAATGCGTCGTTCCTGGATTGTCGTAGACGACGATCGGCAGGCCACTTTCGCGCGCCACGGTGGAGAAATGTTCGAACACCTCGTCATCAGTAAGCGGGGTGTAGGAGGCGGCAGCAAGCAAACCCGCAGCTGCTCCAAGGGCCTTGGCGTCTTGCGCGAGCCCCACGGCTTCATCGGTGCGCAGCGCGCCCACACCCACCACGACCGGCATTTGCCCCGCCGTTTGGTCCAAGGTCTCGGAGAGCGCCCGCCGCCGTTGCTCGCGCGACAGATAGATGTATGTGCCGGTGCTGCCGAGAAGACCGATGGAATCGACCTGAGCAATGCCAAGCCGAGCAATCAGCCTGCGCAGGGCAACGCTATCGACGCGGCCGTCACGATTGGTCGGGGTGATGGGGAACGCGGAAAGACCGCTCAGGAATGCCATGGCAAGGCTCCAGATCTATGTGTGAGCGCAGAGGTGGCCGCACGCCAGGTCATTACAAGACGTCCAAAGCCCGCCGCAGATCGGCGATCAGGTCATCAGCGTCTTCAAGCCCCACCGAGAGACGCATGAGATCCTCGCCGACTCCATCGGCCAAATGGGCATCCTTGCGGATCGGCTGCCGAGCACGGGTGAGGCTTGCTGGATGATAGATGAGGCTGTCGGCATCGCCGAGGCTGACGGCGCGAATGATCAGGTTGAGCCGGTCCATCATCCGGCGCGCTCCTTCGTATCCAGCGTGGAGGCCAAAGGCCAACATGCCCGATCCGTTGGACATCTGTTTTCGCGCCGTCACCTGATCAGGGTGCGAGTCGAGGAACGGATAACTCACAAATGCCACCGCCGGGTGCGCTTCCAGCGCCCGAGCCAGTGCAAGGGCCGTGGCGCTGTGCCGTTCCATACGCAGCGTCAGCGTCTTGAGACCGCGCAGGATTAGGAAAGCTGACATGGGCGAGAGCGCTGCGCCGGTGATGTAGCGCAGGCCCGTTTCATGCAGCGTACGGAGCGTTTGGGCGTCGCCGAGAAGCGCCCCGCCAAGGGCATCGCCATGACCATTGATGTACTTGGTCAGCGAATGGAGCACGATGTCCGCCCCGTGCTCAAGCGGTCGCTGGAGCGCGGGCGAGGCGAAGGTGCTGTCGACTGCAACCCTTACACCGCGCGCGTGAGCGCGCTCGGCAATTGCCGCTATGTCGAGGATGCGGCTCAGCGGATTCACCGGCGTCTCGAAGAAAACCAGCCGCGTCCGCTCGGTGATCGCAGCATCGAGATTGTGGGGATTTGACAGATCGACCGCGACGACCTTGATGCCGAAGCGGGGGACCGCCTGTTCGACCATGGCAAGCGTGTTCGCATAAAGCGTCTTGTGGACGATGAGTTCATCGCCCTGGGACAGGAGCGACAGGATCAGAGTGCCGAAGGCCGCCATCCCCGAGGCAACAACCAGCCCCGCCTCGGCTCCTTCCAGATTCGCGAGCCGCTGCTCGAGGATCTCGGTCGTGGGATTGTATTCGCGCGCATAGAGCCGTCCACCAAGGGCGGCGGCGGCATCGTTTGCTGCCACGCTTTCGAACCCATAGGTTGACGTCAGGAACACTGGCGGCTGGACGGCATTGGAAAAGCCGGCCGGATCGTAGCCATGATGGATCGCCCGGGTGGCAAATCCGGGGCTGGTGCGGTTGAGCGACCCCGTGGGAGCATCGGTTTCGGATGGATGGGAGCTGGTCATTCGGCCTCTGCGATCTCTCTTGGGGTTCCGAAAGATTGACGGCAACCTGGCCAATGTGAAATATCCAGTTGGCGATGAAAGAGATGGTCCAGTCTTCAAGTGCCGGGTCTGCAGCGCGCTCGCACGCGATGGGTGCACGCCAGATATACGAAGCCCTTCGCGAGCAAATCCTCGGCGGCGTCTACGAAACCGGCAGTCAGTTGCCATCCTCCCGGGCCCTGGCAAATGACCTCGGCGTTTCGCGAACCACGGTGACGGTCGCCTATGAGCAACTGGCTGCGGAGGGTTTCATCGAAGTCCGTCAAGGCGCACGACCTCGCGTTGCGTCTTCGTTGATGGGCCATGGGACGGGGCGCACTCACGCGCAACGGGTCGGCCCGATCCACCTGTCCGCATATGGCGAGCGGCTGCGCGCGACGTCACCCTGGCCAGATTATCTGCCGACTGGGCTGAAGGTCGAGTTCCGCTATGGCGACCTGGCGCCGTCGGATTTCCCTTCATTGGTCTGGAAACGCGCGATGAACGAGGCGATGGGGCAGCGCCCGCTGCGTCTTGCCTATGACGATCCTCGCGGCTCGCGCCGGCTCCGCCAGGCGCTTCAGGGATATCTCTGGCGCGCCCGGACCCTGAGCTGCGACCTCGACCAGATCATCATCGTCAGCGGTTCGCAGCAGGGCCTTGATCTGTGCGCGCGCCTGCTTCTCGATCCCGCCGACCGCTTCATCATCGAGGATCCGTGCTACAGGATGGCGCGTCAGGTCTTTGCCAGTACGGGTGCTTCACCCATCCCGGTCATCGTCGACGAAGACGGGATGAGGACCGAGTTGCTGGCGGGGATCGGAGCACGACTGGCTTATGTGACGCCGTCGCATCAGTTTCCGCTGGGCGGCGTCATGCCGATCGCGCGCCGCCATCAGCTTCTGGAATGGGCGCGGCACAACAACGCCTATGTGATCGAGGACGACTACGACAGCGAATATCGCTACGACATCAATCCGGTCCCTCCGCTGCACAGTCTCGAGGACCACGGGGCTGTCATCTATCTCGGCACGATCTCCAAAACGCTCTCGCCGATGCTGCGCATCGGCTACCTCGTCCTCCCGCCCGAATTGCAGGAGGTCTTCGCAACCGCCAAACAATTCGCAGACCGGCATTCGCCGGTCGCTGAACAGGAAGCGCTGGCATCGTTGATCGAGAGCGGCGGCTACGAAAGCCATGTGCGCCGTGTGCGCAGGCTGAACGGCGAGCGTCGGGAAACGTTGTTGGGTGCCTTGCAGCACAGCTTCGGGGATCGCATCACTGTCCAGGGAGCTGATGCGGGACTGCACGTCGCCGTTTGGTTCAATGACCTGCCACGATCGCGGGAAACGGCCTTGGTCGAATCCGCCCGCGACGCTGGCCTGGGGCTACACTTGATCTCGCCGCTCTACGAACGGCCATCGGACGAAGGCCGCACCGATCGCGTCGGACTTGTCATGGGCTATGCCGCCTTGAGCATTCGGCAGATCGGGAAGGGCGTTGAGGTCCTGCGAGAGGTTGTCAAGCAGGTGCAAGACGCGATGCCGGCGCGGAACAACTGAGACGGGGCGACGCCGAAAGCTGGCGCTGAAAACGGTCCGAGGGCCCCCCGTATTTCTTTCCAAACAGCCAACTGGACCGGGAAAATGCCATGCAACTGGCGCTGTTGATCAGGCCAGTTATGCAGCAGGTTTCCACGAGACGAATTTCCGAGAGCGATGATGACCTGGCGAGGAAAGCTGCTTCACGTCCATATCGCGCCTGCCGCCTCCTATGAAATGGAGGAGCTGGCGCAGGCGCAGCTTATTGCCGGCCAAGGCATTGTCGGAGACCGCTACTACCTGGGGACGGGGACCTATTCCGCGCGTCCTGACGTTCGCGAAGTGACGCTGATCGAAGCTGAAGTCCTGGACGCCATCGCGCAGGGCGAACCCAGAATTCCGGGCTTCAAGGCCAAGCTCGCACCCGAAGATCACCGGCGCAATCTGACGACACGAGGCGTTCCGCTTAGCCATCTTGTCGGCAAACGCTTCCGGGTCGGGGAAACGATTCTCAGGGCCGCCCGGATGAATGTGCCGTGCAAGTATATCGAGGAGTTGCTCGGGCTTCCGGGTCTCTACGAGGGGCTTCTGAACCGCTCCGGCCTGAACTGCACAATCGAGGTCGGGGGCGTGATCCGCCCCGGTGATCTGATCTTGCCCATCGACGAGTGAAACGCCATGGCCTCGCCGCGCATCATCATGAAGCTGACCGTGACCGCCGCCCGCAAGGAGCCGGGCGACGTGCTGGTCATCGACCTGAAACACCCACGCAAACCTGTGCTGCCGGCGTTCGAAGCGGGTTCTCACGTCGACGTCCATCTGCCTGAAGGGAAGGTGCGTCAGTATTCACTTTGCGGCGACCCGACCGAGCTTGGCCGCTACACCATCGCGGTGAAGCGCGAGAATGACGGCCGTGGCGGCTCGGCGTGGATCCACGAAACCATTGCCGTCGGCTCCACACTGCCTGTCTCCGCGCCACGCAACCATTTTGCGCTCAAGCCAGGCGAGGGGCCGACTTTGCTGCTGGCAGGGGGAATCGGGATCACCCCGATTCTGGCCATGGCGCGCGCGCTCACCCGGCAGGCCAAGCCCGTCGAGTTGCACTATTTCACCCGCGGCCGGGCGCTCACGCCACTCTTGGACGTGATCGAGGACGATCTTCCTGGCGGCAATGTTCGGTTCCATTTCGACGACGAGCCGGCGACCCGCCAGGACATCGCCGCGCTGCTGGCGAACCGTTCGGACGACGCGCAGACATACTACTGCGGACCGCCTGGCTTCATGGCGGTTGTGGGGCGCGCGGCTCAACACTGGCCCGAGGGTACTGTTCATTTCGAAACTTTCCAGCCTCCCGAGTTTGATGGCGCGCCACCGGAACCATTCGTCATAGAACTGGCTGAGGGCAGGGTGGTTGAGGTTTCGGCTGAGACCACGGCACTGGCCGCCTTGCGTGCGGCCGGTGTGCCGTTGATGGCCTCGTGTGAGAACGGGGTGTGCGGGACCTGCGAATGCGCAATGCTGGCGGGACAGCCGATC
The DNA here is from genome assembly GCF_040317955.1 of Mesorhizobium sp. M1342. Lineage (NCBI taxonomy): Bacteria > Pseudomonadati > Pseudomonadota > Alphaproteobacteria > Hyphomicrobiales > Phyllobacteriaceae > Mesorhizobium > Mesorhizobium sp. M1342. Next base: position 114,468 of record NZ_JAMYLI010000014.1, on the reverse strand, counting down.
CATCGGGATGCCGTCCTGTCCAAGGAGGCACGCGGCCACCGCTTCATCCCCTGCGTGTCGCGCGCGACAGGTGTGTTGAAACTCGATCTTTGACCATTTGGGCGGGGGTCCTGTGAGACCGGCAGCTGATTTGCGGGAAACTGAATGACGAGGAAACTGGAATATCTGAACGAGATCGAGCGCTGCGTCTCCTGGCTCGCAGCCTGGACGATCCACCACGCCAACCACGTCCGCGAGGGCGATGAGATCAAGGTCGGGGGGCATCAGGCCTCGTCCGCGTCGCTGAGTACCATCATGACCGCGCTCTACGGTTCGATCCTGCGCCCGCAGGATCGGGTGGCGGTCAAACCCCATGCGGCGCCGATCTTCCATGCACTTCAGTATCTGGCGGGCAACCAGACCCACGAAAAGCTCATGAACTTCCGCGGCTACAAGGGCGCGCAGAGCTACCCTTCGCGGACGAAGGATGTCGACGATGTCGACTTCTCGACCGGGTCGGTGGGTCTCGGCGTTGCTCAGACGCTGTTCTCGTCGCTGGTGCAGGACTACGTCTCGGGTCACGGCTGGATGAAGGAGCGTGCCGAGGGCCGAATGGTCAGCCTGATCGGCGACGCCGAGATGGATGAGGGCAACATCTACGAGGCCCTGATCGAAGGCTGGAAGCACGGGCTCAGGAACTGCTGGTGGGTGGTCGACTACAATCGCCAGTCGCTCGACGCCGTGATCCGGGAGGGCCTCTGGCAGCGTTTCGAGCAGATTTTTCGCAACTTCGGCTGGGACGTGATGGTCCTGCGCCACGGCGCTCTGCAAGAGGCTGCCTTTGCCGAGCCGGGGGGCGAGAAGCTGCTCGAGTGGATAGAGCGCTGTCCGAACCAGCTCTATTCGGCGCTGACCTTCCAAGGGGGTGCTGCCTGGCGCAAGCGGCTGCTCGACGAGATCGGAGACCAAGGGCCGGTCACCACTCTGATCGAACGCCGCTCCGACGACGAGTTGCAGGCGTTGATGACGAACCTTGGCGGGCATGACATGCCGAGCCTCCTCGAAGCCTTCGAGGCGGCGTCCAGGCATGACCGTCCCGTCTGCTTCATCTGTTACACCATCAAGGGCTACGGTCTGCCGCTTGCCGGACACAAGGACAACCACGCGGGGCAGATGACGCCCACGCAGATGGAAGACTACCGCCTGCAAATGGGCGTAAAGCGGGGTGAGGAGTGGGACAAATGGGCGGCCGCCACCTTGCCGGAAGCGGAACTTGACGCCTTCTTCGCAAAGGCGCCGTTCTTCAGTGAGGGGCGTAGGAGGCTGTCTGCGCCGTCGGTGCCGGTGCCTGAAACCCTTCCGTCACCGGGGCAGCCCGGCAAGCCGCTCTCGACCCAGATGGGGTTCGGCCAGATCCTGAACGACATCGCACGCGAGCGCAGTCTGCTTGCCGACCGCATTGTCACCACCTCGCCCGATGTGACGGTCTCGACCAATCTCGGTGGCTGGGTCAACCGGCGCGGCCTTTTCGCCCGGGAGACCATGGCGGACACCTTCAAGGCCGAACGCATTCCGTCGACCTTTACCTGGGAATTTGGGCCGAAGGGGCAGCACCTCGAGCTCGGGATCGCCGAGTCGAACCTGATGATCATGCTCGGGGCGCTCGGTCTCTCGCACTCGATCAATGGCGTGCGCCTGCTGCCGATCGGGACAGTCTATGATCCCTTCATCTACCGATCGGCCGACCAGCTAAACTACGCCTGCTATCAGGATGCGCGCTTCATGCTGGTCGCAACGCCCTCGGGCGTGACGCTAGCGCCCGAGGGCGGAGCACACCAGTCGATCGGCACCCCATTGATCGGCATGGCGCAGGATGGGCTTTGCGCCTTCGAACCGGCCTTCGTCGACGAACTGTCCGTGATCATGCGCTTTGCCTTCGATTACATGCAACGTAATGGCGAGGGGGATCCGGATGAGACGACGTGGCTGCGTGATCAGACCGGAGGATCGGTCTATCTTCGCCTGTCAACCCGGCCGCTCGAGCAGCCGCTGCGCGACATGAACCCGGCGCTCGCGCGGGACATCGTCAATGGCGCCTATTGGCTGCGTCCGCCTGGGCCCAACGCGAGTGTCGTCATTGCTTATCAAGGCGTCGTCGCGCCGGAGGCGATTGCCGCGACGGGTCTTCTGGCGGAGGACCGGCGCGATGTCGGGCTGCTCGCGATCACCTCCGCGGACCGGCTTAATGCGGGCTGGCAGGCGGCGGAACGTGCCCGGCAGCGTGGCGCGATTGGCGCCCTGAGTCATATCGAGCGGCTGCTCGCGCCGCTATCGCGTGACTGCGGCATCGTCACCGTGATCGACGGCCACCCGGCGACGCTCGCGTGGCTCGGTGGGGTTAACGGGCATCGCGTGAAGGCGCTCGGGGTCGAGCAGTTCGGCCAGACGGGGACTATTGCGGACCTATACCGTCACCACGGCCTGGACACCAACGCCATCGTACATGCGGCGCAGGCGGTCAGTGCGGGACCGGCTGTTCGCTACCGGAAGGCGCTGCCTTGACCATGAGCTACCGGATGCTCCGTGGCTGGTACGGATCGGCTGTTTCCACGGGCGTTCCGGTTCGCTTCAAAGCGGACAGGGCCAGGGACACTGTGGACGTTCTGATCGCGCTTGAGTAGCTTGTGCGACCCCCAGGGTCACCTGGAATACGCAGGGAGGCGGCTTTTATTTAGCCTTGCGTCCAATTACGAATTCGATCCAATCCAGTCCGGAGCAAAAGCTCCGCGTCCTCCCGATTTTCGGCTTCGACGTAGCACCGCATTTCCGGGGCATTTCCGGATGGACGCAAATGCAAGACACGCTTATCCGCGAGAGTGATACGAAGTCCGTCAACATCGCTAACCTTGCTTACCACCCCAATCGACCCGACGAAGGCGGCGATGTTAGTTTCCGCTGTACGAAGGTATGTCATGAGGCGAGTGCTGCTTTCGACGGAAAAATTTTCCAAGCGATCCGCCGCCGCTGCCGGCAATTGAAAGGAACTGCCAATCTCCGACAGTGGCTGCCCACTTGTACTAACAAGGGAAAGTGCCGCAAGGATGGGGAGAAAACTGTCGCGTGTAGGTAGCGCTGGCAGTTTAGTTCCGTTCGGGTCAAAGTCCGTGCCGGTCAACAAACCACCGTTTGCTTCGAAACCAACCACGCGCTCGTGACCCGACGCAACCAAATCGAGCATGGCAGCGATAACAAATGGCGATCCAACCTTGGTACGCACGACTTTAAAAGAACCTGCGGTCTCGATACCAGAGTTTGATGTGACCGGCGTGACGACTGCCTTCGCTTGCAGGAAGTTCGCCGTAATCAGGCCTAACAAATCACCGCGAAGGGGGTCTCCGTGGTCGTCAGCTACCAGTGGGCGGTCACCATCGCCATCTGCCGAGACGACCGCATCAAGCCGATGCTCTTTGGCCCAGAGCTTGAACTGTTGAGCAGTCTCGTCAGAGACCGCTTCAGTGTCGACAGGAATGAAACCTTCCGAACGTCCCAGGGTTACGACCGTCGCACAGTGATATGAGAGAATGTCAACCAAGAGATCGCGCGCGACTGTGCTGTGCTGATATACGCCCACCGTTAAGCCCTTTAGAGCATTAATCTCCATAAGCTTTCGATTGCGCGCCATGAAAAAGGCCTTGCATTCGGCCTCCCGGTGCTGCCGACGTGCAACAGCACCTTCAAGGACGTATCCGCGCTTCTCCAACTGCAAGGCGATGCGCGTTATCTCCCGCTCATCACCCTTGTCGATCTCACCGTCGGGTCGATAGAATTTTATTCCATTACGGTCGGCCGGAATGTGCGAGCCTGTGATCATCAAACAACCACTCTTACGCGCCTGAGCATACAGTGCCAGGGCAGGGGTGGGGACTGCGCCGCAATCGACTACGATGAAGCCGAGCGCGGACAGTGCCGCCGCACAGACGGCGGCGATGGCCGGACTCGAGGCGCGAAAGTCGCGCCCTATGAGTATCTCGTCGCCAATTCTGGCCAGGCCGGATTCCAGCAGGAATGTCGCGAATGCCGTTGCATATAGGGCAGAGGCGGCTCCTGCCAATTCTGTCGCCAGGCCCCGTAATCCACTTGTTCCGAATTTCATACCAAATCCGACGTTGCTAACCGGGTTTTGAAGGTAACATGCTCAAACTTTGGCTCGTCCGGAATGCCCATCGACAGATCCCTCGGACGAGAACAAGAAGTACATTCGGTTACCGTAGACGCGTTCGGTTATCGACGGTTACCCTTGTGAGGATTGACGCAGTCGGCGTCGGCGTGGGCAGCGCACCGTGACCTTCACGGCGACGAGGTTGGAGCGGATGGGGTCCGGGTCCGGCAGGGCTCCTCGCGGCTGGCTCACATGAGCGCTATCGCCATCGAGTGATTGTCTCAGTCTACATTAGCTCTGGGTCCCGAAAGCGCGTACAGGCCTGAGACGCAGCAAATCCTCTTATCTATCGCCGTTCGGTGTAGCTCCCGTTCAGAAATGCATGATAGACACTCTCGATGCCTTCCATGAGAGTGATCTTTGCTGCCCATCCCAAAGTGCGCAGCTTGTCGACGCTCATCAGCTTTCGCGGTGTACCGTCAGGTCTAGAGTGATCATGCGCGATCTCCCCAGTAAATCCGACTACACGGCAGATCATTCTAGTCAGCTCTAGGATCGTGATGTCCTGTCCGCAGCCGAGATTGACGTGATCATGGTCAGAGTAGTTCTTCAGAAGGAAGACTAATGCGTCGGCGCAGTCGTCGACGTGCATGAATTCCCGACGTGGTGTGCCCGTGCCCCAGATGGTGATTTGCTTATCACTTATGAGCTTAGCTTCATGCGCTTTCCGGATCAGCGCTGGGATGACGTGGCTTGACTGCAAGTCATAATTGTCGCCTGGCCCGTAGAGATTCGTCGGCATAGCGGAGATGTAGTCGCGGCCATATTGCTGGCGATAGGCTTGAGCCATTTTGATGCCGGTGATCTTGGCGACGGCGTAGCATTCGTTGGTGCGCTCTAGTGGCCCGGTCAAAAGCGCGCTTTCAGGAATGGGCTGTGGTGCCATCTTCGGATAGATGCAAGACGAGCCGAGGAAGAGGACGCGGTCGACATTGTTTTCGTGGGCTGCCGCGAAGATATTGGCCTCGATCATCAGATTGTCGTAAAGAAAGTCGACCGGATAGGTGGCGTTCGCGAGAATACCACCTACCTTTGCCGCCGCCATAATGATAGCGTCCGGTTTCATCACTGCCACGAAGTTTTCAACCTCGGTCTGTCGCTTGAGGTCTAGCTCTCCCCGAGGGGCGGCCACAACTTTGCAGTCTTCAGACGCGAGTCGGCGTACAACAGCGCTGCCCACCATACCTTTGTGGCCAGCGACCCACACGGTTTTTCCGTTCAGATCATACATTACGCTTCCTTCATGACTACAGATGTCTGCATGACCTTCAGGTCTTCGCGTACCATTTCCGCAGCAAGCTCGCGCACGGATGTCTCATGCACCCAGCCGAGCTTCTCCTTCGCCTTGGTAGCGTCACCCAGGAGAAGATCGACTTCCGTGGGGCGGAAGTAGCGTGGGTCCACTTGGACTAGGCATCTGCCGCTCGCTACATCATAGCCCTTTTCGCCGACACCCTTGCCACGCCATTCGATCTCGACGCCGATATCTTCGAAAGCCCACTCGACGAATTGGCGGACAGGAGTCGTTTTGCCCGTAGCCAGCACGTAATCATCCGGTTGATCCTGCTGCATCATCATCCACATACCTCGCACGTACTCACGCGCATGGCCCCAATCGCGTTGAGCATCGAGATTGCCGAGATAAAGCTTGTCCTGCTTGCCCAGGTAGATAGCAGCGGCAGCGCGGCTGATCTTGCGCGTCACAAAAGTTTCGCCACGAAGGGGGCTTTCGTGATTAAAAAGAATGCCGTTGGAAGCGTGCATACCATAGCCCTCGCGATAATTGACGACCATCCAGTAGGCGTAGAGCTTGGCGGCGGCGTAAGGGCTGCGCGGATAAAAGGGCGTCGTTTCGTTCTGCGGTACGGACTGCACGAGGCCGTATAGCTCCGAAGTCGAGGCTTGATAGAAGCGGGTCTTGTCCGTCAGACCGAGGAGGCGAATCGCCTCAAGAAGTCGCAATGTACCGATACCGTCCGCGTTTGCTGTGTACTCAGGTGTTTCGAACGACACCTGCACATGGCTCTGAGCAGCCAAGTTGTAAATTTCGTCTGGCTGAGATTCCTGAACCACGCGGATGAGGTTAGTCGAATCAGTGAGGTCACCGTAATGCAAGATCAGGCGCGGATCGGATTCGTGCGGGTCTTGGTAGAGGTCTTCGATACGACCTGTGTTGAAGGAAGAGGAACGTCGCTTAATCCCATGAACGATGTAGCCTTTTTTGAGAAGAAGACGGGCAAGATAGGCACCATCCTGTCCAGTTATGCCCGTAATAAGAGCAACTTTCCTGCTATCGCCCATTCTATTCCTGCTCTATTAAAGTTTAAAGTTTCGGCTCCGGCTCGCCACGCCGACACAATGTGCGGCCAGCCCCGTGCGCTATGGAGCACTTCGACAGATGCGGCGCGAAGCTCGTCAATTGACAGTCCGCCAGCCGAGCACACCTCTTGCTTGGAGTCACAGCAAAATAGAGTTGCGCCGCTAACCGTCGGCTTCGTACATGCGGTCTGAGTGCCGCTCAGCTCACGCCGTGAGCGACATGTACTCCCAGCACCTTGCAGCTGATTTGCTCATCCATCAGCGAGTGAGGACGCCTTTCTTTCTTGCTTCAGCGTCTTCTAATGGGAATTGTTTGGATCAGTGAAATCGATTGTTTGGATAAAGTGCATCCACAGAATGGATGGTCGGACCGAGCAGCGGGGGCGCCTCGCCGGCCCGGAGTCGTAGGCGCGAGCTTCCGTTCGGGGCGAGGACAAAGTTCGTGGCCGCGAGCCCTCACCACAGCATCCGGCACAGGTCGTGCAGAACTTTGGGAGCAGACTGCAGATTCTGTCGATCAGCTGGTTCCAGGCGCGTCGAGCTGTCGACCTCATCTCGCCCGGTACGGTTGCTGTATGCAGCCTTGCACCCTTGGCGTATGGCGTCGACGGAACGATTTGCTCCGGCAGGCAGTGTCGCAGCGTTCCCCGGCTGTTTCGGCTCTATTGGCCGGGCCCGCGTCAGCCGAGCCCTTTCATCATGGCATCCAACGCATGGATGGCCGGCATCCATTCAATAGATTTTACATATGCGGCGGAGGCCCAGTAGAGAAGGCTGAACCGGAAGCGAGGGCATCGGCTTCAAGCTGTGCGAGCGTCACGGGATTAGTGGGCAGTGCTGAGTGAGCTCTTCTGCCCTATGGCCCGGCCTCTGCCAAGCGCCCGGCGTCAGGGTCTACCTGTCGACTAAGGATTCCAAACCGGATGCAACCTCCTCTCTGAACGAGATTTCCGAAAATGCATGTTAGTGGAGTGGAAAAGCGCCGGTTCGTCGTCTCTCGGAGGCGTACGGGGTTCGGTGATTGTCTGTGGTCGTTGGCGGCCGCTTGGCGCTACGCGCAGCGGTCGGGACGAACTCTAGTCATCGACTGGCGGGGGGCCTGCTACCTCGACCAACCCTTCACAAATGCGTTTCCGGTGTTCTTCCAGCCGATCAATGACATCGCTGGCGTGCCGGCTATTTCCGACGACCGGATCAACGACGTTTCCTTCCCTGGTCCATTCTTCCCGGAGTGGTGGAACAGGCCGGCGATCGAGTGCCTTTACCGGCCAGATGAGCAGATTTTCCAAGAGCGCGATGAGTTGGGCGAGCTCTTTCAGGCCGAACACGATGTCGAAGCGAACACAGTAGTGTGTGACGCTTGTCTGATGTGGCGGTGCGATGAGGATGCAGAGCGGCAGGTGTTCCAGAGTGTCCAGCCTCGGCCAGAAATTCAAGCCCGCATAGATGCCATTTATCAGGAATGTTTTGAGGGGCACAGCATCATCGGGATTCATGTTCGGCACGGTAACGGTGAAGACATCATGGAGCATGCGCCCTACTGGGCCGATCCGGAGCTCGCCGTTCGGCAAGTGTGCGCTGCAATTGACAAGGCTAAGGCGTTACCGCACCCCAGGCCTGTGCGGCTGTTCTTATGCACGGACAGCGCGCGGATACTGGATCTTCTGTCGGCCAGGTTTCCCGATCTGCTCACTGTCCCGAAGCACTTCGGATCCAATCAAGGTGGCCCCTTACACACTGCAGCACTCGGGATTGACGGCGGAATTTCCGCCCTCGTTGAGATGTATCTTCTCGGGCGCTGCGATACCGTAATTCGGTTTCCCCCGACGAGCGCCTTTACACGATATGCACGTCTATTCGCACCACGGGTAATTGAATTCGATCTGAAGGAGCCAAGTCGTTTGACTTTGATAGAAGACAGCCAAGTCTCTGATCTCAGTTAGGACCCGCCACCTGCGCAATTCGGCAGAGGCAACCAACAGGCATAGTTGAATGCGCATTTCTCACCGACGCCAGTGGAGGCGTCGTACATTACCGATAGCGTCGTCATCTGACGCCGCCTGCAACGTACCAGAACTTCGCTGTTACGCGGGGCCGCAGACAAGCCAGAGCGACGGCGATCGTGACGCTGACGCTCGAAACAACGCGGGCGATCACTCCAGAGACGAGATTGAGGTTGGTTATGAAAGTCATTCCCGTGATCATCAGCGGCGGAGCCGGATCGCGGCTATGGCCCGCCTCAAGGCAATCGCACCCCAAACCTTTCCTCAAAGTAGCGGATGGATATTCTCTCATTCAGCACACTGTGCTGCGCGTCGCTTCGATAGAAGGTGTCGTGGAACTCGTCGCTGTGACATCCGCGGAACACCTCTTCCTGACCAAGGACGAATTTGACGAACTGGATTCCGTGGTCCTGCCACGCACCTTTCTGCTCGAGCCCGAACCTCGGGATACGGCCGCCGCCGTGGCTGCAGCCGCGATCCATGCGAGGGCAACGCAAGGCCCTGACGCGATCCTGTGCGTCTTCCCGGCCGATCACCTGATTGGCAACCTGCCTGCGTTTCTAGACGTCATGGGCCTGGCCATGGAACATGCGAAGCTCGGGCGGATCGCCACATTGGGCATCACCCCAACCAGACCGGACACAGCATTCGGCTACATCGAAGCAGATGGTGAGAACGTCGTCCGTTTCGTTGAAAAACCGGATCTGGATACAGCCAAAGCCTATGTCGCGTCTCAACGCTTCTTCTGGAACGCCGGCATCTTCTGCTTCAGTGCGCAAACCATGCTCGACGAGATGGTTTTGCATTGTCCCGAGGTGCTCCAGGCCGTCGCCGACAGCTACGAGAACGGCCGCGCCAGTCAATGCCAAGGCTTTGCCAAAATCGAACTCGCGCCTGAGCATTTCGGTTCCGCGCCGCGAATCTCGCTCGACCACGCTGTCATGGAGAAGACTAACAGACTTGCCGTGATTCCCTGCGACATGGATTGGAACGACATCGGATCTTGGAACGCAATGGCCGATTTGATCGCCCCCGACGAAAGCGGGAACAGGATACGCGGCGATGTGCACATGGTCGACACGACCGGCACCTATGTGAGCTCCGACAAGCGCGTCATCGGCACGGTGGGCGTAAGCGATCTGGTGATCGTGGATTCCCCGGACGCTTTGCTTGTCACATCCCGCGACCGCGTTCAGGACGTTAAGAAGCTCTTCGAGGGCCTCAAGGCTTCGGGACATGAAGCTCATCTGGTCCATAGCACGGTACACCGGCCCTGGGGTTCCTATACGGTTCTGGAGGAAGGCGAGCGCTTCAAGATCAAACGCATCGAGGTGAAGCCCGGTCGCCAGTTGAGCCTGCAGATGCACTATCATCGCTCGGAGCACTGGGTCGTGGTCAGCGGCTCCGCCAAGATCGTCAATGGCGAGCAGGAGTTGTTCCTGAGGACAAACGAATCTACTTACATCCCCTGCGGCCATAAGCATCGGCTCGAGAACCCAGGCAGAATTGACCTGGTGATCATTGAAGTGCAGAGCGGCGATTATCTCGCCGAGGATGATATCGTTCGCTTCGACGACGAATATGGTCGAACGTAGATAACAGTACAAAAAACGTTAAACGGCGAGCCGTCGCTCAAGGATCTCTGTCGTGGGTTCTGGGCCTCACATTGACAAGCAGCGGGCCGAGCGTGTCACAGTATCCGCCCCGCACTCTCATCAGGCACTCGATCGTGGTCGAAAACATCGGTGAGCGCTTGACAGCGCGCCGTCCGCGGTAACGAAGACTTCAGATCTTTTTAGGCGGACCCGTTGCTCAGCTGTTCAACGGCACAGCCGTATTTCAGCCTGTAGGCGGAAATGAAATCCTCATCGCTGCAGATGCAGCGGCCGCTGGAATCTTTGGCTTTCGGATCATGGAGGTGAGAACCAAGGGGGCGCAGTAGAATCACGCGAGTGCTGGTTGTCGGACTATCGGAAAACCCGCACTATGCTTGACCAGCTCTGCGGCAAGCATGATCCCGGCAAGCACTGATTGAAAGGCCATCGGAACCACGGTTCGAACGAGACGACTTCCATCGCTAAGCTGGAACACCAGACCGCCGCAGATAGCCTGCTGATAAAAGGAACGGAGGGGCTGGCCAACAAACGCGGCGAGCGGCTCAGACGGCACAGCCATCGCCGTAGCCACCCGAGCTACGAACTCATTGGGGACTCCGGTATTGGTCTGCAGGAGCGTTTTTACCTCATCGTGTGCTTCCGGCATTCCGAGTTCCTCCGCGACCGGTTGGTGTTCGTCCTTGGATTTCCCGGTCGGCATTTACATGCAGCAAAGGCAAGCCTGGCCGTCATCGAAACCATGCCGCGAGATGCCTAGATCTTGCTAATATGTTGCGCGCCGGGGCGACTGGGTATTCGACCGAGTGGGTGTGGCGCTTGACACCGCCGCCGACCGTCTAGCTAGCTGTCCAAGGTGCTCTGCCCCGATGGATCGCGAACGCTTGGACTCAAAAGTGGTGGAACGTCTGGGAGTTGCCTCCCGAATTCAGTATATCCTTTGGAGATAAACGGGGCGCTTAGTCAAGTGACAACACTATTATCCTGGGTTTCGGTCGATTCGAGAGGGCCGAGCAGCATTTACATTGTGGGAGATAGCCGGATCACATGGGGCTCAGAATCTCACCGGTGGGACAGCGGCCGCAAGGTATTTGCGTCCCGGTCGGCGGAAGTGTTCGGCTATTGCGGCGACGTTCTGTACCCAACCTTAGTGCTCGGTCAACTCGGAGATTTAGCCGGGCAAAGCCTGCTTTGGGACCAACAGGCAACCGCTGAAATGCGGCACGACAAGATTGTTGAGTATCTGAAACGGTCATTTGAACGGCGGCATAATGCTCCAGATTACGACTTCATCATCTTGCACGGTGCACGAGATGGTGAGGGGCTAAGAGGGTCGTTTTACCTTTGGAAAACCAGTTATCAAGCTGGGCGGCGGACCTGGACGGACCAGAAGATCGAAGTTGGCGTTCCATTGAAAAGCGCCGTGTTGGTTAAACTTGGAAGCGGCGACCACGCGCTGGATCGCGAAATCAACGCTTGGAACGCGAGCCCACAGGGCGGCACCGCCCGGTCGATTTTTTCATCGTTTTGTGACGCGTTGGAGAAGAAAAGCGATCCACTTTCTGGCGGCGTGCCGCAGATCGTGTCGCTTAATCGGCGCGGCGGTGGCAGGGTGATTGGGTTCATTGCCGACGGCGCGCACTACGTCTATGGCCTTCCAATCCAACCGCTTCCGGAGTTGAGCAAGATAGAGTGGGTAGACTCTCTCTTTCAAAGGATGTCTCCGGAAACAATGACACTGCTGCCGAACGCCCAACGACACGCCCGTGTTGAGAAGGGAGAGAAAGACGGTTTAGCTAAATTTATCGGCAAATCGTTTGGCAAGACGGGCTCTTAGCTGCTCCAATATTGCCCTTAGCGTCATACCTGTGGATGCACGGCCACTGGCATTCAAAATAGGCGCCCTTGCAGCGCCTGCGCCCCGGCTCAGCTTGCCGATAGACCATTCTAGGCGGAAGTAGGAGATGCATCTGGCAACCCTGCGTTGCCCACCTCTTTCACGACGGGCCACGGCCGACCTGAGGAGATATCCGGATGGCGGGGACCAGCATCAATCCCACCTTCCTCATCACGCTCGGCGTCAATCTGCACCAGATAGTCGGCAGCGAATTTGGCCGTTTCGGGATCAGAAGACTGGGTCAGACCGTACAGTCCTTTACGGAGTTCGGACAGATCGCGTGGGATGAGAGAGTAAGACGACGAACCGTTGCCAGTCGGCTGGTGGAAATACAGAATCTTGGAGCGCGTATTCCAGCCAAATTGACCGATGACATGGCGTCCGGTCTTGTCTTGTGCAAGCTTCAGGACGGTGGCGTGATCTGCTCCAGCGAGAAGGATGCCCGCGAGCAGCGCCTTCTGTCGCTCATCATTTACCGCGTCATATCGCGCCGGTAAGTTCTCCCGCGCCTCTGGCGAGAGCGTCAGAAACAATTCGTCGGGGTAGTCAAAGCGTGTACCGCGCTCGATCGGTCCATTGCCGTATTTCCCGGCCGCCATTTCCAGTAGGAAGTCCAGCGTTGCCTGCCCCGGATTCTTGAGCGCAAGAAACAGCTCGTATTGGTCAGTCAACTTCGGGTAGCGGTATACGAGCCCACGCAAAAGTTCGATCCGAAGACCTTCTTCCAGATGTCGCACACTGTTCAACAGATCCCGGATACGCCATTCGCCGAACTGGAATTTTGCGGCCATCGCATCGAGTCCGTCAAACAACGCGAACGGCTGATCCGAGACCGGTAGCAGTTCCAGCCAGTCAAACAATGTGTATAGGTCATTGTCCTGTATCCATTTACGATCGCCGTGCTCGGCCATCGCATCCGACAGCCCCTTCATGATGATGCCAGCGGGCACGACAAGACCGCCGACCGTCATGCGTTGCGCAAGTTCTAGCCGCAGCCGGTGTGGTAACTCGGCCTGCAGGAAGTCGATCAGGAATGCCGTGCGGTTGCCATGCGGAAGCAGCACGGCGCAGCCGGCAAATCGCGCCGCACGTCCAAGTTCTTTCATGGATCCGGCCTTACCCCAGGTCTCTGCGACCTTGAAAAGCAGATCCGCTGTGTCGCAGCTCTGGGTGCGGTCCCTTGACCGATTTGCGACGGCACGGGCGAAGTCGGGCCATTGGCTGAACTTGCGATCTTTGTCGTCAGGCGCTGGTTCGTTTCGCTGCTGCCAGATGACTTGGAGCCCGACAGCCGCTTCCGGACCGAAGTCCGCGTCGAGAAGATAACGCTTCAGCACCGCTTCGGCCTCGTCGTTGCCGATAGTTGTCAGCATGATGCGGTACTCGTGAACGTGAGACCATCGCATTTCGTTCAAGGCATTCTCGTTGGACCTGTTGACCGCATACGCCGCCCTTGCCGCGGCAAGACCCGCGAGGTCTGCTTCGACCATCCTGTTCAATATGGGTACCTGACAAGCATCAGGAACGCGGCGCATCGCCCACGTGAGTTGGGCCATGTGATGCCGTGAAGCTGACTTGCCGAGGAGCTGCTGCCCCCATCCTTCTATAAGTTTGACGGCAGCTGGTCTGCTGGCAGGGGGCATCTGCAAGTGTTCGATATCCCCTCCGCGACCGTGCCGGCTGAGAACATCGGCGAGGTCGTTGATTTCATCTGAAGTTAGCCCTTCTGCGAACTCCTGCAAGACGTCGATCAGCACGCTTGCGCGCGTGCTTTCCAGCTTGTCTGCAAGCTTGTGGGAGGGTCCGTAGGCAGCCTCTGTCCGCTCGCCGTCCGCTCGCAACTTGCGTCTGGTATCAAGGTAGCGAACGGTCAATTCCCGAACGGTACGCTCCCCGGCTAGAAAACACGCCACGCTTGCTCGATCGCTCTTGTCGTCCTGCAACGTCAGCGTGGCTACAGGGTCGTCGTCGGTGGGCTCGGCGCCTTCCAAATACTGCAGCGGCTGATAGGGTAGGTCGAGACCATTCTCCACTCGCCACCTGAGCGCCACGGCGACGTGGCGCGGAAAGCGGTTCCAGGCTTCGTGCGTGATGTGATGTCCGCGGTCCTTGAACGAGAATGCGAGATCTTTCAGTTCGCGCTCAACCGTCACCGCTGCTTCTTCGTCCGAAAGGGAGTCGAGGGCCCTCGCCAAACGGACCTCTGGCGATGCATCGGCTGTAACTAGGGCTTTTCGCCTTTCCAAGAGGTCAGCCAGTAGTTCTGGATCCCGAACCCCGTCGAATTGGTTCTTTCGTGCGACTGCTTGCGCCAACTCGTCACCAGAGGCTCGCAGAAGCTCCTCCATTTGCCGCGTGGCGACACGGAAAGAGAGGCCTTCAAAGATGCGAAGCCGGATTTCCAGATTGTGTTCATTCAGCGCCAATGCGAGGACCGCATCGAGGGCGTCCCGATCGCCATGAAACGCCAATTCGGTGGCTAATGTCTCGCGTGCCTGATCAGGCAGTCCCGCGAAGTCCCGCGCGAGACGATCTCCGAGGACGAACGGATTGAAGCGACGCACGATCCTCATCGCGCTCATCTGCTTCTGACCGTTGTCGCCGGAAACGAAAGGCCACACGATATCCGCAAACTCGGGCCTTTTAGTCTCGATCATGAAACCGACCGCGCGGTCTAACCGGCCTTGCGTATGCCAGGCACGCCCGAACCTTACGACCCTGTCTCCAATGATCTGCCAAACAGTCGGCCCCGATCGCGCGACAACATGCGCGGCGAAGATTGGGTCGATACCCAGCAACAAATCCACAACCTTCGCAACAACCTTGGCACCCGCCTCGTCTTTCCGCGACATTCGCTCGCATGCAAAAAGGACCACCTCGGTCCAGCTGCGGTCGTTGAGCGCAACTGTCGTAAGCGGATGCTCTAGGCTGAGGTCATCCCCTGCCATTACGAGCCCCGCCTCCAGGTCAAGGGATGCAAACCACTCCTGTAGCGCGTGGTGCTGTAACGAGTAGAGCTGGCTGTCATGCCTGATCAGCAAATGACTGCCCACAAGGACGTCGAGGACGTGAGGCGGGTTTGGTGCGGTGGAAATCTGCCCGTCAGACAGGAGGTTTTCGCTTGCGCTCGATACTGCCGAACGCGCATCGCGATCGTGAATTGTCGGCGTACCCGACAGTTGGGCGGTCGCCGCGATGGTCGTGAGGTAGGTATGCTGGGCGTCATGCAGTTCCCGGTGAAATAGCTCCTTGTTGGCGGGAATGGCCTCGTGGGCTTCGACCATGCGGCGAAGTACTTCTTCCTTCGTCTCGGGTAGCTTTCCCGAGGTGGTCGCTTCCATCAAGGCGTGCAGATATAGAGGTATCGTTACGAGGTCGCGCAGACCGACGGTACGCCAAGCGGCATCGAGCACGCTGACGCCGTCCTGCCCCCTCATGCCCTTCGCGACTTCGCGTTGCTGCTCGTCCGACAGGGGGAGGACAGAGATACGGCGCCCTGCAAGCGGGACGTCCACGGCGGTCCGGCGACTGCTCATAACCACGTTCAGCAGCGGGAACAGTGTTTCAAGTTCTTCTATCTCCTTGATGAGACGGCGGCGTGCTGTGTCGGGGACTTCGTTCCAGCCGTCCAGGATCAGGGCGAGCTCGCCATGGTCTGCCAAGAACTTGAGGTGCGCACTGGAGAGCGCCTCGTAAACTCTCCGTCGGGATGCCCAGTCAAAGAGGTCTCTACCGGATTCGGCCCATGCGCCAAGAGGCACGAACACTGGCACGGGACCTGCCTCGATCATCTTGCGGGCGATCTGGATGAGGGTCGTGGTCTTGCCGGTGCCGGGGGCCGACAGCAGGACGATATGCTGCGCCGTAGCGAGAACCTGAGCGAAGTGGCCTTGGTCTAGGTTGCGGACGTCTTGAACATCCTCGACGTCCTCCACCCCGAGTTCAAGTTCCACGGAATGCCTTGGCCAGCTCCGTCGCCGCTCATAGGTTTCAATATCCGCCAGCGACGCCGCGCGTACCTGCGCCTTTACAGTCGCAAGATCGGCATCGTGCGGCAGACCGAGCCGTGAAATGTATGGCGCCAACTGCTGGATAAGTTCGTCCGAGAGTTGGGCGATGATCGCTGGACCCTTGCCACTGGCAAGTTGCTGGAACGCGCGCTCTTCGGCCTCCTGCTTCCACTTCTCCAGTTTCTCGACCGTGAACTCCTTGGCGTTGTGGTCAATGAGGTGGGCATGGTCGGCGCAGAGCCAGATTCCGTTATCCGCACTCGCGCGTTCGGTCGGGTTCTGACTGGAATCGTAGCGGGGCCCTCCGGGTGACGCGGCTTTGATGTGGGCGGCCACGCCTATGTTGTTCGCACCTTCTTCGCCTTTGCGTGGCCCGACGGTCAGCCGCTGGCACTTTGGGTTGGAACACAGGTAGCCGACACGCTGGGCGAGCTGGATCTTGACGATGGGCTTGAAGTCGTCGCGCCGGCGTGCTGCGGCGGCAGGCCTGATGCCGTCTATCGGCGAAGCGGTCTCGGGCGTCATAGGCGTGTGGGGCATGTGACGAGGATACTGGAAAAAGCGGTCGCCGCGAAATGCTCGGTATAATAAGGCGCCTGCATAGGCGCGGGGAGGGAAGGTTGCTCAGCGGCCGACCTCTGAGAGCAGTTCACAAGGAATGGGGTTACCTCGCGTGGTGATCCTTCAAGGGGTTTCAGTGGCATACTTGGATTGCTTTTCGATCTTCAACGACGTGCAGTCCCGCAGAGCTGCCACGGCTACAACAACTGTGATGGTCGCCTCGACGGGCTATTCCAAGAGGTTGTTGCATTCGGGTTAGCCGGCCAAGGGACCAAAACGCTTTAGGCCACCAATAAGTCAGCTCCGCGTCGTGGGCGACGCACTTGAGTGGCCAAACGGCAGCTATTCGCTGGCTTCTTTCGATAGCGGACCGTCGGCAGTCGGCCCCAAAGCTGCCAGGCGGGAACGCGCCCAATCTGAGACGTTCAGACAAAACTTGCTTTCTCCCAGAAGCGGATGTTCGCGGGCCCTGTCCACGAACGTCAGCCAACGCGTCTTAAGGTCGGACGTTCAAAGCTCGTAATGTCGATCATATTAGCTGCTGCTGCCTTGTATTAGCGCGCGATATCGGATGCGCGGCGCGCAGATTGTATACCCAGTCAATTGTTTCGACTGGCCTACTGCGCTCTTCGGCATGGGCTAAGCCGAATTGCCGAGGCGGATCGCGGGAAAGGAGCTGTCGTCGCCTCACTCTCATGAGGAATTTCAGATCGTTCTTATCGAAAAAATCTTTGCTCTCAATCGCCCCGGGTCGCGTCCGCAACCAATTCCTATTTCTTGCTGTGATGGAAAAGGAAAGTTGAACTGGCCACCTTTCTCAACGTTGCGTCCTTGCGCGTCAACTTCGGTGTCGTCGCGCGTCCACGGCATGAGATATCCAGTGCCTGAGATTATCCCGGATGTATTCATAAACGGCTACGCTGTCGGTAAACGGGGGGTCATAGGTCTGGGCGTCCATGGCAGTGCCTTCAATCAAAAGCGCATCGAAGGGGCTCGCCCCCTTTTCTGAGGACCGCCCGTCCCGGTCCTTGAGATTGTGAACGTCGATCGCGAGGATGCCGAGGCCGTTGCGCCATGCCCTTTCTATCTCGTACCTCACCCACTTTCGGTCAGCGGTCTGGGCACCGACCAACACGATCAGACACTCTTTCCCACGCATGTTGTCGTCAACCCAGGCAGTGATGGCCTTGTCGCCACGCCTGAGAACCTTGTCCCAGGCCTCCCGATCCAGTATCGGCTGCGTTTCTATTCGACCCATGTTTCGGATCTGCTGAACCCGCCACATGTCATGCACGGCGTCGAAGCTGATGTAGCACTTCCGACCGGGACGGGGCCCAGGCTCCAGTTGCGCTGGCCTAAGCATCTTTACGATTTTTCTCGCAGCGGAATCGAAGTCGAGGCTAACGGCGACATACTGCATGTGGCGCAGAAGGTCGGGTATTGCCGAGGTGGGCGTGCCATCCAGCAAGACCGGCACGATGAATCTAGAGTGCCCGTCGGTCGCGGCTTGCCGTTGGAAAGCGCGAATCTCGAATTCCTGCCAACGACGCTCGCGCGTGCCGTCCCCTACCAATACTAGCATGTGGTCCGACGCCTCAATGGCGGATCGCAGCGCCGCCTCAGACGGCTCTCCGGCTTGAAGCTCATAACGGTCCATGAAGACCGAAAGCCCCCGCTTCGAAAGCGCCTCCCGCATTTCTTCGGCCGCGAACGTGTTAACATGGTCGTAGCTCAGGAACACGTCTGACCTAGAACGCCTACTGCCGGCAGCGATGCGCCTCGCTGCGGCTACGTAATCGTCGCGGCTCTCCAGCATAAGGCTCGTCTGGCCCAGCCTGTGAGCGAACAACGCGGCAAGGGTCTCAAGGCTGTAGTTGATGCCGAGGGGGTCCGCGGTCTCGTCCTCGACGACGGACAGCCGTTCCCCAAAGGTCCAATACGGCACGTAAGGGATGGTGGTGGCTTGGATAAGCCGAGCGGTCGAGTCCGTGGGTCCGGCCCAACCCCGATAGAACTCAGCAAGCTCGGTCGCAAACCGGTCCCGCCACGCCATCGAGATCCGATGCTCGAACTGGGTTTCGAAGCGCGCAGGTATCGGAAGGAGCAGGAGCCGCGAACGGTCCAGGGCGAGACCGTTGCGGGCTTTGGCCGCACGCCGTGCGACCTCGATCGAGCCCTCGAGGCTCTGCTCATTTGCGGTGAACAGAAATGCGAGCACGTCGGGGAGTTGCGCAGCAATAATGCCAGAAAAGTCTGTGACGCCCGTGCGAGCGTCAATCAGGACGTAGTCGAACTCATCCCGCAACTCGCCGAACATCCGCTCCAACGCGCCCCCGAGACCCGAGCGGTAAAGGCTCTTCCAATTCAGACGGCGCAGGCGCTGGGAATATGTCCGATCGGCTTGGCCCGCTTTCATCAGCGAGATTCCCCCAAGCGACGGGGAGCTTAAGCGGTGGACGTGGTCACGCCAAGCAAGCGGTGCCCCGGGGTGTCTTCTGTAGCGGGCAACGAGCTCAACCAGACCGGGCCCCTCGCCAAGCCAGTCGCGCGTCTGGTCGTCCTGTGCCACAGAGCCGAAGAAGTGCGAGAGGCCTGGTGCCTCAAGGTCGAAGTCAATACAGAGAACCCGGAAGCCCCACCGGGACAGCAGCACGCCGACATTAGCGAGGGCGAAAGATCTGCCGACGCCGCCCTTATATGAGTAGAACGTTACGACGCTACCAGCCAAGGTCAAAGCTCCAGTAACGCAACGGGGGGTGATGCCTCAACCGGGGGCTCTACTATTGGCCAATCCGCCTGCCAAGGCGGGACCGTCTGGAGATGCGTCTCGATATCCGCCGCAATGGCCATCATCGCGTCGTGAAAAGCGAGGTAGGCGGCCGAGTCTCTAAAGCCGGGATAGGGGTAGGTGAACGCTGTCAGGTCGCGCCTGAACTGGGTCTGCTTTGCCTTCTGCGCGAAGTGATTCCCATCGGAGTAAACCACGGGGTAGACAAGTCCGCGCGGTGGCCGCCCGCCGGCTAGAAAGGCCTCGCGCGCAAGCATGCTTTCCCATTCGGACATGCACCAGTGTGAGCGGAAAAACGGCGGGGTCCAGATGGCAACCAGCAGACGGCTGCGGAGCAAGGCCTGCTTTAGCACGTCGGACCAGATGACGCCGGTCTCAATTCCGTTGTCGATGAACACCCGTGGTTGCTGAGGGAGCACTGAGTCTAAGCATTCCCGCAGTACAGGAGCGAAGTGATTGCTAACCCATGTTCCAACCTGACCGTGGCGGGGATAGCTGATGAAGACGTCCCACTCGTAAGCCAAGTCAGCGCGCTCCCTATATAGCACCTTCGGGCGACTCAACTTATCAGCCGACCGAAGCCATGAGCAAGCCGACAACTCGCCAAGCAGGCTTGTGGACATCCGCGTGTTAGCCATCCAGGGGCACGGACTTCGCTCCAGGGACTTGCAAATTGACTTGTGACCCGGTCCGCCAGCCATGGCTCCCTGCCTGTCGGGATTTGCTTATCAGGGCTTGAAGGCAGGCCTTTGATCAGCCAGAGCGCGCGCCGGAGCCATCGCAACGTGCAATAACAACCATCGGTTAAAATGTTCCGGACGAAATGATTTCGGTTGTCGTATCGGCAGATTTCTGGCTTACTCTTTGATTTGCGAGGGTGAATTCATGGCAAGGAAATGCTTCTACAGTTTCTACTACGACGAAGACAATTGGCGGGTTAGCACGGTCAAGAACATCGGCGCAATTGAGGGGCAGGCGCTGGTGTCCGCCAATGAGTTTGAGGAAATCAAGCGCAAGGGCGACAAGGCCGTGGCGGATTGGATAGCCGGGAACATGGTCGGTCGGAGCACCGTCATTGTCCTCATCGGCGCCAACACAGCGTCGCGGAAGTGGGTAAGGCACGAAATTAAGTATGCGTTCGATAATGGCAAGGCGCTAGTGGGCATCCACGTTCATCGTCTGCTGGATAGAAATGGCGATGCAAGTGCAAAGGCGCCAATCCATTCAGCACATTTACGGTCGGTGCCGACGAAAAGCCCTTGACCAATTGGGCCAAAACCTACGATCCAGGCGGGATAGACAGTAAGGGTGTGTATGATACGATCAAAAACAACATTGAATCCTGGGTAGAGGAAGCTATTCGTCTAAGGGCTTAGGTAGCAGGCTGTGACGGAAAGGCTGGCGAACGAGATTTCGTTCGCCAAATGCGGCGGGTAGTCGCCCTCAATTTACTCGATCGCTGCACCTGTTCCGGTTGTTGGAACGGGCAACACCTGGGTGTTTGGGTTATGCCTTCTAGCCGGAAGAAGATCGCTCTGGCACTGTCCAAGCGGAAGGCGTATGGCACGATGCCCAGTTCTGCCAGCGCTTGGTTTCCACGTGGCGCACACCATGTGCGAGGTGCGTTTAAGAAGCGGTTTTTCACGTGAAGCTTGGTGCCAGAGCGAGCACAAAACGTAGAATTTCTTGGGATACATGCAGAATGCACGGCAGCGTGTCACGCCTGCTCACCACGAGTGGCCGCAAGGACTTTGGACTCGGGAGCCGAACGGCTAAAAATGGGTCGGCTGTAGAACGGCAGCTATCTGCGTGACTGCCGCCAACAACCGACAGCCCAGTTTCGGCCCCAGGGCTGCCAGGCAGCAATGGCCCAATCCCGGACCTTTAACAATCGGCTAGAGCAGAATCTGATCACTCAGGCTCGTATCCTGCGGCGCAGAAGTAGTTTGAGCACTCCTCGGCGGTGAAGCGTGGCAAGGCGTCGCGGATTGCGTCCCAAAGCTCGGGGATGTTGCGTGCGGCGGCTTTCCTGAGGATCGACTTCAGCTTGGAGAAGGCATTCTCGATCGGGTTAAAGTCGGGGCTGTAAGGCGGGAAGAGCATTCGCGCGCCGGCCGCTTCGATCGCTTGGCGGGCGGCGGCGACTTTGTGAGCGGGCAGGTTGTCGAGGATGACGATGTCACCAACTCGAAGCGTAGGCGCCAATACATGCTCGGCATAAGCGGCGAACCATTCACCCGTCATCGGTCCGTCGAGGACCATCGGCGCAGTCATGCCCGTCCAGGCGCAATGCGCCTGTAAAAGTAGTCGTTTTCCAGTGCCCGTGCGGGATCGGAGATCGGCACCGCATGCCCCGCTTTGTCCGTCCACGCAGGCGAGCCATCTTCGTCGATGCGCCGGTCTCGTCGATAAAGACCAACCGTTCGGGATCGAGATCAGGCTGGGCCTTGAACCAGGCGCGTCGCCGCGCGAGCACGTCGGGCCGATCCTGCTCGCTGGCGTGCGCTGTTTTTTTTGAAGGTCATCGAGTGACGGTCGAGAAAGCGCCAGATCGTGCTCGGCGCGAACACGACCGCATGCTCCGCCCTGAGAAATTCAGCCAACTCGACCAGTGTGATGTCGTCCTGACCTTCGATCACCGCTAGGATCGTATCCCGGTAGGCTTCGATCCGCTGGGAGCGCTTGTCTCCGCCTTGGGGCTTTGCCCGCGTCGCGCCGCTCTCTCGCCATTCGCGGACCCAGCGGACCGCGCTTGCCGCGGCAACACCGAAACGATCCGCCGCAGCCCGCCGCGACAGGCCACTCTCAACCGCTGCGATCACTCGCGAACGCAAATCCTCCGATATGGCTCTAACCATGCCTGCTGGCCTCCATACCCAGCCGACATGATGAATCAGATATTCTCCCCGATGGGAATCCCTCGCGATTCCATCAGGTCAGATTATGCTCTAGCTTGTCTCGAGGCATACGTTCGCGGCTTGGAATTAGAGCCCCTCCGTAACAGGCTGTTGAACGGCTCTCAGCCAAGCCGATTTTTGCTCAATCGTGCTATTCGATGCAAATTGCACAGTCGATTGTGTCAGATCCCAAAAATAAGCGCAGAGATATTTAGCCAAAAAATCTTCATGAATTCAAACCTGATTCTGCATTGAATAACACTGTGATTCTGACTGTTTTACTTGATTTGCTTTTGGGGTCGCAGGGAATAATTTCACTTTAAGATCGAGGCAGGGAACTCGCCTGAGGCTTCCGAATCAGACAAGAATCCGCGCTCGAGCGAGGGAATTACATGGCCATTGACCAAAACGACATTCGTAACTCGGCGAGCTACTCGACGGTAAGGAAATCAGCGAGCGAAGGGCGGGCGCAAAACAAACGTACGGCGTTTTTGTGTCACAGCCACCTTGACGCCGAACTCGCCAAAGGATTGCAGGGCTTCCTCCACAGAAATGGATGGGAGGTCTACATCGACTGGGAAGACGGGACGATGCCGGAGCGACCGGATCGCCGAACAGCGGAAAAAATCCAGGCGAAGATCCGCGACCTGGAGATGTTCTTCTTCCTCGCGACCCAGAATTCCATGGGAAGCCGTTGGTGTCCGTGGGAGATCGGGTATGCGGACGGGGTCAAAAGTCTGAATCGCATCCTTGTCATTCCCACACGCGACGGTCGCGGCGTTACGCACGGCAATGAGTATCTGGAGCTCTACCGACATCTCGATGAAGCCTCGACTGGCGGGATTGGGAGCTTCGACGCGGCGGGGAAGGGGATCCACCTTTACGGCAATCAGACGCTCTGAGTAGGAAAATAGCCAGTGTCGCGTAGAACGTTCTTTTCCTACCACTATTTATCCGACGTCTGGCGTGCGTGGAATGTTCGCAATTCATGGGTGGCGAAGCCTGACCATATCGACGTCGGATTTTTCGATAAAAGCGTGTTCGAGGCCTCCAAACGCGAAAATGACGACACGCTTAAGGCCTTTCTCCGTAGGGGACTCGAGAATACATCGGTGACTTGCGTCCTAACTGGAGCGGAGACTTGGCGGAGGCGCTGGGTGCGCTATGAGATCGCACGCAGCATCATCAAGGGCAACGGCTTGCTGACGGTCTACATCCATGGCGTCAAGGACAGGAGCGGATACACATCTACCAAGGGGTACGATCCACTCGCGCAGATGGGTGTCTACCGGAGCGGTGGTTCCATCTATCTCGCCGAGTGGAAAGGCGGAAAGTGGGTGTCTTATTCTGACTATAGACGTGCCATCCCAGAGAGTGACTTGTGGTTCGCTGCTCCCAAGACGGACGGCGTCGTCCAGATCTCGATTCACTGTATGGCCTATGACTACACGCAGCAGCGCGGACATCAGAACATAGGCGGATGGATTGAAACCGCAGCGGGGCTCGCAGGTCGATGAGTTTCTACGAGCTAGCAATACTTGGATCGCCGACCGAGAAAGAACGCATCGTGCTCGCGGCCACGATAGGAGAAATGATCGCCGATTTTGGCTTATCGGTCGGGACGGAAGTTCTGCTTCACGACGGCCAATCCGTTCGGAAGCGAGATTCGCGGAACGCTTTTGCGGCCGTTTATTTCGGCGGTGCCAAAGAGTTCGATGTCGATGTTGCAAACGAACTCAAAGACGCAAGCTTACCGATCATCCCTACGGTCGATCACTTGGGCGATTTTGGTGCCACAATCCCGCCCTCGCTGCAGTTCGCGAACGGGCTAAGGCGCCGGTCCGACGATCCGGCTCTGACGGAGCTTTCAGGAGCTGCCTTGGAATGCGTCGGCCTTCTGCGCGCGCAGCGCCGGGTATTTGTCAGCTACAGACGAACGGAGTCCCGAGCTGCGGCGTTGCAGCTTCATGACCTCCTCAACTCTCGAGGGTTCGACGTCTTCCTCGACACGCATGATATACGTCCTGGTGAACCTTTTCAGGATGTGCTGTGGCATCGGCTGGTCGACTCCGACGTTGTCGTTATGCTTGATACTCCCAGCTACTTCGCGAGCCGATGGACGCGGCAGGAGATTGGTCGTGCTCGGGCCAAGGAGATCCAAGTTATTCGTGTGATCTGGCCGGAACATACGCCGAGTCGTCTGATGGATATGGCTGAGACGGTATATCTCGATCCTGAAGAACTCCTCGGTCCTGATGGACCGATCGTAGATACAACGGCAGATTCGATCGTGCTCCGCGTGGAGCGACTCCGAAGCATGAGCATCGCCGCGCGGTACATGTCTATCACAGGCAAGCTCAGGGCGGACGTCGAGAAAATCGGCGGCGCGGTCGAAGCTGTGGGCGCCCACCGGGCAATTGCTGTGCGGCTGCTGAACGATCGCCTTATCTGGGCTTATCCGATCGTTGGTATCCCATCGGCCGAGACCTTGAACGACGTCGCCACGAAGGCAAAGAAGGCCGAACAGGGTGGGGTGCCCGTACTTGTTTACGATCACATCGGAATTCGCGATAGTTGGATTGCGCATCTCGCGTGGTTGGACGACCAGATTAAGGCAGTGAAGACGATACGGGTGTCCGAGGCAGGATGGGCCTTGGCAGGTATGGACGACTAATGGCTGACGCGATCTTCTTATCGGCGGGGGTTCCCGATCCGCGGCGTGGCCCAGAATTCGCGGCGACAGCAGATACCGTTGCCATAACCGCCGCGGTGTCCGCTCTCGCATACGTGGCGCTGGGGCGCAGGCGCCTTATCTGGGGCGGCCATCCGGCGATTACTCCAATGATCTTTGTCATGTCCGAGGGGATGAGCATCAACTACGCGGAGTGGGTGACGCTTTATCAGTCCGAGTTTTTCAAGGACGAGTTCCCTGAAGACAACAAGCGCTTCCGGAATGTCGTTTTCACGGAGAGGCTCAATGATGATCGTGAGGCGAGTTTGAGGCTCATGCGGCAACGCATGTTCGAGGAGCACGAGTTCAGCGCGGCGGTCTTCATCGGTGGCATGGGCGGAATCGTCGCGGAATACGAGATGTTCAGGCAACTTCAGCCGCATGCGAAAGTCATCCCGGTGACCTCTACCGGAGGAGCATCCCTCGACGTAGCCGCCAGGCTAGGCAAGGTGCCGTCTGACTTCCAGGACCAACGCGATTACGTCGCGCTGTTCCACGAGCACCTCGACATTTCCGTGAGAGAGGAGCGCTTCAGAGTTCCTGGAGATCAACCGGCGGTCGTCGAGGAGCGGTTCTGGCGACCTACGAACTAGATGTGAATGGCCGCTTACGCCAACCATGATCGAAAAGCTGCCACACCGCTCTCGGCCAATACAAGTCATTCGCTCGTGCCTTCGCGATGACATTTCTTGGCGCCCCCAATCTTCCAAGCTGCTACGTTCACTGCATCGCACGGGCGCGTATATTGGGTATCTTCAATATTCTGAAACGTCACGCCATCCTGCTTCCGTTTAACAAAACTCGGAGGCTGCGCCCATGACACCGACGAAGCTCCTTGTCGGTCAGATAGTCATTGTGTTCGCCATCGTCATTCTCGGCGTATGGACAGCGACTCAATGGTGCGCCCAAACTTTAGATTATCAGCCGCAACTCGGGCTCCCATGGTTTGTCGCAGCCGGATGGCCGATCTACAAGCCGTGGCAACTGTTCGAGTGGTGGTTCCATTTCGACGCATACGCGCCCGAGGTCTTCGACACGGCCGGGATGCTTGCGGCCACCACAGGCTTCATGGGCTGCGCGGCCGCCATCGCTGGCTCCCTCTGGCGTGCGCGGCAGCGCGGCCTAGTCACCACTTATGGCTCGTCGCGATGGGCCGTGTCTTGGGAGATCGAGAAGGCAGGGCTGTTTCGACCAGCCGGTGTTTTCCTTGGCAAGCTGAAGGACCGCTATCTTCGCCATGACGGGCCGGAGCACGTAATGGCCTTTGCTCCCACGCGCTCGGGCAAGGGTGTTGGACTGGTTGTTCCGACGCTTCTTTCCTGGACCGGCTCGGCCGTCATTCACGACATCAAAGGCGAGAACTGGCAGCTGACCGCCGGCTGGCGGTCGAAGTTCTCGTACTGTTTTTTGTTCAATCCGACCGATCCGAGGTCAGCACGCTACAACCCGCTACTTGAGGTGCGCAAAGACGTGAACGAGGTCCGCGATGTCCAGAACATCGCTGATGTCTTGGTGGATCCGGAAGGTGCGCTCGAGCGGCGCAATCATTGGGAGAAGACCAGTCACTCACTCTTGGTCGGCGCCATCTTGCACGTGCTCTATGCCGAAGAGGAAAAGACGCTCGCCCGCGTCGCCACCTTCCTGTCGGATCCGCAACGCTCCTTTGTCGCGACGCTGCAGCGGATGATGACGACCAATCACCTCGGCACGGCGGACAAGCCCCAGGTCCATCCGGTCGTGGCCTCCGCAGCGCGCGAGGTGCTGAACAAGTCGGAAAATGAGCGTTCTGGCGTGCTCTCGACCGCGATGTCGTTTCTCGGGCTCTATCGTGATCCGACAGTGGCCGCGGCAACATCGACCTGCGACTGGCGCATTGCGGACCTGATGGATGCCGAGCGGCCGATGTCGCTCTATCTGGTCGTGCCGCCGTCGGACATCTCGCGCACCAAGCCGCTGGTGAGACTGGTGCTCAATCAAATCGG
This sequence comes from Mesorhizobium sp. M1342, assembly GCF_040317955.1. Taxonomy (NCBI): domain Bacteria; kingdom Pseudomonadati; phylum Pseudomonadota; class Alphaproteobacteria; order Hyphomicrobiales; family Phyllobacteriaceae; genus Mesorhizobium; species Mesorhizobium sp. M1342. Next base: position 87,469 of record NZ_JAMYLI010000014.1, on the reverse strand, counting down.
CCGCAGGCTGACTGAGCGCCTGGAGGGTGACCCGAAGAAGAGCCGCAGGCATCAACTCCTCATGATGCTCGACGAATTCCCGGCGCTCGGACGCCTCGATTTCTTCGAGACCGCGCTTGCCTTCATGGCAGGCTACGGCATCCGCGCCTATCTGATCGCTCAATCCTTGAACCAGATCTCCAAGGCCTATGGCGAGAACAACGCCATTCTCGACAATTGCCATGTGCGGATTTCCTTTTCTTCCAATGACGAGCGCACGGCCAAACGCATCTCGGACGCGCTCGGTACAGCGACGGAACTCAGAACCATGCGTAACTATGCCGGCCATCGGCTGGCACCCTGGCTTTCGCACGTCATGGTGAGCCGCCAGGAAACTGCGCGACCGCTGTTGACACCAGGCGAGGTGATGCAATTGCCGCCTTCGGACGAGCTGGTGCTGATATCAGGATTGCCGCCGATCCGTGCGAACAAGCTCCGCTACTACGAGGACCAGAATTTCACCGAACGGGTGCTGCCGGCGCCGGTGTTGCGCGACGGTCTGTACGCGGACTGTCCTGCGTCGCGCCCCGACGATTGGAGCGGACTAGTCCGCAGTGTTGACCGCCGTCTCGCTGCAGATGACGAAAACGCCGGCGCGGCAATCGAAGAAGACGGCGGCGTGCAACAGCAGCGTCATCCCGGCCTGCCTGAAGACCACGTCGTCGTCTCTCAGGAGCCTGATCAAGACGACCTCTTCAATCTGGCGGACGATGACGCCGAGGCACTCGCAGACAAGCGCGTCATGGACCGGGTTTCCACCGCAGCCAGCGCCTACGGTATCAACGAGGGAAGGGGCGACGAAAAGGACATCATCCCCGGCTTCTAAGCGCTTTCGCAGCTCAGGCGTATCTCAGCGTAGATAACGCCCATAAGCGATTTTTCAGATATCGGCGATGTTCGTTCCCGCCGCCGGCGCATCAGCGCCGGCCAGTCGGAACGAGCCCCATGAAGCCCCATCGCATTCGCCACCAGTTTCTGCTCGAACCCGCGTTAAGCGAGAAGCTGGAAACGCTCAGCCGCAACCCGTCGACCACAAAATCGGCGATCGTTGCGAAAGCGGTCGAGGCCTTCATCGAGCGGCGTGGCGAGAACGAACTCGACAATCGTTATGGCAGGCGTCTCGACCGTCTTTCCCGCGACCTCGACCATATCCGAACCGATGTCGAGGTGATCCTGGAGAGCCTCGCACTCTTCATACGCTTTTCGATTACGCTTCATTCCCACACGCCGGTCCCGGATCGGGCGACACAGGCGATTGCCCAAGAGCGCTTTGACAAATTCGTCGAGCAGGTCGGTCGCCAGATCGCCTCCGGGAAGCGCTCGCTTGGCAACGGCAATGGCAATGGAGGCGAAGGATGAGCTCTCATCCCGCAGCCGACCACCGCCGCCGCGCCATGCTGCGCACAGCCATGGGCCACGCGATCACCGAGGCCCTTGCCGATCCGACCGTCATCGAGGTGATGGTCAACCCCGACGGCGCGCTGCGGCTCGACCGGTTGGGAGAAGGCCGGGTCGATACCGGCGTGCATATGCATCCTTCCGAGGCCGAACGCATCGTCCGCCTCGTTGCCTCTCACGTGCGCGCCGAGGCGCATGCGGACAACCCAATCGTCAGTGCCGAACTACCCTCAGGCGAGCGTTTCGAGGGCCTGTTGCCGCCAATCGTCTTGGCGCCATGCTTTGCGATCCGCAAGCCGGCAGCTAAACTCTACACGCTGGCCAACTATGTCGCCGATCGCATCATGCTCCCGCTGCAGGCTGATGCCCTGAGGAAGGCGGTACGCGAGCGGCGCAACATCCTGGTCGCCGGCGGCACATCATCGGGCAAAACGACCCTTGCCAATGCTCTTCTGGCAGAAGTCGCCGAATGCGATGAGCGGGTGATCCTCATTGAGGACACCCGCGAGCTGCAATGCGCGGCCAAGGACTGTGTTGCGCTGAGGACGAGGCGGGGCTCCGTCACACTTGCCGATCTCGTACGCTCGACCCTACGGCTGAGGCCCGACCGCATCATCGTCGGCGAAGTCAGAGGCGCGGAAGCGCTCGACATGCTGAAGGCGTGGAACACCGGTCACCCCGGCGGCATCACCACGGTCCACGCCAGTTCGGCGCGCTCGGCCCTCTACCGGATCGAGCAGCTCGCCCAGGAAGCGGTCGTCACCGTTCCCCGCCGGCTGATCGCCGATGCTGTCAACCTGATTGTCTTCATCGCCGGACGCGGATCGTCGCGCCGCATAGACGCGATTGCCGAGGTCACAGGCCTCGACGGCAGTGGCGACTACGCCGTTGGCCAGCTCACTCTTCCGCAACTCCAGCAGCTTTGAAAGGTCATCTCATGCGCAAGAAAACTTGCTTTCTTTCGTCCGCCGCCGTCGCGCTTCTTCTCACGGCCCAGGCTCACGCTGCCGGCTCCGGCATGCCCTGGGAACAGCCGCTTCAGCAGATCCTGGAATCGGTGCAGGGGCCGGTGGCCAAGATCGTTGCCGTGATCATCATCATAACCACTGGCCTTACCCTTGCGTTCGGCGACACGGCCGGCGGTTTCCGCCGGCTGATCCAGATCGTCTTTGGCCTGTCGATTGCCTTCGCGGCCTCGAGCTTCTTTCTCTCCTTCTTCTCCTTTGGTGGCGGGGCGCTCGTCTGATGGCCATGGGAGAGAAGCATATCCAAGGCTTCGAGGTGCCCGTCCACCGGGCGCTGACTGAGCCGATCCTGCTCGGTGGCGCGCCGCGGGCGGTGGCGATCCTTAACGGCACCGCGGCCGCCGCAATCGGCCTTGGCCTGCAGCAGTGGATTGGCGGTCTAGTGCTCTGGATCGCCGGCCACACGCTCGCGGTCTTTGCCGCACGGCGCGACCCGGACTTTGCCAGCGTACTTGTCCGTCATCTTCGTCAGAAGGGCTGGCTTGCATGCTGAAGCTTTCCGAATACCGCGGCAAAGCCGACCGGCTTGCCGACCATCTGCCCTGGGCAGCACTCGTCGCGCCCGGCATCGTGCTCAACAAGGATGGCAGCTTCCAACGGACATTGCGGTTTCGTGGCCCCGACCTTGAAAGCGCGACGGAGGCCGAACTTATCGGCATATGCGCGCGGGCAAACAATGCGCTGAGAAGGCTCGGCTCTGGCTGGGCGCTGTTCTTCGAGGCCGAGCGCATCGAAGCGCTGGGCTATCCGAGCTCGGCCCTTCCCGATGCTGCCTCATGGCTGATCGATGAGGAACGGCGCGCGGCCTTCGAGGGCAAGGTCGCGCATTTCGAGAGCATCTATCATCTGACCTTGGTCTTCATGCCAGGGCCCGATGGCCAAGCGCGCGCGGAAAGTGCTCTCGTCGACTCGCATCACTTGGGAGGGGAAAGAGACTGGCGCCAGGAGCTTGCCCGGTTCCGAGACGAGACTGACCGCGTTCTCGATCTTCTTTCGGGCTTCGTGCCCGAGGTGCGCGCGCTCGACGATGCCGAGACCCTGACGTACCTGCACGGCACGATCTCGACCCGCCGTCATCCCGTTGCCGTGCCTGAAACGCCAATGTATCTCGACGGCGTCCTGGTTGACGCGCCGCTGACCGGCGGCCTAGAGCCGATGCTGGGCGAACAGCATCTGCGCACGCTGACAGTTCTCGGCTTTCCGAACGTCACCCGGCCAGGAATCCTTGATGCGCTCAATAACCAGGATTTCGCCTATCGCTGGGTGACGCGCTTCATTCCACTCGACAAGGCGGAAGCCACGAAGACGCTGACTCGGCTCCGCCGGCAGTGGTTTGCCAAGCGCAAATCGATCGCGGCTATTCTGCGCGAGGTGGTGACCAACGAACCGGTGCCTCTCGTCGACAGCGACGCCGACAACAAGGCGCTCGATGCCGATGCAGCACTGCAGGCATTGGGCGGCGATCATGTCGGCTTCGGCTATCTCACCACAACGGTGACGGTGTGGGATCAGAACCGTAAAGCCGCCGCGGAAAAGCTTCGCGCCGTCGAGCGGATCGTCAACGGGCTCGGCTTCACCACCATTCGCGAAAGCATCAATGCCGTCGAAGCGTGGCTTGGTTCATTGCCGGGTCATGTCTACGCCAACGTTCGCCAGCCGCTCGTTCACACGCTTAACCTTGCCCATCTCATGCCGCTGTCGTCCGTGTGGGCAGGTCCAGCGGAGAACGAGCACCTTGCCGAGGTCACCGGCGATTACGCTCCGCCGCTTCTTTTCGCCGAAACCAGCGGCTCGACGCCGTTTCGGCTTTCGACCCATATCGGCGATGTCGGCCACATGCTGATTGTCGGGCCGACCGGTGCCGGCAAGTCGGTTCTGCTTGCCCTGATCGCTTTGCAGTTCCGGCGCTACGTTGGCGCGCAAATCTATGTCTTCGACAAAGGCAATTCGGCCCGCGCCGCCGCGCTTGCCATGGGCGGCGACCACCATGCGTTGGGTGCGAATGGTGGGCTTGCTTTCCAGCCGCTGCGCCACATCGACGACCCGGCCACACAGAGCTGGGCGGCCGAATGGATCGCCGGCCTCATTGCCCACGAGAATGTCACCGTCACCCCGGAGGTGAAGGAGGCAATCTGGTCGGCGCTCACCAGCCTCGCCACCGCGCCGGCGCAGGAACGCACGCTGACTGGCCTGTCGGTCCTGCTTCAGTCCAATGCGCTCAAATCGGCGTTGATGCCCTACACGCTCGACGGTCCATTCGGCCGCCTGCTCGATGCCGATGACGACCGGCTGGCCATCTCGGATGTGCAGTGTTTCGAAACCCAGGAGCTGATGCACAGCCAAGGCGCTGTGCTGCCTGTGCTTACCTATCTGTTCCATCGTCTTGAGGACCGGTTTGACGGGCGGCCGACGCTGCTCATGCTCGACGAGGCCTGGGTCTATCTCGACAACCCGCTCTTTGCCGCCCGCATCCGCGAATGGCTTAAGGTGCTGCGTAAGAAAAACGTCTCCGTCATCTTCGCGACGCAGTCGCTTGCCGACATCGCCGGCTCTTCTATCGCACCCGCAATCGTCGAGAGCTGCCCGCAGCGCATTTTTCTCCCCAATGATCGTGCGGTGGAGCCGCAGGCACGGGCAGCCTATGAGCGCTTCGGTCTTAATGAGCGACAGATCGAATTGGTCGCCCGCGCCACGCCGAAGCGCCACTACTATCTGCAGTCGCGCCGCGGCAATCGCCTCTTCGAGCTCGGCCTAGGCCCGATCGCTCTTGCGCTTTGCGGCGCCTCCGACCCGGCCGCCCAGAACCTGATCGACAATATTCTTTCCGAAGAAGGGCAGGGCAGCTTTGCCGCCCGTTTCTTCAGTGCGCGCGACCTGGATTGGGCTGCCGAGCTTCTCCAGCAATTTCCTCAACCTAACAAGGAGCAATCGTCATGATCGGACGCCGCCTTTTTACTAGCCTGGTCACCGTTTCCCTGATCGCCAAACCGATGGCTGACTACGTCCAGCCGGCCTATGCGCTAATCGTGTTTGACCCGTCCAACTATACGCAGAATGTGCTGTCGGCAGCACGCGCATTGGAGCAGATCAACAACCAAATCCAGTCGCTTCAGAACCAGGCGACCATGCTGCAGAACATGGCGCGCAACCTTCAGCGCCTGGATTTCTCTTCCGTGGGCCAGCTTACCGGCTCGCTCCAACGGATTGACGGGCTGATGACCCAGGCGAGCGGCCTGAGCTTCGATCTCGACAAGCTGCAGGACCAGTGGCGCCAGCAATATCCGGAAAGCTACGACGCCACCATCAAGGTCAGCGATGTGGCGAGCGCCGCGCGCGAGCGCTGGCAGAGCGCCATGCAGGCGTTCCGCCAGACCATGAGCGCGCAGTCGCAGATCGTCGAGAACGTGCAGGCCGATGGCGACCTGCTTACCGATCTCGTCAATCGCAGTCAGGGCGCGGCAGGTGCCCTCGAGGCAAGCCAGGCTACCAATCAGCTGATCGCGCTTTCGACCAAGCAGCAGATGCAGATCCAGACGCTGCTTGCGACCCAGTTCCGGGCCGAGGCCGAGGATGCGGCGCGCAAGGCGCAGTCTGAGGAAGCCGCTCGCGAGACGACGAAGCGTTTCCTGGGCACCGGCACGGCTTATCCCGGCAACTGAGCGGCAGTTCTTCAAGACAACGAGGAAGGCGGCGACATGAACGACCTCGGAGTCATCGATCGCTTCATGGAGACCTTTACCCGCTACATTGACAGTGGGTTCGGTCTGCTTTCGGGCGACGTCGCCTTTCTCAGCACCATTCTGATCGGCATTGACATCACGCTCGCGGGCTTGGTCTGGGCGTTCGGCGGCGAGCCCAACATACTTGGCCGGCTTGTTCGCAAAGTGCTCTATGTCGGCGCCTTCGCCTTCGTCCTGAACAATTTCAAGAACCTCGCCGACATAATTTACCGCTCCTTTGCCGGTCTCGGCATCAACGCATCGGCCGGCAACCTGTCCGCCGACAGTCTCCTGCGGCCAGGCCGCATTGCCGCGGCCGGCTTCGAGGGCGCCTGGCCGCTCCTCAATCAAGCGAGCCAGCTTGTAGGCTTCCCCGAGATCTTCGGTAACGCGCTCACCATCTTCGTGCTGCTTCTGGCCTGGTTCCTGGTCCTCATCGCATTCTTCATTCTTTCCATCCAGCTCTTCATCACCATCCTCGAGTTCAAGCTCACCACGCTGGCCGGCTTCGTCCTGGTGCCCTTCGCGCTCTGGAACCGCTCGGCGTTTCTGGCCGAGCGCGTGCTCGGCAATGTGATTTCGTCGGGCATCAAGGTGATGGTGCTTGCCGTCATCGTCGGCATCGGCTCCACGCTCTTTGGCGAGTTCGCTTCCGCCCTGCAGGGCCAGGAGCCGGACCTGGCGGCGGCCATGTCTCAGGTGCTGGGTGCGCTGGCGCTGCTTGGGCTCGGCATTTTCGGCCCCGGGATTGCCTCGGGCATTGTTTCCGGCGCGCCGCAGCTTGGCGCCGGCGCGGCACTTGGAACAACGGCGGCCGCAGCTGGATCAACGCTCGTTTCCGGAGGCGCTGCGTTTGCCGGCGCGCGCATGGCAACAGGCGGCGGCCTCGCCGCAGTCCGTGCCGGCGCCGCCGTGGGGTCCGCTGCCACCGTCGCTTGGCAGACGGGGCGCGCGACATCGCCCGAGTCCGGGCTGTCCGGGGTAGCTGCTGGGCTGCAGGGGGTTGCGAGTGCCGCTAGCGGCGCCGCGATGCGGGGAATGCGATCCGCAGCAGAACCATTCCGCCGTAGTGCCGACGCCGGTCGCGATGCCGGCTGGACCGCGACCGGCGGCATGCCGACCAGCTCGATGAGCGGAAGCTCTCCAGTTATAGCTCCCGCGGCCGCGCCTGCCTGGGCAAGGCGTCTGCGTTCCGAACAGACCGCACGCGCCCATCGCAATGCTGCCACGCAGGCGGTGCGCGATGGAGATCGGGGCGGAAGCGGCGCCAATCCCTCCCTCAATGACAAGGAAGACTAGATGCTCTTCAAGCGACCCGTTCAGCGCTATGGAAAGACGCCCGAACCCGTAACACCCTACCAGAAGGCCAGCCAACTCTGGGATGAGCGCATCGGCGCGGCGCGCGTGCAGGCCAAGAACTGGCGCTTCATGGCCTTTGGCTGCCTGGCTCTGACGACGGGGCTTTCCGGTGGGCTTCTGTGGCAGTCGATGCAGGGCCGCGTCGTGCCTTATGTCGTCGAGGTCGACCGCTTTGGCGAGGCGCACGCGGTCGCGCCGGCAGTCCAAAACTACCAGCCCGACGATGCCCAGATCGCCTGGCATCTCAGCCGCTTCATCCAGAATGTTCGTTCGGTTTCCACCGATGCGGTTCTGGTGCGGCAGAATTGGCTGTCGGCCTACGACTTTGCCACCGACCGAGCGGCGCTCTTCCTCAACGAATATGCCAAGGCGAACGACCCTTTCGGCCAAATCGGCACGCGCAGCGTATCAGTGCAGGTGACCAGCGTGGTCAGGGCTTCCGACAGCTCGTTCCAGGTCAAATGGACCGAGCAGGTGTTCGAGCGCGGCAGCCTCGCCAGCACGACGCGCTGGATTGGGATTCTCACCATCCTCATCCGCCCGCCTAGGACAACCGAGCAGCTGCGCAAGAACCCGCTCGGCGTCTTCATCAACGCCATCGACTGGTCGCGCGAGCTCGACAGCGCCGCGCCAACCCCCCTTTCCCCTAAGGAGCCCGCCAATGACAAATAGACCCCCATTGCTTCGTGCTGCCTTGATCCTGTCGGCGTCTGCTGCGGTTCTTTCGGCCTGTGCCTCGAAGCCAGTGCCGCCGCCTCAGATTTCCTATGACCACGAGGACTTCAAACCAGCCGCGATCGAGAAGGCGCCGGAGAAGCCGGTCAAGGTCGTGGAAGTGCCGAAACCGTTACCGTTGCCTGGTCAGTTGATGCCCGCACCCGGCAAGCCCGCCCCAGATAAGCGCTCGCCGGAAGAACAGGTCGCCGATGCCAACAAGGCGGCGACGCAACAACCCACCAAGTTTGGCTATGTCAATGCGGTGCAGGTTTACCCCTTTGCCGACGGCGCGCTCTACCAGCTCTACGCCGCGCCGGAGCGCGTCACAGATATCTCATTGCAGCGGGGCGAGAAGCTGACCTCGGTCTCAGCCGGCGATACGGTCCGTTGGGTGATCGGTGACACCGTTAGTGGCTCAGGCGATGACCAGCGCACTCATGTGCTGGTGAAGCCATTCGCGCCGGGGCTTGCCACCAATCTGGTCATCACGACGGACAGGCGATCCTATCACCTGCAGCTTCAAAGCACTGAGAAAACTGCCATGGCGGCGCTCTCCTGGATTTACAGCGAAGACCAACTCGTGGCGCTTCGGCGGCGCAACGCTCAGGCCGAGGCTGAAATGCCCGCGGCCTCGAACGTAGCACTCGAAAACATCCGCTTCCGCTATTCGATCACCGGCGACACGCCGCCGTGGAGACCGCCCCGCGCCTTCGATGATGGCAGCAAGGTCTACATAGAGTTCCCGAAGCGCATCGATCAGGGCGAGGCGCCACCGCTCTTCATCGTCGGTGCTGACGGGGACAACCAGCTCGTCAACTATCGGATGCACGGCAACTACTACATCGTCGATCGCCTCTTTGCTGCGGCCGAGCTAAGGCTGGGCACCAAACAGCAGCAGGTGGTGCGCATTACGAGAACCGACGGTCGGCAACCTCCGCGGCGGGTTTCGCTGTTTTCGCGTTTTGGCAGGTGAGGGGAGGCTCATGACCGATACTTCCCATCCGAATGCTCCGCCGAAGCTCAATCCCGAACAGCTGCAGCTGCGAGCCTCGCCCCGCCGAGCGGTGCGGTTCAGGCGCGGCATAATCGTCGCGATCGCTGCTGTTGGTTCCGGCGCCGTTTTTGGCGTCACGATGATGGCGCTGCAGGGGCCTGCGTTGCGCCTGAAGCAGCAGGCCGAAGAGCTTTACAGCACCGACCGCAAGCCGACCGCCGAGGGACTTGAATCGCTGCCCAAGGACTATTCCGGGATTAAGCCAAAGGCTCCGGTGCTTGGACCGCCGCTGCCCGGGGATCTCGGCCGTCCTATTCTCGAGCACCAGCGCCAGCTTGGCATCGCGCCCGGGCAAGACGTTTCCGCCGAGGCGCAGCGGCTTGCACAACAAGCCATTGAAGCGCGCGAGTCGCAAGTCCTCTTCCGCATCGAAAACCGGCCCCAGCAGACGGAAGCTTTTGGCAATGGGCGGGGCGGACGTTCACCTTTCGAGACGGCGCCTCAGCAGCCAGATACCGAAGGCACGCGAGCTTCCGTCGCCCCGGCCGAGGGCGACCAGAACAACCAACAGCGCAAGCTCGATTTTATCGATCAACGGAACACCAGCGGGATCTACAATCCGCATGCGCGGCAGACGCCGGCCTCGCCCTATCAGATCATGGCCGGCAGCGTGATTGCGGCAAGCCTGATCACCGGCATCAATTCCGACTTGCCCGGCCTCGTCGTCGCGCAGGTTACCGAGAATGTGCGCGACAGCGTCACCGGCAGCATCCTGCTCATCCCGCAGGGCTCACGGCTGATCGGCACCTACGATAGCGTTGTAGCCTTTGGCCAAAGGCGCGCTCTGTTGGTGTGGCAACGCATTGTGATGCCGGACGGCTCATCGATCGAAATCGACAATCTGCCCGTGACCGACGCGGCCGGCTATGCCGGGCTCGAGGACAAGGTGGATTTCCATACTTGGCAGCTGATCAAGGGCATCGCCGTGGCCACATTGCTGGGGGTTGGTACCGAGTTGACCTTTGGGGAAAACGAAAGCGACTTGGTCAAGGCGATTCGTGAATCCACCCAGCAGAACGTCAGTCAAGCCGGCCAACGGATCACTGAAAAGAACCTGAACGTCCAACCCACGATCACCGTCCGCCCTGGTTGGCCGTTGCGCGTCATCGTGCACAAGGACCTCGTGTTGCGGCCATACACGGGGTGAACAGGAGGACTTCATGGCTAACCTGAAACTCGGAAAACTTCCGGACCGGACACCTTCGAAGATCACCATCACCGTTGCCGCCGACTTGAGCCAAGCACTCAACGACTATGCCGCACTTTACCGTGAGACCTATGGCGAGTCCGAAACGGTGGCGGAACTGATCCCCTTTATGCTGGTCGGGTTCCTGGAAGGCGACCGGGCGTTTGCCAAGGCCAGAAAGGAAGGTCTGCCGGGCGCCGGCGCGTCTGAGAAACCAGGAAGGCAATCATCTTCCACACTGGACAAAGGTTAGCGCTTGGTGTCGTTTTGGAGCAGCTAGGTTCTTGATCCTGACCGCGTTGCCGCCGGTCCCAGCGAGCGTTTCGCACAATTTGAGATCAGGCTTTCGCTTTACGCTTTAGGAAGGTTTCTTGGCCGGAGCAGCCTTCCTTCCCAAATCTAACGATTTTGCCAGCGCTGATCGGGCGGCCGAATAGTTCGGAGCGACCATGGGATAGTCCTTCGCCAGGCACCTTATCTCGGTGTCCACGAAACCGGCAGCAGGCCAATCCGGCTTGCCGAGCGCCTGGAGCGTGCCGATCGTACGCGCGAGGCGAAAGCAAACCTCGCCAACGACCTGAAGCGATTGCAGGATAGTCGCGAGATCCTCGATGCTGAAATTTCGGCCATGAGCGCAGCAAGAACGAGGTCCTGAGCGTCTTTGGCGTATCCACCTTATCCGAAGTCGTGCAACGAGACGAACTCCTGCGCGACAGGGATCGTCTGCGCGCTACGGTCGCCGAACTCGAGGAACAGGTGTCGGCCGAGCTCGCGGTGGAAGGGTTCGAGCAGGCGCGTTCGATATTGGATGTTCTCGATCTGAATAGCCTGGCCATCGAGAAGGCTGAAGGCGAGCAACGGCTTCGGGATCTTGTCGAAGCGATACAGCAACAACTCATTCGGCAGACGCGAGCGGCCGACAAGCTGGACGATATCGGCGGCGACAGCGCTGTTGCCCGCATAGATGCCGAACGACGCACAGTCCTTCTGGAGATCCAAGAAAAGGCCATCCGCTACATCGAGCTGAAATTGGGCGTCATGGCCGCCGGGAACGCTCTGCGCGTCTATCGGGAGCGCCATCGATCCGGAATGATGGCGCGGGCATCCGACGCTTTCGCGCTTATGACGCGTGGCCAGTACTCAGGCCTGACAACCCAACCGGTCAAGGGTGGCGAAGTGCTCATCGCATTACAGCGCGACGGGCAGTCCAAGGTCGCGGACGGGCTGTCGAAGGGCGCGCGTTTTCAGCTTTATCTGGCCCTGCGGCTTGCAGGATATTACGAGTTCGCACAGTTTCGGCCCTCCGTGCCCTTCATTGCCGACGACATCATGGAAACCTTCGACCATTTCCGGTCAGAGGAGGTTTTCCGGTTGTTTGGAGAGATGGCGAGTGCCGGTCAGGTAATCTACCTCACGCATCATCAGCACCTGTGCGAGATCGCCAAGACTGTTGTGCCTGGCGTAGCGATTCATAATCTCGGATGAGATTATACTTGCGTTGCTGACATACCGTGCCGTTCGATGTTTTACCTTAGCTAGTCTAATCGACATTCCAAGCGCCGGCCTTCGCGTCCGCTTTGCGCCAGAGAACGAACCCGCTCGCGGGAGGGGCGCGGGCTTTGGGGTGTGTGCTTCGTCGGCAGCGTCGGTGAGGCTTTGATCGATCAGGGGTGACGGACGGCCATCGGCCTCCGAGCATGAAGTGTCAACCTTCAGCTTGAGAGGAGCATCCGATGACCGTCCCTACGCATCCATCCAGCAGCGCGCTTCGCGAGCGCATGATCGAAGACATGTCCATGCGCGGCCTCACCGAGGATACGCGCCGTGACTATATCCGTTGCGTGAAGGCGTTTGCAGCCTTCATCGGGCGCTCGCCCGACACGGCAACGACTGAGGATCTTCGCCGTTTCCAACTGCACCAGACGCAAGCCGGCATGCACGCCCGGCATCAACAGCTCGGTCTCGGCGCTGCGCTTCTTCTTCACCGTGACGCTCGACCGGCCCGATCTTTCCCGCCGTCTCACGATCATCCACGAGCCGCGCAAGCTGCCGCTGGTGCTGAGCGTCGAGGAGGTGGCGCGGCTGCTCGAAGCCGCACCGGGTCCGAAGTACAAGGCCGCCCTCGGCACCGCCTACGGCGCCGGGTTGCGGGTCTCGGAGATCGTGGCGCTCAAGGTGACCGATATCGACTCGACGCGCATGCTGATCCGCGTCGAGCAGGGCAAGGGGGCAAGGACCGCCACGCCATGCTGTCGCCGCAACTGCGAGCACCTGATTTCGGTCCGCAATGGCTAGGATCCAGACGCGCGCACGTGCGGTCGACATGTTAGGCAGGCAACAGATTGCCGGCGTACAAAACGCTTTGGTCGAACTGTTCAAGAATGCCCATGACGCCTACGCCGAACGGATCGCCGTCGATTTCTTCGAGGATTTCGGCGCGAACGGTGAAGGCTTCCTGATCGTGCGCGACAACGGCATCGGAATGACAGAGGCCGATTTCGTCAACAAGTGGTTGGTCCTCGGGACGGAGAGCAAGGCGATCGCGAGCACCCCACCCTATCGGCCAACGGATGCGTGGCCCAGACCGATCACCGGCGAGAAAGGCATCGGGCGACTGGCCATCGCCTTGCTCGGCGAACAGACCCTCGTCCTCACCCGGGCCGTACGTGCCGATGGTACGCATGACCTGGTTGCGGGCCTCTTGCACTGGGGATTATTTGAGATTCCCGGCCTCAACCTCGAGGAGATCGAGGTGCCCGTCGAAACGGTTGTCGGCGGCGGCTTGCCGAGTGTAGACGTGCTCGAATGCATGCGCAGGCAACTCATTGACTGCGCGCGTAGAATTCATGCTGACCATCCAGATGCGGATGTCGATCGGATCATCTCAGATATCGAGGGCTTCCAACCAGATCTCGGCAGCGTGTACAGTTATCTAAAAGAGACTGAGGACGACCATCTCACATTGGATGCGGGCGGGCTCGGCACACATTTTCTGATTGCCCCGAGCAATCCCGTCATCAAGCTGGATCTAGCCAACGAAGAGCGTGAGGACGATTACGGGTTCCGCAAGCAACTCCTCGGATTCTCCGACGCGGTGTTCGCGGAAGACAGCTCGCCTCGCCTGACCACTTCATTCCGGCGCTGGCGCGGAGGCGACACGGCAGGCGAAGAACTTCTCGACCCCAAAACTTTTTTCTCTCGGCACGAGCTTCTCGAACTGTCCGATCACCTATTGGACGGCAGGGTCGATGCGTTCGGCCAGTTTAAGGGAATGCTGCGGGTCTACGACAAGGATTATGATCTTGTCATTCCATGGGGCGCCGCCAACGGGCGGATGACGAAGTGCGGCCCCTTCGCAATCAATTTCGGCTACCTCATGGGACGACCGACGGAATCCTTGCTTCCACCCGAGATTTATCATCCGCTCAACGACAAGCTGGACCATATGGGCGGTCTCTACGTCTATCGGGACGGCGTGAGAATTCTGCCTTACGGCGACTATTCGTTCGACTGGATCGATACGGAGAAGCGCCGGAACAAGGGCGCGGGCTACTATTTCTTTTCGGCAAGGCGCATGTTCGGTGCGGTTCAGCTGACCCGCGCCGATAACTACGAACTGCAAGAAAAGGCCGGACGTGAGGGGTTCCAGCAGAATGAAGCCTACCGGCAGATCCGTGACATCCTGATCAACCTACTGATCTACTTGGCCGCCGAGTTCTTCAGAAAATCGGGTGCCAATGCCGAAGCATTCGAAACGGCCCAAGGCGAAATCCGTAAGCGTTCCGCCGCCCTTGAGCGCCAGCAGAAACGGTCGGCAACGAAGAGGCGGAACTTCGCCAACTCCCTGGACGCCTTTTCGGAGGACCTTCGTTCAGGCCTGCCGACGTCGGAAGTCGCGAACCTAATGCACCTGACCCAATCGCGCATGGACGCAGCTGCCAAACTTCCCGATCAGGATAAAGCCGCAACTGCGCTTATCCGCGCAGAGCAGGAAGCTATCAAGTCGATCTCCGAGCTGAGGCAGAAATACACCAAGAAACGACCCGCCGGCGTGGCTCTAGGTAAGGAACTGCAGCGTGATTGGGATGGCTATGCCCTTGAGAGGCAACGCCTTGAGGCCGAAGTGTTCGCTCCGTTCGAGCAGCAGGTCGCCAGAACGCTCGGCGCGGTAGCCGAACAGGCACGGGTCTATGTCGACCAGCGCAAGCGGCTCGAGGAGCGAATCAAGTCGCTCGCCAACGAACGCAAGAAAGACCTGGCCGAAGCGAGCCGTCAGGCCAACGCCACAGCGGCCGATACACGACAGACCGTTTTGACGATTACCGAGCGAGCCCGCCTGGCCCTCGATGAAACCGTTCGTGCCATCGAGGCGGACCTCAATCGAACTGATCTCGCGGGTATGGACCCCGAGCGCATCGACGAAATGAGACGCCGTTGGGAAGACCAACTGACGGAAATTGAAGGGCGCCATCGCGATGCATTGATGGCTGCGCGCGATATGCTGGCTTCCTTGGCCGAAAACCTGCGGGCCTCCGACGGTGAGGAACCGGCGCAGGTCATGCAGGCAATGGAAGAGCGGATGTTGGCGCTCGAAGAGCAGGCCGACGAGGATTTCGAGATGGTTCAGCTAGGCCTGGCCGTCGCCATCATCAACCACGAATTCGCCGCCTCGATTAAACGCGTCCGGAGAAGCATTCAGGAACTGGGCCAGATTTCACGCCGAAGCGACGGCTTGCGGCCGCTTTACGAGTCGATCAGATCCAATTTCGAGCACCTCGACGGACATCTGAATTTGTTCACTCCGTTGCAACGCCGCTTGCAACGAGCGGCGGTAAGGATCGACGGGCGCGAAATTCTGAACTACTGCAACGACCTATTCGCCAACCGGCTCGAACGCCACAAGGTAGAATTGATCCCCACGGACGCGTTCGTCGATGCCGTTGTCGAGTGCTACCCTTCGACGCTGTATCCGGCGGTCATCAACATAGTCGACAACGCCCTCCACTGGTTGAACTCGGTATCCTCGGACAGACGGATCGAGCTCCATGCGGATGCGAATGGGATTTATATTTCGAACAACGGGCCAGCGATCGAGCCGGTTGACGGCCAGCGCATCTTCGAGCGGGGTTTCAGTCGCAAGACCGGCGGTCGGGGTCTCGGCCTGTTCATCTCCGCCAAAGCCCTCGAAGCCGAAGGGTTGTCCCTGGCTCTGAGCGAACCGCCGCGGGCGGACTACGCCATCACCTTCGCCATCAGCATTAAGAACATCGAGGCCCGTAAGTGACGTCAGCACAGGAATTCGCTCTGACCGCCGCGCGCAAATACTTGCAAAGCGTGGTGTTCGTTGATGACGAGATATATGTGCCCGTGCGCGAGGCGACAGAAGACGTCAAAGTCGGCGATATCGGCCCCCGGCGTATGCAGGTTTACGCCAAGGTGATGCAGCCTTCCGAACCGGCGGATCATGCGGCACGGCCAGCGGATGACGAGAAGGCGGTCAAGACAGTCGATCCGGCGGGCGGCCTGTACCATCCGAAGCAGTTGGTGGAGAGCTTTGCCAGGCAGCGTATGGTCTGCGCCCTTTACGAGCCGTCGAGGAATTTCGATACCGACCCGGAATCGGAGATTTTTAAGCTATGCGAGCGCGCCGATGCTGTGATCCTAGATTGGGATTTTCACGGCGAGCCCGGCAAGAAGGTCATCGAATTGCTTGGCCACCTCATGACGGCGGCTCAGACTACGGTGCCGCATCACGTGAGACTATGCGCCGTCTACACCTCCACCCCCAACCTTCAACATGTCGCCTCTCAGCTGTATGACACACTCAAACAGCAAGGGCTCGACATCAAGACTGACGGTCCTTTCGACCTGAATGCCGGGTCGTCGCGCATCATCGTTCTCGGCAAACCGTCGACCACCGGACGCCCGGCTGATCAGAATAAGGCCGAGGTGAAGGAAGTCGACCTAGCAGACCGCATTATCACCGAATTCGCGCGTATGCACGAGGGTATCCTACCCTCCATGGCCCTGCACGGGCTGGCGAGCGTCCGGACCAATACCAAGAAGATCCTGGACAAGTTCCGCAAGGATATGGACGGCGCATTCCTCACCCACCGTGGCCTCATCTATCCCGGTGACGATGCCTTCGAGCAGATTCCAGAGCTCCTGGCCGAGGAAGCGCTCGCTGTCATGATCGACACCAGCATCAGTCTGACCGATGCTACCAAGATTGCCGAGGACGCGATCGACGCCATGACGATCAGAACTGCCTGGGTGACCAAGGCCAAGGCGGCGACCAAGCCGGGTGAGTACCCTATTAAGCTTCTGAAGGAGGGGCCGGTTGACGTTCGCAAGGAAATTGAGCTGAACCCGAAGCAGCTGAAGGATCTCCACGACGAGCTCGACCCTGGGAAAGCCTTCGCGGCGCAACGATTGGCCGCCCTCTACGCCTCTCGGACCCAATACGGTAAGGATCGATACCTCGATTTCGGGACTATCGTGCGGTACGCCAAGCCGGTGGAAGGCAAGCCCGATGAGATACGGTATGCGATATGTCTGATGCCACTCTGTGACTGTGTCCGGCTGAAGCCCGGCGCTTGGTACCAGTTCCCGTTCTGGGACCTTCGACCTAGTGTCGGCAAAGGTCAGGGCAAGGGCATCGTGGTCGAATTGCCGGCAAAAGAGGGCTTCGTCGAACTGTTCAGCCTGGGGAAGCCACGTGATCAGCTATGGCTTGATGATTTTCAGGCCGGTGACCAGCGCATGGTGACCGCCGGTGGCGGCAAGGATTTCGCTTTTACCGGAAAGAGTAGGGACCCGCAGTGGATCGCGCAGCTCAAACCGGCTCATGCCCAGCGTATCGCTCAGGACATCGGCACATCGTTCGCGCGAGTGGGCGTCATCGAGGCGGAATGGCTCAGGTTGAAGGCCGATCGACAAGACTGACGGCGGCGATCGAGCGTCCTACGTGAGAAGGCCACGCATTTGCTTGATCAATGCCGGCGCTAGTGCGAAACAGGGGTCAGCAGGCAGGCAGGGCACTCCGCAATGGCCACCGGCTCCAGTTGGGGACCGGTGCAGGCCCATTCTGCAGCCCTTGAGGTAATGGTTTAGGGCTGCTTTGTGAAGTTGTCCCAAGCCCGGTAGGCGGCCTCAATAAATCCAGGCGTCAAATGATCGATATCGTCGACAACGATACAAGGTCGCGCATGATGGCGGGAATCGGCGGCAGGAACACGCGGCCGGAGCGTCGCCTGCGTGCCGCGCTGCATGCACGAGGGCTGCGATTCCGAATCCACGCGAAGGAATTGCCGGGCAATCCAGACGTCGTCCTGCCTCGCTTTCGCGCCGCCATCTTTGTTCATGGCTGCTTCTGGCATCGCCACCCCGGATGCCGTTATGCGACCATGCCCGCGACACGTCCCGAATTCTGGCAGGAGAAATTTGCCAAAAATGTGCGTCGTGATGCTGCAGCGGTCACCGTGCTCCGGGAAATGGAGTGGCGGGTCGCCATCGTCTGGGAGTGCGCCCTCAGGACAGCTGCAGATGTTGAAGTTTCTGTCGCGACATTGTCAGCTTGGCTACATGATTGTGAAGACCTGCTCGAGATTGGTAGTGAAAGCGCTCGCCTCTGATCAGAGTCAGCTGCCGCCTAACGACAGCTTGTTGCGATCTCCTCCAAATGGGGACGGTCCGCTCCCGGCCCAACAACGTCGTTCCAGTTCTCGACCAGCGCGCGGTCATTCTCGATGGTACCGTGTCGAAAGGTTTGATCGCACATGCCGAAAATGTTTGCATGGCGCAGTTTATATCGGCTCGTATATGGGGACTGCCGATATGGCAACCTATATATAGCGGTAAATTGATATACCAGCGTATATTGACACCCGTCATATAGGGTCCTATATCGGGCTAGCTCAGGCAGAAAAATCATATAGGCCATGAAGATCAGAACAGCTCGCGACATTGGTATCCTGATCAAGGAGGCCCGCACCCGGCGCGGCCTGTCCCAGGCTGCCTTGGCCAAGATGATCAACACCACGCAGACGTGGGTGTCGTGGATCGAGAACGGCAAGCCCAGCGCCGAGATCGGCAACGTGCTGCTGGCGCTGACCACGCTTGGTGTGGAGCTGGACTTTCAGATCCCGCCGGCGCCGACGTCGGCTGCTGATCATCATCATAATGCCGATGAACGGCATGTCGACGATGACGACGACGAGATTCCCTACAAGCTCTAGGTGACGATGATCATGGTGAACCCCATCGACACCCTCGACGTCTATATCGCTGGCAGACTGGTTGGGTGGCTCCACCACCTGCAGGGCGGCAAGCTTTCGTTCTCCTATCACGAGGCATGGATGGAGGGCCGGGTGGCGATCCCGCTCTCCCTGTCCATGCCGACGATCACCAGGACATACGAGGGCAAGGTCGTCGAGGCATTCCTCTGGGGTCTGCTGCCGGATAATGAGCAGACCCTCGCCAGATGGGCGCAGAGGTTCCAGGTCTCCGCGCGAAACCCGTTTGCCCTGCTCAAGAATGTCGGCCGCGACTGCGCCGGCGCCGTCCAGTTCCTTCCTCGTGGCGACCAGGTTTCCCGCGGCGAGAACGTGGAGTTGCTCACCGAGGCGCAGATCGGCGACCGCCTGCGCGACCTGCGCAAGGATGGTGCAGCGACCCGGCGAATTGGCGATCCTGGTCAGTTCAGTCTCGCTGGTGCGCAGGCAAAGACGGCGTTCCATTTCGACAAGGGCAGCAATCGCTGGGGGATCCCTCTAGGCGACACACCCACGACACACATCTTCAAGCCGCCTTTGCCGCACTTGCACGGGCATACCGAGAACGAGCATTTCTGCCTGCAGCTTGCATCCAAGCTCGGCATGGACGCTGCACATAGCCAGGTTCTCGACTTCGCAGGCGAAAAGGCGATCGTTATCGAGCGCTACGACCGCCGCAACATCGAGGGCAAGACCATCCGCATCCATCAGGAGGACATGTGCCAGGCCCTGTCGGTGATGCCGACGCTCAAGTACGAGAACCAGGGTGGGCCAGGTATCACGACGATCTCCAGAAGGGTGCTGTCGGCCTCCCTCGACCCCGTCCAAGACCGTCAGATCTTCATGGCCGCGAACGTCTTCAACTGGATCATCGTCGGCACGGACGCGCATGCAAAGAACTACTCGATACTGCTCGGTGCCCAGGGCGAGGCCCGCCTAGCTCCGCTCTACGACATCTCCTCCATTCTGCCGCACCTCGGGGGAGAGATCCAATCTGAGATGCGCGACCTTAAACTGGCGATGAAGATCGACAGAGTCTATCCCATCGAGGAGATCATGCCGCGCCACTGGGGGCGCTGTGCGTCCTCAGCAAAGGTTGGCGGCGAGTACACGGTGCGGACCATCCGCCATCAGCTCGCGGTGATGCCCGATATGGCATCGGAGTGCGCCCAAGAGCTTCGCCAGGAGGGGATCATCCATGAGATCGTTTGTCGCCTCGTCGACGCGATCGCGACGCGCATCAAGGGCTTGTCCCGGATCTATGGAGAGGAAGGTTGTGGAGGTTAAAGTCGGGCGGGGATAGCGGATCCACGGACTATGCCGGCGAAATGGACGGACCGCACACTGCCCACGGGATTCTCGCTCTAATAGCGCGCGGCCCCGGGCCGGGTAGATGGCCGGTTTCGGAACCGGCCATCGGCAGCTTGAATGACGGAAATGGGGTCGGCTGCAGAACGGCAGCTTCCCGCCGAACGCTGTCAACTTTCTCTCCGGAAAATCTGACAATGCGGGCCTACGATTTGGCGTCGAGTTGTGGCGTTTTTCGACGGTCAGTATGATTTCCGCCGGTTGGAGGTTTGTATCGGCGTTTGATGAACGGCGGCTGTTGGGTTCAAAGTGGATGGTCGCGTTGGTGTGTGGACAGCAGGCTTGCGGCGTCCCTCGATTGAGATCACCCGCAGGTTTTTGCTCTTGAGTTCATCCAGATAATCGGCCCACCACTGCATCATCTCGACGCGCTCGTCCCAGTGCTCTGCCCGGGCGTAGGCGCGCCGAACGTCGTTGTTCTCGATGTGGGCCAGCTGCCGCTCTATCGCGTCCGGATGCCACTTGCCGCATTCGTTCAGCAGAGTTGATGCCGTTGCTCGAAAACCATGCGCGGTAGCTTCTTCCTTGCTGTAACCCATACGACGCAGTGCGGCGTTAAGGGTATTGTCGGAAATCGGACGCGAAGCCGATCGAACACTAGGAAACAGCAGCGATCCATCACCAGAGATTTCTCTCAGTGAAGTCAGGACGCTGATCGCCTGCTTTGACAGGGGTGTGCGGTGCGGACGTCGCATTTTCATGCGTGCTTCAGGGATGGTCCATACCGAGCTTTCAAAATCGAACTCTTCCCATTCAGCGGAGCGAAGCTCGCCGGGGCGGGGAAACATCAGAGCCATCAACTTCAGACCGGCTCGGGTTGTAGGCTGTCCGTCAAATGCATGGATCGCCCTCAGCAAACCGCCCAAGGCCTTCTGATCGGTAATCGCGGCGCGAGGCGTTACCGTCGGACTGATGAGTGCGCCTCTGAGGGCGAAGGTCGGATCTGTCTCGGCGCGTGCGGTGGCGATTGCGTATCGAAACACGCTGCCGATGGTGGAGCGCAGTCGCCTGGCCGACTCGTATCGACCGCGAACCTCAACGCGACGGAGGGCGGCAAGGATGGTGGCCGTATCGATCTCCCGAATGCACTTATCGCCGATAATCGGATAGGCAAAGTCGAGCAGCCATTTGACCTTGCTGATCGTCCGGTCGGCACGTCCCTCCTTCTTTAGCTTGTCGACATATTCGTCCGCGATTGAGCGAAAGGAGTCCTTAGCCGAATCGGCCTTCCGCAAGCTGCGTTCCTTTCCAGGGTCGACGCCAGCTAGCAGGAGCCTTTTAGCATCATCGCGCGCCTCCCGTGCCTCGGCGAGAGAGATAAGGGGATAGCTGCCCAGCGCGAGCAGTTTCTGCTTGCCCTCAAAGCGGTAGGCGACCCGCCAGAGGCGAGAGCCCGTGGGCTGTACCCATAGCTGCAGCCCGCCTCCGTCAGATAATTTCACGAGTTTGGAAGCAGGGCGGGCGTTTCGACATTTCACGTCGGAGAGGGGCATTCGTCAGGTCTCCCTTGGCTGTTTAGATACCATCAGGATGTCGAATACCAACGGAAATACCATCCCCCCGCCTCGTTGGACCAAATGCGCCCGAAGCGCTCCCTGTCCCGCTAAATTGCGCAAGGCGACCGCAAAAGATCAACAATTCCAGTCGCTTGCAGAAATTGCAGCGTAGAAGGTTCGGCGAAAGGGAGTGTCGGGAGAAGAGGGGATGGTGCCCAGAGGCGGATTCGAACCACCGACACGCGGATTTTCAGTCCGCTGCTCTACCAACTGAGCTATCTGGGCCTGTTCCGGCAAACGAAAACGCGTTGACCGGATTTCATCGAGGCGCCGTGGGCGCCCCTTGAAAGCGCGTGGGTTATAGCACGGGAATTCGGCCTGTCCAGCGCCTAGTGGGCGATTTCGGGCAGGAAAAGCGATGCCGTGCGGTGCCCCGGTTTCCATGCCGCTTGCAGGCCGGAATCGGGCACGGCATGGCACGATGCGGCCTTCGCCATCCCTGTCCGTGCCGCTATTGCCGGCTGACATGCCGTGGCACTGCCTTTAGCCGGCGATCGAGGCGCACCAATGCATTTGCGGCTCAGACGCGCCACTGGTCGCCGCCGCCTATCTGACGCCGGTCACGCCGCGGCGAAAATCGGAGGGCGACATGCCGGCGAGCTTGCGGAACGACTTGTTGAAGGCGCTGAGCGAGCCGAAGCCTGAATCCATGGCGACGCGCAGCACATTGGCGTCCTGATGCATCAAAAGCGCCTGCGCATAGCTCAGCCGCAACAGATTCACATACTCGTTGAGCGTCATGCCGGTGGATTTCTTGAACAGGCTCATGGCATATTTGGGATGGATGTCGGCGGCCGCCGCGATGTTCACGCAATCGATGTCGTAGAGGAAGTTTTCGGCGATGAAATCGCACATGCGTCCGACATTGCGCGACGATTGCTGGTCGAAGGGGCTGCCTGTTTCCTGGTCGGTCGGAGTTGCGGATACCAGCCGGTAGGGCTCGAACCGCACCCGCTCCAGCCGCAGCAGCAATTCGTTGACGGCATGTTCGGCCTTGGCCTGGTCGCCGGACCGGGCGTAGCGGTTCCAGCGCTCGAAATTATGGTTGTCGGACTGGTCGGTGGCTGATGTCACCAGTGTCGCGCCGGTCATCAGCCGGTGCCTTATATCGGTGGGCAGGTGCAGCCGGAAGAAGTGCACCAGTGGCAGATGCGCCCCGGCATAGATGGCGTCGTCGGACAAATCGTCCATCTGGTGCGGCAGGCCACCCCAGAACAGGCACATCTCGCCGGCCGAAAGCGAAATCTCGTGGTCGTTCATGAGGTAATGCACGCTGCCGCGCACGATGAAATTAACCTCGACCTGGGCGTGCCAGTGCGGCTTGAGCATCACCAGCGGATTGGTGTTGAAACATCTGCAGGAGCAGCGGCAGGCCTTCCACGCTGCTGGCCCCAGGCTGGTAGAACGGCCGTTCAGGCATCTTACTTTCCGCCAATTTCATATTCCCTTTGACGGCGACAGGCCTTGCCCACTGCATAGTCTAGCCACGCTCACAGTGAGAGAGCAAATGAATGGGAGGATTTCAATGCGCATCACAATGACCTGCGCCGCGCTCGCGCTTGCCCTGGGCTCAGCCCCGGCCTTCGCGCAATCCGGCGAAATCACCATCTGGAGCTGGAATGTCGCGGCTTCATCGCTGAAGGCGACCATTGCCGGCTTTAACAAGCAATTTCCCGACGTCAAGGTCACGGTCCAGGATCTCGGCAACCAGCCAACCTACGACAAGTCGATCGCCGGCTGCGCCGCCGGCGGCGTAGGCCTGCCCGACATCGTCACCGTCGAGAACGGTGAGGCCGAGAATTACTGGAGCCAGTTCCCCGACTGCTTCGTCGACCTGCATACGCTGGGCTACACAGCCGACGACCAGAAAAAGTTCCCCGATTTCAAGCGCACCGAGCTGGAAGTGGGCGACAAGGCCTACGCAATGCCGTGGGATTCCGGCCCGGTGGCCGCCTTTTATCGCCGCGACTTCTACGAAAAGGCCGGCGTCGATCCGACTTCGATCAAGACCTGGGATGATTTCATCGCCGCCGGCAAGAAAATCCAGGCCGCCAACCCAGGCGTCTCGATGACCAATGCCGATTTCAACGGTGACTCGGAATTCTTCCGCATGATCTCCAACGAACAGGGCTGCGCCTATTTCTCCGAGGACGGACAATCGATCACGGTCAACCAGCCCAAATGCGTCGATGCCATGACCAAGGTCAAGGAGATGAAGGACGCCGGCATCATCTCGTCGGCCGACTGGGGCACCAAGATCACCAACAACACCGCCGGCACCGTCGCCACCCAGATCTATGGCGGCTGGTATGAGGGCACCATTCGCACCGAATCTGCCGGTGAAAACGGCAAATGGGGCGTCTATCTGATGCCGAGCCTCACCGCCGACGGGCCGCGCGCCGCCAATCTCGGCGGTTCCTCACTGGCTATCACCTCGGCGTCGAAGAACAAGGAGGCCGCCTACGCCTATCTGAAATACACGCTCGGAACCAATGAAGGCCAGATCACGATGCTGAAGGAGTTCGGCCTGGTGCCGTCCCTGATCTCGGCGCTTGACGATCCCTATGTCGCGCAAGGCCTGCCTTATTGGGGCGGCCAGGCGGTGTGGAAGGACATTCTCGGCACCTTGCCGAAGGTTGTTCCGAGCCGCGGCACGCAGTTCCAGAGCGACGCCGAAATCATCGTCCGCGCCGTGCAGACCAAGTATCTGGCCGGCGGCTACCCCGACGCCAAGACGGCACTCGACGATGCCGCAAGCCAGATCGCGGCGGCAACCGGACTGCCCGTCAAGTCATAACCTCCCAAGCCGGGTCCGGGACAGGCGTTTGCGCCGCCCGGACCTGGTCGCGGCCTGTGGGGTTCTCCCACGGGACCTGTATTTGCTGGCAAACCGGCTCCGCTGCTGCGGGCCATGGCCGAAGCGGCAACGAAATGAAGGAGGAGGAAGATGCGCAATCGCAACGCCACGGCCTATCGCTTCCTCACGCCCTATCTGCTGATCTTCGCGATCTTCTGGGTATGGCCGATCATCAGCTCCTTCATGATTTCCTTCCAGGCGACGCGTACCGTGCCGTGGCGGTTCGCGCCCGGCTTCAACTGGGGCCGGTTGATCGGCGATCCGGCCTTCTTCAACGCCCTGAAGAACACGCTGCTCATCCTGGTCATCCAGGTGCCGGTGATGATCTCGCTGGCGCTCGTCATGGCGGTGCTTTTGAACTCGCCGCTCTTGAAGGCGCGCGGCCTCTACCGCTTTGCCTTCTTCGCCCCCGTGGTGGTCGGCGAAGTTGCCTATTCGGCGGTGTTCCGGCTGATGTTCAACCTCGATTTCGGCATCATCAACAAGCTCCTGAACAGCATCGGCCTGCCCAAGGTCGACTGGTTTTCCAACGTCACTCCGGCGATGGCGCTGATCATGATCGCGGTGACCTGGCGCTGGGCCGGTTACAACGCCATCATCCTGCTCGCCGGCATGCAGTCCATTCCCGAAGATGTCTACGAGGCGGCGACGCTCGACCGCGTCAGCAAGCTCAAGCAGTTCTTCTACATCACCCTGCCGTTGCTCAAGCCGGTCATCGTGTTCTGCCTCGTGCTGTCGATCATCGGCACCATGCAGCTGTTCACCGAGCCCTTCCTGATCACCGAGCGCGGCGGGCCGGGCGGCGGCACCGAGACGCTTGGCCTGCTGCTTTACCGCCAGGGCTTTCGGTCGCTCAATTTCGGCTACGCCTCGGCCGTCGCCTACACCATGGCCGGGCTGGCGATCGCCATCACGCTGGCGCAGCTGTGGCTGACGAGGGAACCGAAATGAGTTCGCGCTCCGCAGCCAGATTGGGACGCAGCATCGCTCTGCATCTGTTCCTGACGCCGCTGGCGCTGATCTGGCTGTTTCCGCTGTGGATGATGGTCGTGTTCTCGACCATGCCGGACAACGGCATCTTCAGCCCCGGCATCGAGCTTTTGCCGCACGGCAATTTCATCGACAATTTCAACAATCTGCAGCGTGACACGAACTTCGTCGGCGCCATAGGCATTTCGGTCTCGGTGGCGGTGACCTACACATTCCTGTCGGTGCTGCTGACGTCGATGGCCGGCTGGGCGCTGGCCCGCTACCAGTTCTTCGGCAAGGGCGTGGTTGTCGCCATCATCCTCGGCACCATAACGCTGCCCTATGCGGTCGTGCTGATCCCGCAATTCATCATGGTGGCGCGCGACTTCAAGCTCGCCAACACCTGGGTGGCGCTGATCGTCCCGCCGCTGTTCAATTCGCTCGGCGTGCTGTTCATGCGGCAGAGTTTTTCGATGATGCCGGACGATCTCTTCGATGCGGCGCGCGTCGAGGGCGTCAAGGAATGGCGCATCTTCCTCTTCGTCGCGCTGCCTTTGGCGCGGCCGATGCTGGCCGCACTCGCCATCATCCTGTTCCTCGCCTCCTGGAACAATTATCTGTGGCCGCTTTTGATCAACAGCCAGCCGGGTTCGATGACAGCACCCGTAGCGCTCGGCACGCTGATCGGCCTCACCAAGGTGTCATGGGGCGGCATCATGGCGGGTGCGGTGATGCTGACGGTGCCGATGCTCGTCGTCTTCGTGCTGCTGCAGCGCCATTTCATCGCCGGCATCGCCGCCGGCGCGGTCAAGTAAGGGGCAGCATGGCAACGGTCACGCTTAACAGTGTCGTCAAGCGCTTCGGCGTCTTCGAGGTCGTCCATGGCGCGAGCATCGACATCAAGGACGGCGAGTTCGTCGTCTTCGTCGGCCCCTCCGGCTGCGGAAAATCGACGCTGCTCAGGATGATCGCCGGGCTCGAGGACATTAGCGGCGGCGAGATCGCCATCGGCGGCAAGGTGGTCAACGATGTCGAGCCGGCCGACCGCGGCATCGCCATGGTCTTCCAGTCCTACGCGCTCTATCCGCATATGAGCGTCGAACAGAACCTCTCTTTCGGCTTGCGCATGACCGGCAATCCAAAGGCCGACACCGAACGGCGGGTGAAGCGGGCGGCCGAGATCCTGCGCATCAGCGAATTGATGGACAGGCGCCCGAAAAAACTCTCCGGCGGACAGCGCCAGCGCGTCGCCATCGGCCGCGCCATCGTGCGCGAACCGCAGGTGTTCCTGTTCGACGAGCCGCTCTCCAACCTCGACGCCGAATTGCGCGTCCAGATGCGCGTCGAGATCTCCCGGCTGCACAAGGAACTCGGCACGACAATGATCTATGTCACGCACGACCAGACCGAGGCGATGACGCTCGCCGACAGGATCGTCGTGATGCGCGCCGGCCATATCGAGCAGATCGGCCGGCCGCTCGATCTCTATGACAACCCCGACAATCAGTTCGTTGCGGGCTTTGTCGGGTCGCCGAAGATGAACTTCATCAAGGGCCGGGTTGTCGGGCACGATGCGGGTGGCGTGGTGGTCGATCTGGCGGGTCAGGAGAAGACCCGCATCACGCAACCGCTGACCGGCGCTGCACCCGAAATGGGCAGCCCAAAAATCGGCAGCAAGGTCATTGTCGGCGTGCGGCCCGAACATTTCGGCAATGCCGGAGAGGGCGACGCCGACCTTGTGGTTGCCATCGACGTGGTCGAGCACCTGGGCGGCACAAGTTTCCTCTACGCAAGAACGGCCAATGGTGACGACGTGGTGATCCAGCGCGACGCGACAAAGGTCCCCGACACATCAGAGATCACCGTTTCCATCCGCAAATCCTACCTGTTCGACGAAAAAGGACTGCGGCTGCGCTGACCGGCCGCCGTTTCCAGCCTTCAAGGAGAATGACAATGACCGCAACCACGCCCATTCGCTGGGGCATCCTCGGACCGGGCAGCATCGCCCAGTCCTTTGCCGGTGGCGTGGCCGATTCGCGCACCGGAAAGCTGGTCGCCATCGGTGCCCGCAATCCCGCCAAGCCCGGCCTCGCCGAGAGTTTCCCCGGCGCCCGCATCGTCGATGGCTACGATGCGCTGCTTGCTGATCCCGAAATCGATGCCGTCTACATTTCGATACCGCATCCCGGCCATGCGCAATGGGCGATCAAGGCGGCCGAGGCAGGAAAGCATGTGCTGTGCGAAAAGCCGCTGGCGCTGACCGCCTTCGAGGCCGACGCCATGATGCATGCCGCGCGCAAGGCCGGCACGTTTCTCGGCGAAGCCTTCATGTACCGGCTGCATCCGCAGACGCTGAAGCTGGTGGAACTGATCAGATCGGGCGTCATCGGCGAGATCAGAATGATCAAGTCGAGCTTTGGTTTTGCGATGCCGCGCTTCATGCCGGAGCACCGGCTCTACGCCAACGATCTCGCCGGCGGCGGCATTCTTGACGTCGGCGGCTATCCCGTCTCGATGGTGCGGTTGATTGCCGGCGCCGCGGCCGGAAAACCCTTCGCCGAGCCTGACAAGGTGGTCGGTACTGCCCATCTTGGCCAGTCCGGCGTCGACGAATGGGCCTCGGCGCTGCTGCATTTCCCGGGTGGCATTGTCGCCGAAGTCTCCTGCAGCATCTCGCTTAACCAGGACAATGTTCTGCGCATCCTCGGCACCAAAGGCCGCATCGAGGTGCCGGACTTCTGGTTCGCCGGCGGCAACCGCGACGTTGGTCTCGGCCGGATCGACGTCATCGCATCCGATGGCACGCGCGAGACCATCAGCGTCAACGAGAAGCGTCATGTCTATTCCTTCGAGGTCGACGCAGCCGGTGAGGCCATCCGCGCCGGCGGCCAAGAATTCGCCTGGCCCGGCATGGCATGGGCGGAAAGCCTCGGCACCTTGCGTGTACTGGACAAATGGCGGGCGGCCGCCGGCCTCGAATACGGGATCGAGAAGGCCCAGCAACGCATCAATACCATCTCCGGCCGGCCTTTGCGGTCCGGCGGCACGGCGATCGCCAAGCGCACCATTCCTGGCCTGTCGAAGCCGGCATCGGTGGTGGCGCTCGGCTTCGAGGATTTCCGTACCTTTTCCTCAGGCTCGATCCTGCTCGATGCCTTTTTCGAGGCCGGCGGCAATCTTTTCGATACCGGCTATGTCTATGGCGGCGGCTATACCGAGAAGCTGCTTGGCGAGTGGTTGAAAAACCGTGGCGTACGCGCGCAATCGGTGGTCATCGCCAAGGGCGCGCACTCGCCGCTGTGCTATCCCGATGTGATCGGCAAGCAGCTCGACCAGTCGCTCGAACGCCTGCAGACCGACCATGTCGATGTCTACTTCATGCACCGCGACAATCCGGATGTGCCGGTCGGCGAATTCGTCGATGCGATGGATCGTGAGGTGAAGGCAAGCCGCATCCGCGGCCCGTTCGGCGGCTCGAACTGGACGATGGAACGCATGGATGAGGCGATTGCCTATGCCGAACGCACCGGCAAGCAAAAGCCCGGCGCGCTGTCCAACAATTTCTCGCTGGCTGAAATGCTGGAGCCGATCTGGGCAGGCTGCGTCACGTCCTCCACGGATGCATGGAAGGCCTGGCTGACATCCAGGCAGATGCCGAATTTCGCCTGGTCGAGCCAGGGGCGCGGCTTCTTCACCGATCGCGCAGGTCGGGACAAGCAAGACAATGAGGAGCTGGTGCGGGTCTGGTACTCCGAGCGGAATTTCGGCCGCCGCGACCGGGCGATCGAACTTGCCGCGAGACTGGGCAAGAGCCCGATCCATATTGCGCTGGCCTATGTGCTCGCTCAGCCCTTCCCATCCATCCCGCTGATCGGGCCACGCACGCTGGATGAGTTGGACGACAGCCTGCGCGCTCTCGACATCACGCTTTCGCAAGCCGATCTCGAATGGCTGGATGGCGGCAGTCTGCGCGCTGCCTAGCTGGCTGCCGGCTTAACGGTCGCGGCGTCAGGTCTCGTCATCAGGCGCCCTGACGCCACGCCTGGCCGGAGTCCGCAAATTGGCGTACATGCCTGTGGTGCGGAATTGGCTCGGCGTGATGCCGTAGCAGCGGCGGAAGACCTTCGAAAAATAGTTCGCGTCCTCGAAGCCGCACAGGATGGCGACCTCCTTCACCGGCAGAAAATCCGCCTTGGTCAGCAGCTTCGCCGCGCGTTGCAGACGCTGCTGCAGCACGAACTCGGCAGGCGGCAAGCCTTCGCTTTCAGCAAAACAGCGTGAGAAATGGGCCCGGCTGAGGCCGCTGATCTGGACAAGGTCCGCCACCGGCAGCGGCTTGTCGAGATTTGCGTTGATGTGATCGATGACCGGCTGCATGGCGCTCTGTTTTTCGGCAAAGGCATGGGAGCCGAAGACATCGTCATAGAGCGCCATCGCAGCCTCGTAGGCGACCGCCGAAGCAGCACCCGGCGAAGCGGCGCCTTTGATCAGGCGCAGGCTGCAATCGGCAAGATGATCGATCGTCGCCGGCTGCAGCCGAAATACAGGACCCGAGACGCTGAGGATCGACTTGTGAATGCGCAACGCCTCCTCGCCGTTCATCGAAATCCAGAAATACTCCCAGCGCTCGTCCTCAGCCAGCCAGTAGCGGTGGTTGTGCGGCACCAGCACCAGCAATGTGTCGTTCTTCTGCAGGCGGTAATTGCGGTTCTCGTAGCGCAGCCGGCCAGTCCCGCTGATCGTGTGCTGGAGCACGGTGAACGGCGTCTGGCCGCGCTTTCGCCCATCCCAGTCGTAGATCTCGTCCTCGCGCACTTCATAGCCCGTGCTCGTCGGCATGGCATGCAGGCGCTGGCGGCCGCGCGGCAGCGAGATCGTGCGCATGGACTGTCCGTTTTGTATCAAATCCTGCAGCACAAAATTACCCCCGAAAGCATAATCCTTCTCTGGTCGCGCTCGCGAATAAGCGCATAATCCCCGTCGAAAAGCGAGAGAGATCCGCAGTCGAGGAGCGGACGGGGAGGTTGGCGAGCCCGATTCCGGCTTGTCCTGCATACATGTCGGCATGTGGCTACAGCTTCCCATTGTCATTCCTTGCCTGCAATTCGAAGTGGAATGAGGTGCGGCTGATGAGTTTCAAAATCGCTATCATCGGCGCGGGCAGCGTCGGCTTCACCAAGAAATTGTTCACCGACATCCTGTGCGTGCCCGAATTCGAGGACATCGAATTCGCGCTGACCGATGTCAGCGAGCACAACCTTCAGATGATCAAGGCGATCCTCGACAAGATCGTCGAGGCAAACAGATTGCCGACCAGGGTGACGGCGACGACCGACCGCCGCCAGGCTCTCGAAGGCGCTCGCTACGTCATCAGCTGCGTGCGGGTCGGCGGTCTCGAAGCCTATGCCGACGATATCCGCATTCCCCTGAAATATGGCATCGACCAATGCGTCGGCGACACGATCTGTGCCGGCGGCATTCTCTATGGCCAGCGCAACATCCCGGTGATCCTGGATTTCTGCAAGGACATGCGCGAGGTCGCCGAGACGAACGTCAAGTTCCTGAACTACGCCAACCCGATGGCGATGAACACCTGGGCGGCGATCGAATACGGCAAGGTCGACACTGTTGGGCTCTGCCACGGCGTCCAGCACGGCGCCGAGCAGATCGCCGAGGTGCTTGGCGCCAAGTCCACGCAGGAGCTCGACTATGTCTGTTCCGGCATCAACCACCAGACCTGGTTCATCGGCCTGCGCCTGAACGGCCGCTCCATCGGCAAGGACGAACTGGTGGCTGCCTTCGAGGCGCATCCCGTCTATTCCAGGCAGGAGAAACTGCGCATCGATGTCCTGAAGCGCTTCGGCGTCTATTCGACCGAAAGCAACGGCCATCTTTCCGAATATCTGCCCTGGTACCGCAAACGTCCCGACGAGATCACGCGCTGGATCGATATGTCCGACTGGATCCATGGCGAGACTGGCGGCTATCTCCGTTACTCCACCGAAACCCGCAACTGGTTCGAGACGGAATATCCGCAGTTCCTCGAAGCGGCGTCCAAGCCGATCGACCGGGAGAAGCGCTCCAACGAGCATGCCAGCCACATATTGGAGGCGCTGGAGACCAACCGGGTCTATCGCGGCCACTTCAACGTCAAGAACAATGGCGTGATTACCAACCTGCCGCAGGACGCCATCATCGAGTCGCCGGGCTTCGTCGACCGTTTTGGCATCAACATGGCCGCCGGCATCACGTTGCCGGAAGCCTGCGCCGCCACCTGCATCGCTTCGATCAACGTCCAGCGCATGTCGGTGCATGCCGCGATATCAGGCGAGATCGATCTTCTGAAGCTCGCCGTGCTGCATGACCCATTGGTCGGCGCGGTTTCGACGCCGGAGGAGGTCTGGCAGATGGTCGACGAAATGGTCGTCGCCCAGGCAGCCTGGCTGCCGCAATATGCCCATGCGGTTCCGGCCGCCAGGGAGCGGCTGTCGACATCTCAGGTGAAGACCCGCGAGTGGGCGGGCGCCGCACGGCGCAGCGTTCGCTCGATCGAGGAATTGCGCGCCGAAAAAGCCGCGCTGAAGCAAGCCGGCTGAGGCGGGCCGGCTGAAAATTCATGCGGTGATGGTGGATCCATGGGAGGCGGATTCATTGCCACGAAGCCGTTTGAATTCGAGGAGAGGCGGAGCGGGTGCAAACGCTCCGGACAAACAAGAGGGAGAGAGACCGTGAGGAATTTACGCAATATCGGCCTTGCTGCCGGACTGACGCTGAGCGTCTCGGTCTCGGCACTCAGTGCTTACGCTTCCGAGCCGACGGTTCCGCCGGCGCCGACACCGTTTCCCGCCGAGGGCAAGATCAACTATGTCGCGCGAGACTCGATCCTGGAGTTCAAGGCGCTTCCCGAATATCACGAGCCCGACTGGGTCACCGAGAAATACGTCAAGACCGGCAAGCTGCCGCCGGTGAAAGACAGGCTGCCGAAAGATCCGCTGGTCTACAAGACGGGCAACATGCAGGACGGCATCGGCGTCTATGGCGATACGATGCGCCACGTCATCGGCGGGCGGCCGGAAGGCTGGAACTACGGCGCCGGTCAGACGCAAGGCTGGGGCGGCATCGACATCGGCCTCTCCGAATGCCTGACGCGCACCGCCCCGCTGTTCCAGGTCGAGGCCAAGGACACCGAGCCGCTGCCGAACCTGGCCAGGAGCTGGGATTGGTCGAGCGATGGCCACAGGCTGACCATGCACCTCATCGAAGGAGCGAAGTGGTCGGACGGCGTGCCCTTCAATGCCGACGACGTCATGTTCTACTGGGACGACGAGGTGGTCGATCCTAACGTCTCGCCGCTGAACGGTGCGACGCCGGAAACCTTCGGCGTCGGCACGACGCTGAAGAAGATCGACGACTACACCGTCGAATGGACCTTCAAGGATGCCTTCCCGAAGCAGTACCTGTACGCCATGGCCTACGGCACCTTCTGTCCGGGCCCCGCGCACATCCTGAAGCCGCAGCATCCGAAATACTCGAAGAATACCTATGATCAGTTCAAAAATGCCTTCCCGCCGGAATTCATGAACATGCCGGTGATGGGTGGCTGGGTGCCGGTCGAATACCGGCCGGACGACATCATCGTCATGCGCCGCAATCCCTATTACTGGAAGGTCGACGAAAAGGGCAATCAACTGCCCTATCTCAACGAACTGCACTACAAGCTGTCGACCTGGGCCGACCGCGATGTCCAGGCGGTGGCCGGCGCGGCCGATTTTTCCAATTTGGAGCAGCCGGAAAACTTCGTCGCCTCGCTGAAGCGTGCGGCAGAG
The DNA here is from genome assembly GCF_040317955.1 of Mesorhizobium sp. M1342. NCBI lineage: Bacteria > Pseudomonadati > Pseudomonadota > Alphaproteobacteria > Hyphomicrobiales > Phyllobacteriaceae > Mesorhizobium > Mesorhizobium sp. M1342. The sequence continues at coordinate 54,123 of NZ_JAMYLI010000014.1, read as the reverse complement.
GCGAACGCGCCGGCCCGTCTTGCTTTCGGCCCGCGGCTCATCGGCTACAATCTGCGCTTTAATTTTTCTGCCAATGGCTGGGGCAATCCGGACGAACGCGGCCAGGCGATCCGCGAGTTGAACCGCAACGAGGATTTCCGCAAGGCCGTCACCATGGCGCTCGACCGCAAGGCGCTCGGCGACTCGCTGGTCAAGGGACCGTTCACCGCCATCTATCCCGGCGGCCTGTCGTCAGGAACCAGCTTCTACGACCGCGCTTCGACGGTCTACTACCCCTTCGACCTCGAGGGCGCCAAGGCCGAACTCGCCAAGGCCGGCCTCACGGATACGGACGGCGACGGCTTCGTGAATTTCCCTTCCGGCACCGCCGGCGGCAAGAATGTCGAGATCGTGATGCTGGTCAACAACGACTACACGACCGACAAGAGCCTTGCCGAAGGCGTCGTCGCCCAGATGGAAAAGCTCGGGCTTCGGGTCGTGCTCAACGGCCTCAACGGGACCCAACGCGACGCTTCGCAATATTCCGGCCGCTTCGATTGGCTGGTCCGTCGCAACGAACAGGAACTGACGTCGGTGGTGCAGAACACCGTGCAGCTTGCCCCGGTCGGTCCGCGCACCAGCTGGGACCATCGTGCGCCGGAGAACGGCGAGGTCGATGTGATGCCGTTCGAAAAGGACCTCGTCGACATCGTCAACAAGTTCGTCTCCACCCAGGACAATGACCAGCGCGCCAGCCTGATGAAACAATTCCAGAAGATCTCGACGGAGCACGTCTACAATGTCGGCCTGACGGAGTATCCCGGCGCGCTGATCGTCAACAAGCGTTTCTCGAACATCCCACAGGGCACGCCGATCTTCATGTTCAACTGGGCCGAGGATTCGATCATCCGCGAACGGGTCTTTGTCGCGGCCGACAAGCAGGCGAAATACGAATTGTTCCCGCAAGAACTGCCCGGCAAACCCGGAGAGAAGGGGCCGATGAATTAGGTTTACCTCCCTGACTGAGAGACCTCCGGCCGCGCCGCTGGCGCGGCCGGACAAACCAACCTCCGGACGCAACCAAGGGCGCGATCGGCGAGACGAGGAAACGAACCGTCCATGCTGCGATTCCTGCTCACGCGAATAGCGTCGGCAATCCCGGTCCTCGCCATTTTGAGCCTGGCCACATTTGCCATCATCCAGGCGCCGCCGGGCGATTATGCCGACTACATCCGCTCGCAGGCGATCAACCAGGGTGGAGCCTCCTTCGCCGAGGCCGACGCGCAGGCAAAGGCCTACCGCATCGAGCATGGTCTCGATAAGCCGCTTCCCCTCCAGTATCTCAACTGGATCGGCGGCATCGTCACCCGAGGCGATTTCGGCTACAGCCTCTATTACAACAAACCGGTCGCCGACGTGGTCGGCGAGCGCCTGCCGCGCACGCTTCTCCTGGCGCTGGTCTGCCATCTGCTGGCTTCGGTGCTGGGCATAACATTCGGCATATGGGCGGCGACCCGGCAATACACCTGGATCGACTCGGCGCTGTCGGCCATCTCCTTCCTCGGCATGACGGTGCCGCGCTTCCTGATGGCGTTGATCATCGTCTATCTCCTGGTCTTCCAATTCAACGTGTCGGAGATCGGCTCATTCTTCTCGCCGCAATATGGGGGCGCGCCGTGGTCGTGGGCCAAATTCGTCGATCTGGTCAAGCATGTCTGGCCGGTGGTGGCGATCGCGACTTTCGGCGGGCTCGCCTACAATATGCGCGTCATGCGCGGCAATCTGCTCGATACGCTGAACGCGCAATATGTCGAGACGGCAAGGGCCAAGGGGCTGACCGGCGCCGCCGTCGTCATGCGCCACGCCGTGCCTAACGCACTGCACCCGCTCATCATGTATCAGGGTGTGGTGCTGCCTTACATGTTGACCGGCGAAATCGAGACGGCGATCATCTTCGCGCTGCCGACTGTCGGCCCGGCGATCGTCGGCTCCATGGCTGTCGGCGATGTCTATGTCACCGCCACCTTCATGATGGTGCTGTCGGCGACGCTGATCGTCGGCAACATCATCGCCGACATGCTGCTCGTCCTGCTCGATCCGCGCGTGCGCCAGTTCGGGGAGCGCTGAGATGCTGGCGCGCGATCCATCCCCTCCACCGCTGCCGGCCGAAGGTCGCATCGTAGCCAAACCGGCGCGCGGTAACGAAAGCTACCTCGCGCTTGTCTGGCGCCGGCTGAAGCGCTCCTGGACCGGCATGGCCGGGCTCTGGCTCGTCGTGCTGCTGCTGGTGATGGCCGTGTTCGCCGAGTTCATCGCGCCAATGGACCCGAAGGTGACGGATGTCGGCTTCGCGCCTCCGCAGGTGCCTGTTTTCCATGACAGAGATGGCGGTTTCGTCGCGCGGCCGAGGGTCTATGCGCTGGCCGATTCGGCGGACCTCGATCCGGTCACTTTCCAGCCCGTCGTCGGTCCCGACTACGATCATCCAAGGCTGCTTGGTTTCTTCGTGCATGGCGCGCCTTACAAGCTCTTCGGGCTGTTGCCGGCGGACCGGCATCTGTTCGGCTCGCTGGACGGCCAGCCGGTGCATTTCCTGGGCACCGACAAGTTTGGTCGTGACGTGTTGTCGCGCGCCATCCATGGCTCGCGCGTCTCGTTGATGATCGCGCTGACGGTCGTCTTCATCATCACCGTCATCGGCACCACCGTCGGCATGGTCTCCGGCTATTTTGGCGGCAGGTTCGATGTCTGGATGCAGCGCTTCGTCGAACTGGTGCTCGCCTTCCCGCAGCTGCCGCTCTATTTGGCGCTGACGACGCTGATCCCGGTCACCGCTCCCACCAACGTCTTCCTCGCTTTCGTCATCATCGTCATGTCGGCCTTGGGTTGGGCGCAGATGTCTCGCGAGGTGCGCGGCAAGACTTTGGCGCTGGCGCGGATCGAGTATGTGCGCGCCGCCATGGCGGTCGGCGCCACCGACCGTCGCATCATCATGCAGCACATCTTCCCCAATGTGATGAGCCATGTGATTGTCGCCGTGACGCTGGCGATCCCGACGGTGGTGCTGCTCGAATCCTTCCTCGGTTTCCTCGGCTTCGCCGTCAAGCCGCCGCTGATCTCGTGGGGTCTGATGCTGCAGGACACCGCGACCTATTCCGTCATCGGCACCTATCCCTGGATCCTGTCGCCGGTCGGTTTCGTGCTCGTCACCGTCTTTGCCTTCAACGCGCTGGGCGATGGCCTGCGCGACGCCGTCGACCCTTATTGAGGTGCCTGAGATGTCCGTCGCGCTCGCCGAATCCTTCGCACCAACCGTCCGTCACGACCATGACGGACGCCAGGGCCAGCCGATCATCGATGCCCGCAACGTCGCCGTGGCCTTCAAGGTCGAGCATGGCGTCGTCGACGCGGTCAAGGACATCTCGTTTCAGCTCTATCGCGGCGAGACGATCGCCATCGTTGGCGAATCCGGTTCGGGCAAGTCGGTGACGGCGCGCACCGTCATGGGCCTGCTGTCGCGGCGCGCCACGGTGTCGCCCGGGTCGAGCGTCTGTTATGACGGGCAAAACATCCTGAAATTTCCCGAGAGCGCCCGGCGCAAGCTGCGCGGCAACCGCATCTCGATGATCTTCCAGGAGCCGATGAGCTCGCTTAATCCGATCTATACGGTCGGCAGCCAGATCGTCGAGGCGATCCGGGTGCATCGCAAAGTCAGCCGCAAGCAGGCCTGGGCGCGCGCACTGGAACTTCTGCAGCATGTGCAGATTCCCGATCCCGCCGCGCGGCTCAAGCAATACCCGCACCAGCTATCGGGCGGGCAACGCCAGCGGGTGATGATCGCCATGGCGCTGGCCAACAATCCCGATGTGCTGATCGCCGATGAGCCGACCACAGCGCTCGATGTCACCGTCCAGGCGCAGATCCTGAACCTGATCCGCAGCCTGCAGAAAGAGCTGCGCATGGCGGTGATCCTGATCACCCACGACCTGACCGTGGTGCGCCAGTTCTCCGACTACGTTTATGTCATGCAGCATGGCGAAATGTGCGAGCACAACGTCACGGAACGGCTGTTCGCCAACCCACAGCACCCCTATACGAGACGGCTGCTGGCTTCCGAGCCGCGCGGGCAGCCGAAGCCGCTGCCGGAGGGCTGCGGCATCATTCTCGAGGCCAGCGGCGTGGGCGTTTCATTCATGCTGCGGCACGGCACCTTCCTGAAACCGGACTGGCGAGAGCTGGTCGCCGTCGACGATCTCGGCCTGAAACTCTGTCGCCATGAGACGCTGGGGCTGGTCGGCGAATCCGGCTCCGGCAAGACCACCTTCGGCCAGGCCTTGCTCCGGTTGATCGACGCCAAGCGCGGCGAGATCCATTTCGACGGCAAGCCGATCCATGGCCTATCGCGTGCCGAGATGCGGCCGCTGCGCTCGCGCATGCAGATCGTCTTCCAGGATCCGTTCTCCTCGCTCAACCCGCGCATGACGATCGGCCAGATCATCGAGGAAGGGCTGATCGTCAACAGCATAGGGGCGACGCGGCGCGAGCGGGTCGAACGGGTGCGCGACGCGCTGGTCAGCGCCGGCATGCCGGGCGATATACTGTCGCGGTTTCCGCATGAATTCTCCGGCGGCCAGCGGCAGCGCATCGCCATCGCTCGCGCCATAGCGCTCGAACCCGAATTCATCCTGCTCGACGAGCCGACATCGGCGCTCGACCTCTCCGTCCAGGCGCAGATTATCGACCTCTTGCGCAGGCTTCAGGACGAGCGCGGCCTCAGCTACCTCTTCATCTCGCACGACCTCAAGGTGGTGCGCGCGCTGTGCCACCGCGTCATCGTCATGCAGAACGGCAAGATCGTCGAGCAGGGGCCTGTCGACGACGTCCTGTCCAATCCCAAGACCGCCTACACCCAACGGCTCGTCAGGGCCGCTTTCGACGTGGCCTGAACATATGCCGGAGGTTAGCATGGCAAGAAATCCCAAGATCACGTTCATCGGCGCCGGCTCGACGGTGTTCATGAAGAACATTGTCGGCGACGTGCTGCAGCGCCCGTCGCTTTCCGGCGCGACGATCGCGCTGATGGACATCAATCCGCAACGGCTGGAAGAGAGCGCCATTGTCGTCAACAAGCTGATCGCGACGTTGGGCGTCAAGGCGAAGACCGAGACCCATTCGGACCAGCGCAAGGCGCTGGCCGACGCCGATTTCGTCGTCGTCGCCTTCCAGATCGGCGGCTATGAGCCCTGCACGGTCACCGACTTCGAGGTGCCGAAGAAATACGGCCTGCGCCAGACGATCGCCGACACGCTGGGCGTCGGCGGCATCATGCGCGGTTTGAGAACCGTGCCACATCTTTGGAAGGTCTGCGAAGATATGCTCGCCGTCTGCCCGCAGGCGATCATGCTGCAATATGTCAACCCGATGGCGATCAACACCTGGGCGATAGCGGAGAAATACCCTGACATCAGGCAGGTCGGTCTCTGCCATTCGGTGCAGGGTACGGCAATGGAGCTGGCGCACGATCTCGACCTTCCCTACGAAGAGATCCGCTATCGCTCGGCCGGCATCAACCACATGGCCTTCTATTTGAAGTTCGAGCATCGCCAGCCGGACGGTTCGTACCGCGACCTCTACCCCGATCTCGTGCGCGCCTATCGCGAAGGCCGCGCGCCCAAGCCCGGCTGGAACCCGCGCTGCCCCAACAAGGTGCGCTACGAGATGCTGACCAGGCTCGGCTATTTCGTCACCGAGAGCTCGGAACATTTCGCCGAATACACGCCCTATTTCATCAAGGAAGGCCGCCCGGACCTGATCGAGAAGTACGGCATCCCGCTGGATGAGTATCCCAAGCGCTGCATCGAACAGATCGAGCGCTGGAAGGGACAGGCTGAGGCCTATCGCTCGGCCGATCGCATCGAGGTCGAGCAGTCCCGGGAATATGCCTCATCGATCATGAATTCGGTGTGGACGGGCGAACCCTCGGTGATCTACGGCAACGTCCGCAACAATGGCTGCATCACCTCGCTGCCCCGGGATTGCGCCGCCGAAGTGCCGTGCCTGGTCGATGCCTCCGGCATCCAGCCGACCTATATCGGTGACCTGCCGCCGCAATTGACCGCGCTGATCCGCACCAACATCAACGTGCAGGAACTGACGGTGCGGGCGCTGATGAGCGAGAACCGCGAACACATCTACCATGCGGCGATGATGGATCCGCACACCGCGGCCGAACTCGATCTCGACCAGATCTGGTCACTGGTCGATGATCTCTTGGCTGCTCATGGTGAATGGCTGCCTGCCTGGGCGCGCTTGAAGCGCAAGAACGAGGCCGCCGCCTGATCGGCGGCGCCCAGCCTTAATTCGGAGCGTCGGGGTCCGTCTCTTCCTCGTCATCGCGGGCCTTGATGACATAGGCGCCCTTCAGCCAGCGGTTGAGGTCGATGTCCTTGCAGCGCGTCGAGCAGAACGGAAAGGTGTCGCGCGCCGAGGGCTTGCCGCATTCGGGGCAGGGGCGCTTTGGGCGTAAGGGCGTGACTTTGGAGTCGGAATTCACAGCCGGGTTCCCGCCAGCCAGCCGCCATGCACCTTGAAGCCTTCGCCGCTCAACAGCGCCACGGTCTCATAGAGCGGCAGCCCGACGATATTGGTGTAGGAACCGACCAGCTTGACGACGAAGGCACCAGCGAGGCCCTGGACGGCGTAACCACCCGCTTTGCCGCGCCATTCGCCCGACGCGACATAGGCGTCGATCTCCTCGCGCGGCAGCCGCTTGAAGCGCACCCGCGTCTCGACCAGCCGCTGACGCAGCTTGCCGCCCGGGGTGATCAGGCAGATGCCGGAATAGACCCGGTGCGAACGGCCCGACAACAGCCCGAGGCAGTTGGCGGCGTCGTCGAGGGTTTCTGCCTTGGGCAGGATGCGCCGCCCGACGGCGACGACCGTATCCGCGGCCAGCACGAAGCCCGGCGCGTAGTCGGCTTCGGTTTTCAGCGACGCGAACGCCTTCTCGGCCTTTTCCTTCGACAGCCGCTTGGCCAGCGAGCGCGGATGCTCTGCACGCAGCGGCGTTTCGTCGACATCGGCCGGCAGCACGCGGTCCGGCTCGATGCCGGCCTGCTGCAAGAGCTCGATTCGGCGCGGCGAACCCGAGGCAAGCACCAGCTTCTGCAAAATGCTCATCGCGGACCAGTCGGGCTTTGCTTACTTGAAACGATAGGTGATGCGGCCCTTGGTCAGGTCGTATGGCGTCATCTCGACCAGAACCTTGTCGCCGGTCAGCACGCGGATGCGGTTCTTGCGCATGCGGCCGGCCGTATGGGCGATGATTTCGTGTTCGTTTTCGAGCTTTACCCGGAACATCGCGTTCGGCAACAATTCCGTCACGACACCCGGAAACTCGAGGACTTCTTCCTTCGGCATTCGATACCTTTGCTTGGATGGTAGTTCCAGCGCCCTGGCCGGAATTTCGGCGGAACCTATATGATAATCGTCCGCTTGTGAACACGCTTAATCGGCGGCCTCCGGAGGTGTGAATCGACGCCCGATCCGCGCTTTCAGGCGCTCGCGCACGTCCCGGTAGGCCGCCATGATCTGTTCGCGCGTGCCGGCGGCGTCGGTCGGGTCCGGCGTCGGCCAGTATTCGACCTCGACAGCGAGCGAGCGGGTGAGTTCAAGTGCGGCGTGGTGCGCTTCCGGCGCCAGCGTGACGATGAGGTCGAAATAATCGTCCTCGAGATCGTCCATGGTCCGTGGGTGACGCTCGCCCAACGACAGGCCTTCCTCGGCAAGCACCGCATCGACGAACGGATCGCGCTCGCCGGCGCGAACGCCGGCCGAAGCGACAAAGATGGCCGCGGGCAGCATGCGGCGCGCCAGCTGCTCTGCCATTGGCGAGCGCACGGCATTCATGCCGCACAGGAACAGGATCGAACGGGGTAGGGCGCCGGGTGCCAGGGCTAGCCCCGCCAGTGCAGCACGCAGACCAGCGTGAACAGCCGGCGCGCCGTATCGAAGTCTATGTCGATCTTGCCGGATAGCCGGTCCATCAGCGTCTGCGAACCTTCATTGTGCAGGCCGCGGCGGCCCATGTCGATCGCCTCGATGTGGCTCGGCGTCGAGGAACGGATGGCGTCGTAGTAGCTTTCGCAGATCATATAGTAATCCTTGACGATGCGCCTCAGCGGCGTCAGCGACAGGATATGAGTGACGACGGCGGTGCCATCCTCGCGCGCCACGGCAAACACCAGGCGCTGCTCGGCCAGCGACAGTTTCAGCCGGTAAGGGCCGTCGCCGCTGTCATTGACGGGCTGAAAACTGTTCTCCTCGATCAGGTCGAAGATCGCCACCGCGCGTTCATGCTCGACATCGGGTGTCGACCGGCCGATCGATTCATCGAGTTCGACATCGATCAGCCTGGCGCGGGTTTGATCGGGGCCAGACATCGCCGCCTACATGTTCAACCGTATGGCGACGGAGCGTCCATGCGCCTCAAGGCCTTCCGCCTTGGCGAGCGCAATCGCCGCCGGCGCCAAGATACGCAACTGCTCCGGTCCAAGCTTGAGGATCGACGTGCGCTTGACGAAATCGAGCACCGACAGGCCCGACGAGAAGCGCGCCGAGCGTGCCGTCGGCAGCACATGGTTGGAGCCGCCGACATAGTCGCCGATGGCTTCCGGCGTGTGGCGGCCGAGAAAGACGGCACCGGCATTGCGCATCCGCGCCAGGAAACCCTCGGCATCGTCGATGGCCAGTTCGACATGTTCGGCGGCGATGCGGTCGACCAGCGGCAGCGCGGATTCAATGGTTGGAACCAGGATCACGGCGCCAAAATCGCGCCAGCTCGCCGCAGCCGTTTCGGCCCGCGGCAGGCTCTGCAACTGGCGCTCGACCGCTTGTTCGACAGCGATGCCGAAGGCCGGATCGTCGGTGACCAGGATCGATTGCGCCGATGCATCGTGCTCGGCCTGGGCCAGCAGGTCGGCCGCGATCCAGTCCGGATCGTTGCTGCCGTCGGCCACGACGAGCACTTCCGACGGCCCGGCGATCATGTCGATGCCGACGGTGCCGAACACCTGGCGCTTGGCCGCCGCGACATAGGCATTGCCCGGGCCGACGATCTTGGCGACCGGCTTTATAGTCCGGGTGCCGTAGGCGAGGGCTGCGATCGCCTGGGCGCCGCCGACACGGTAGATTTCCGACACGCCTGATATGTCGGCCGCCACCAGCACCAGCGGATTGATGATGCCGCCGGGCGCCGGCACGACCATGACGATGCGCTCGACCCCGGCCACCCTGGCCGGTATGGCGTTCATCAGCACCGAGCTTGGATAGCTCGCCGTGCCGCCCGGCACATAGAGCCCGACCGCCTCGACCGCCGTCCAGCGCCAGCCGAGCTCGACGCCGGCGGCATCCGTATAGCGATCATCCTTCGGCCGCTGCCGCTCATGGTGGGAGCGGATACGGTCTCGCGCGAATTCCAGCGCCTCGATCGTCTTTGAGTCGGCAGCCTTGTAAGCTTGAGCGATGTCGTCCTTCGAGACGGCGATGCCCAATCCAGTCAGATCGGCGCGATCGAATTTCTGTGAATAGTCGATCAGCGCCGCGTCGCCTTCGGCGCGCACGCGCGCGATGATGTCGCGCACCGCGGCATCAACGTCGGCGGACACTTCCCGCTTGGTCAACAGGAAGGCGGCGAAACGCTGCTCGAAATCGGCGTCGGACTGACGAAGCTTGATGGCCATCGGACGCTCAGGCCTTGTGGATGGGGCGCGAGGTGGCTTCCCACGCCCCGCCAATATCGGCAAGGCGCGCCTCGATGCATTCGACGTCGAGCATGATCGTGCCGCCGCCGGCAAAGATCAGCTCGACGATGCCCGCCGGCTTGCTGATCTCGATGAAGCTGATCGCCAGCAGCGACAGGACCTCATTGGGCTTGTCGCGGGCGATGCCGTTGGTCTTGGCGCCGAGCACCCGGTCGAAATGCAGCACCGCCTGCCGCCGCTCATTGTGCTGGCGAAACAGGCCGGATTTGGCCTCCCAGACGAAACGGTTCATGGTCAGCAGGAAACGCTTGGCCGCAGGCAGGAATTCGAGGTCGCTGACCTTCATCACGGCATCCTGGACATGGGCCGAAACGATGCTCAGATCCTGATCGTCGAGCGCGATAAGCTTAAGGGCAGTCATGCGGATTTCGCACCTGAAGGTTGATAACTGAACCTTCTGTTAGGCGGTCTTTCCCGTCCGCGCAACCGCACCGCGAGGCCTTGCGATTGGCCTATGCGGAAATCCGCTCGATCACCGCGCCGCAGTTGGATAGCTTTTCTTCCAGCCGCTCGAAGCCGCGGTCGAGATGGTAGACGCGGTTGACCGTCGTCTCGCCTTCCGCCGCCAGGCCGGCGATGACCAGCGAGACAGAGGCGCGAAGATCGGTCGCCATGACCGGCGCGCCCTTCAGTTTCGGCACGCCGTCGACGATCGCCGTCTGGCCCGAAAGGGTGATGTGAGCGCCGAGCCGCGCCAGTTCCTGCACATGCATGAAGCGGTTCTCGAAGATCGTCTCGGTGATGCGCGACTTGCCCTTGGCCATCGTCATCAGGCCCATGAACTGCGCCTGCAAATCGGTCGGGAAGGCCGGAAACGGCGCCGTCGTCACGTCGACCGGCGCAATGCCGGCGCCGTTGCGCCTCACACGAATGCCGGAATTGGTCGGCGTGATCTCCGCACCCGTCTGGGCGATCACGTCCAGTGCGGTCTGCAGCAGATCCGGACGCGCACCTTCGAGCACGACGTCGCCGCCGGTCATGGCGACGGCCATGGCATAGGTGCCGGTCTCGATGCGGTCGGGAATGACGCGTACGCGCGCACCGGAGAGCGATTCGACGCCGTCGATGGTGATTGTCGGCGTGCCGGCGCCGGAAATCTTCGCACCCATGGCATTGAGGCACTCGGCGAGGTTGACGATCTCGGGCTCGCAAGCCGCGTTTTCCAGCACCGTCTCGCCCTTGGCGAGCGCCGCGGCCATCATCAGCACATGGGTGGCGCCGACCGAGACCTTCGGGAAGATATAGCGGTTGCCGACAAGGCGGCCATTCCTTGTCTTGGCGATGACATAGCCGGTGTCGACGTCGATGTCGGCACCCAGCGCCTGCAGGCCTTCGAGGAACAGATCAACCGGCCGCGTACCGATGGCGCAACCGCCCGGCAGCGACACTTTGGCTTCGCCCATGCGGGCCAGCAGCGGGCCGATCACCCAGAACGAGGCGCGCATCTTCGACACCAGCTCGTAGGGCGCTGTGGTGTCGACGATGTTGCGGGCGGAGAAGTTGATGGTGCGCGAATAGCCCTCATTCTGCTTCTCGCGGCGGCCATTGACCGAATAATCGACGCCGTGGTTGCCCAGGATGCGGATCAGTTGCTCGACATCGGCCAGATGCGGCACGTTTTCCAGCGTCAGCGTGTCGTCGGTCAAAAGCGAGGCGATCATCAAAGGCAACGCCGCGTTTTTCGCGCCCGAGATCGGAATGCTTCCGGAGAGCTGGTTGCCCCCGACAATTCTGATGCGATCCATGGAAGAAAGTCCCTCTCGGCCAAACAGGGCCGGTTCAATCGTTTGAGTAGCGGCCCGTCTAGACCATTGGCCGATCTGGTTCAAGAATTACGCTGGTTCAAGAAATGGGATTTCGCCCACCCCGGGCCAAGAGTGGCCGATTTGAGTTAATCTTTTTGTATTTCCTTCGATGCAGCGAGCCCGTCCGGCCGTTGATCTGCATCTCCGGTGCGCCGCGAGCGTGACTGCGCCTTGCGCTTCTGCAGATTGGCGCGCAATTGCTCTGCCAGCCGATCCTTGCGGATTGTTGCGCTGTTATTCGGTGGACCATCCTTTTTCACTGGAATTGCCTTGTCATCCATTGTCCCGCTCTGGCCCGTGAGCAGCCAGCCCGCCATTCAGGGATAGCCAACATTGTGGCGCCCCCATGTCATTAAAAGCTATCCGGCAAAGGCTTTCACAGAAGCGTTGCGCTTGGCCTTGCGCTTGCCGGTTCGATATGGCAGAAGCCCCGCCATCAGCGGCTGCGGTAGCTCAGTGGTAGAGCACTCCCTTGGTAAGGGAGAGGTCGAGAGTTCAATCCTCTCTCGCAGCACCAGTTTCCAACATCCTTGTTGCCGCACATTCGTCCTCTGCATTTGCAAGGGCGAGGCGGCTACACGGGAACGGCGCGGCCGTCGTGCTGGCGGACCTCATCAGCGGTGCATTGCTCCAGAAAATGGCTGCCACAGGCAACTCCAGCCGAAGCGCATTCCCGGCAAGACACGATTCGTTAACCAAGATGCTGTTCATCGACATGACGTATTGTGGCATGGATGCCCGTCTGCGTCGGTCAAGTCCATGCTTGTCAGGAAGAGGGCCGAAAGGCTCCTGATCTGGGCGGAACCTAAAACCGCCCGAAACAAAAGAACGTGCAAGGCATGAACGTGAGCGAAAACGTGCAAAACGCCCCCGGTGCTTCCCGTCTTTGGACACTGCCGGCCATCATGGCAGCGTTCTTATGTCTGTTCGTTACCGGCGCGTTCGCGGAGACGCGTGCTTTGAAGATTCAACATCTCCATACGGGCGAGAAGGCTGAAATCGTGTTCAAGCGCAATGGGCGCTATGATCCGGCGGGATTGAAGAAGATCAATTTGATGCTGCGCGACTGGCGTCGCAACGAACCGACGAAGATGGATCCGCGCCTGCTCGATCTTGTCTGGCAGGCCTATCGCGCCAGCGGCTCGACAGCCTATATTCACGTGGTCAGCGCCTATCGGTCGCCAGCGACGAACGCCATGCTGCGCAGCCGCTCGAAGGGCGTGGCTCGGGAAAGCCAACACATGGTTGGCCGCGCGATGGACTTCTTCCTGCCGGATGTGCCGCTGAAGAAGCTGCGCGACATCGGCCTCAAGATGCAGGGCGGCGGCGTAGGCTATTACCCGACCTCCGGCTCGCCTTTCATACATATGGATGTCGGCAATGTGCGGCATTGGCCTGGCATCAGCCGCCAGGAACTCGCAAGGGTATTCCCGAACGGCAATACGCTGCATGTGCCGAGCGACGGCAAACCGCTGCCCGGTTATGGGCAGGCGTTTGCCGCCTACAAGTCGCGCAAGGGCACCGGCGCGCCCAACATCGACCTGGCAAGTGCCGACGGCGGCCAACGCAGGCCGCGCGGCCTGCTGGCGACGCTTTTGGGCGGGCGCGGCGCGGACGAGACCGATGATGTCGCCGAAGCGGTGCCGGCGCCACGCAAGCCGGCCAAGTCCGTTGAACCCAGGCCCGCCGGCATCGCGATCGTGCCGCCGCAGGATGCCCAGCGCGCTGACATCCAGATGGCTTCCGTCGATCGGGTCGAAGAATCGTCGATTGGGCCGGAAGGAAAGACGCCTGAAGCGATCGTCATGGCGATGGCGCCGGGCTCAGTGCCGCTGCCAGCCTTCGCCCCGCGCACCGGGCCAACGACCAGCATTCCGACCCCGCAAATCGCGCAACTTGCAACAGCCAACGCTTCCACGGCGCGGGCCGAACTGGCCAATCCAGCGGCAACCGATGCTGAAATTCCCTCGGGCAAGTCGGATGCCGGCCCCGCGAGCGGCGCGCCGGACCTTGTGGCGCTCAACATCCCGTTGCCGACATGGCGACCGGAAAGCTTGACAAGCCCGATGCGCCAGCCTGAAGCAGACAAAGCCGGCGATGCGGTCGCTGCCTTGCTGGCCTTGAACCACGCCGATGACGGCCACAATGGGTTGGCCGGCCAGCGGGTCTCGGTTGCCCAATCGAAGCCCGAAGATCGCGTCAGGACCAGCCCGAAGGCCGACCGTGTCCAGCCAAATCTCGATCCCGAAGCCACCGCGGTCATCGTGCCGGCAGCGTTGTCCGGCCGGCTGATTGAGACGGGTCGTGGCATCGCCGGCGGAGCTAGCCCTGCGGCGGCGTCCGTCATTGCCGCCAATCTCATCCGCACAGCGCCGGAGCACATCTATCTCGATGGATTCCAGCCGCGAGGACAGACCTCCGATCACCGACGCTTCACCGGTTCAGCGGTCAAGTTCCTGCCCATCGCCAGCTTCAGATAGACGCAAGCCCTCGTTCGAGCCGACGTGGATGTGTTGCACGACTGGCTTGGCTGTCATGGGATTGCAAGTCATGCCGAACTCTCGATGGTTCTGTAAGAAAAGTTCCAAATTTGACAAACATGTGCGAAATTGTAAGATAATTGTCTTTCCGTCGACGATAGGCGATGACAATGTCGATCCGCGAAGAACTGGCCAATACGACCGTGGCGTTCACCTCCGCGGAAGAGAAGATCGTCCAGGTCCTGCTCGCCGATTATCCGATGTCGGGGCTGGGCACCGCGACCCGGCTGGCACGGCGCGCCGGCGTCAGCGACCCGAGCGTGACGCGGCTGATGACCAAGCTTGGCTATGTCGGCTTTGCCGACTTCCAGGCACGCCTGCTCACCGAAGTCGAATCCAGGCTGCATTCGCCGCTTTTGATGATGGAGGCCAAGCGTCCGGGCGGCTCCAGCGAAGGCACCGCACTTACCTATTTCCATTCGGTTTCAGACAGCCTGGAGCGCACCCGCACGGCAGTGCCGGTGCAGGCCTACACGCGGGCCGTCAACATGCTGCTGGAGAGCAAGGGCCAGGTCGTGCTGCTGGGCGGCCGGTTCAGCCGGCATATCGCCTCCATGCTGGCCGGCTACCTCCTGCAGTTCCGCTCCGGCGTGCGCGACATCGGTTCGTTGAGCCCCGCCGATTTCGACCTGTTGATCGACCTTGGCAAGCGCGACCTCCTCGTCGTGTTCGACTACCGGCGTTACCAGTCGGACGTGGTGAGCTTTGCCCAGCAGGCCAAGGAGCGCGGCGTCTCCATCCTGCTGTTCACCGATGTCTGGCTGTCGCCGATATCTGACATAGCGGACCTGACCATGGTCGCCGCGATCGACGCCAACTCGCCGTTCGACACGCTGGCGACGGCCGTTGCCCAGATGGAAACCGTGTTTGCCCACGCGCTGGAGAGCCACGGCGCCGGGGTGCGCAAGCGCATCGAGGACATCGAAAGGATCCGCAGCGCCAATGCGGTCACGCTCGATACCGCCCTGTCGTCATCGGCCGACGACGCCGCCAAATCCAAAACCACAAGGAAATAGTGTCGTTGCGCCCAGTGCAGCGATTGCAAAGCGCCGCGACGCAGAGAAGGAAGCGACAATGCCCGACAACCAGACCATCATCGATGCCGTGCAGGCTGAGATCGAGACCGATCGCGACTGGTTGATCGGCCTGACCCGCGACATGGTTCGCATCCCTTCGGTCAACCCCAAATTCGAGCCCAACCCGGCGATCAACCGCGAGGCGGATGTCCAGGCGCTGCTCGAACCGATCCTCAGGCAGGACGGGTTCAAGACCGAGCAATGGGATGCCTTGCCCGGCCGGCCCAATCTGGTCGGCGAATGGGCGGGAGACGAGGACCGCAGCCTGATCCTGTGCGGCCACATCGACGTCGTGCCGGTCGGCGCGATGAAGGACTGGTCGGTGGATCCGTTCGGCGGCGAGATCACCAATGGCCGCCTTTATGGCCGCGGCGCCGTCGACATGAAGGGCGGCGTCGCCGCTTGCGTCGCCGCAGCACATGCGATCCGCAAGGCGGGCATCACGCTGCAGGGCCGGCTGGCCATCCATTCCGTCGTCGACGAGGAAGCCGGCGGCTTCGGCGCCATGGACGCGGTGAAGAAGGGCAAGCTCGCCAAGGCGGTGCTGGTCGCCGAACCGACCTGGGGCGATGTCCTGCCCGTCGAAGGCGGGCTCGAATGGGCGCG
Source organism: Mesorhizobium sp. M1342 (assembly GCF_040317955.1). Taxonomy (NCBI): domain Bacteria; kingdom Pseudomonadati; phylum Pseudomonadota; class Alphaproteobacteria; order Hyphomicrobiales; family Phyllobacteriaceae; genus Mesorhizobium; species Mesorhizobium sp. M1342. The sequence goes on along the minus strand of NZ_JAMYLI010000014.1, from coordinate 38,296 downwards.
GGTGACGATCCGCGGCCGCAACGCCCATTCGGCGCTGCGCTACAACGAGATTTATCCGCAGCGCCACGACAAGGACCGGCTCGAGCCGGGCGTCAACGCCATCGAGATCGCCGCTCGCTTCATCGCCGCCGTGCGCCAGTATGAACTGGACCGGACGCGGGCGAAATCGCATCCATTGCTGCCGCTCGGTATGAACACGATCAACATCGGCGTCATGCATGGCGGCACCGGCCTTGGCGAACACGGCCTGCCGACCGTCATGACCAACCCGGCCATCATTCCCGACGTCGCGGTGCTCGATCTCGACATGAAATTCCTGCCCGATGAGAACTCGGCCGACTACCGCCGCGATTTCGAGACGTTCGTCCACCATTTCGCCCAGACCGATGCGTGGCTGCGCGACAACCCGCCTGCGATCCAATGGGAGCTCGGCGGGCTGTATTTCCCGCCGATGAACACCCCGGTCGATCATCCGCTGGTGACCTCGCTGATGAAGCGCAAGGCCATGGTCGGCAAGGCGCCGCAGGCGCGCGGCTTCGTCGCTGTGTGCGATGCCGCGCACTATGCCGGCGCCGGCGTCGACGGTGTCATCTTCGGCCCGTCGGGCGACGGTTTTCACGGTTCCGACGAATATGTCGAGGTCGAATCGGTGGTCGAGACCGCCAAGGTGATCGCTGCTTCGGTCATCGACTGGTGCGGCATCCGCTGAGGCGGAGCCGCTATTCCGAAACGGTCAGGCCGGGCGTTTCAGGCGTCCGGCGACGGCGCCCCATGAAGCCTTGATCATGCCGACCAGGCCGCTCGGGTAGGCCAGCATCACGCCGATGATCAGCACCGCCGTGATCATCGGCCGCCACGCACCGAAATCGGCCATCCATTCGGCGAAGATCGTCAGCACGAACGAAGCGATGATGGCGCCGTAAATGGTGCTGGTGCCGCCGAGCAGCACCATCGACAGGATGATGGTCGCCAGGCTCATGCCGAAGACGTCGATCGAGGCATTGCGCTGGTAGGCGGCGTAGAAGGCGCCGGCGATGCCGGTGAAGAAGGCGCTCGCGGCAAGCGTCAGCATGCGCTGGCGGACGATCGAGACGCCGCGGCTGACGGCGTATTCCTCATTGTCGCGCAAGGCGACGATACTGGCCCCGGCGCGTGAGCGCACGAACACGCGCAGGAACAGCGTGCTCGCCACCAGCAGCGCCAGCGCGATGTAGAAATAGGCTGACTTGCCGTCACGGACCATATTGTGGTCGAACACGTAAAGTCCGGGAATGCGCACCAGCCCTTGCGTGCCGCCGGTGATGGCGGACTGGCTGATGATCACCTGCATGACCAGCTGCGCGAAGCCGAAAGTGACCAGGATGATGTAGATGCCCTTCAGCCGCAGGATCGGGATGGTCACAAGGATCGCCGCCAGCGTGGCGATGACACCGCTGGCAAACAGCGCGATCCACGGGTCGAATTCGGCCAGCTTGGTCAGCAGGCTGTAGGCATAGACGCCGATGCCGAACAGCGCCAGATGGCCGAAATTGAAAACGCCGCCATAGCCGAGGCTAAGATCCCAGTTCGAGGCGACGATCGCATAGATGAAGGCCATGATCAGGATGTGGCGGGCATAGGTGTCACCGAAGATCAGCGGCAGCAGCGCCAGCAGCGCGAAGCCGAGCACGAAGCCGATGGCCTCCTGCTTCCACGGCGTGCGGCCTGGAGCGATCGGGGTTGCCGCCTCGGCGTGGCCAGGCGCGATCAGCGATGTCGTGTCGGTCATGCTAGGCCTCGGGAGCGGCTGGCGAAGATGCCCTCGGGGCGCACCATCAGGGTCAGGATGAGCACGCCGAACAGCAGCGCCGGCGTCCAGTACAAGCCGAAATAATAGCTGCAGGCTGCCTCGAAGAAGCCGATCAGATAGGCGGCGAAGATCGGGCCCGATATGCTCGATATGCCGCCGAAGACGACGACGATCAGCGCCTTGAGCAGCGGGTCGCTGCCCATCACCGGCGACATGAAACGGTAGCCGCCCATGAAGATGCCGGCGAGCCCGGCGAGCGAAGCGGCGATGGCGAAGGCCAGCCCATAGAGCGCGGTGACGTTCAGCCCGACAAGGTGGCTGGCATCTTCGTTTTGCGCCACGGCGCGCAGCGCCAGCCCGAGCCGCGTGCGGTTGAGGAACATCCAAAGTGCGGTCAGGATCAGCGGCGTGATGACGATGATGGCGATCTGGTGCAGGGAGACGCCGACGCCGCCGATGGTGGTGTTGCCGGCGATCAGCGCCGGGATCTGCTTCGAGCGCGGTCCCCAGATGGTCAGCGCGCCGTTCTCGATCAGCGACCCGGCTGCCAGCGTGGTGATGACGACGACCAGCACGATGTTGGGTCGGCCGATCAGCGGCCGCACGACGCTCGCCTGCAGGATCCAGCCGACGCCGGCCATGACGACGACGGCGATGGGAAAGGCGACCGCCGCCGGCAGGCCGAGTTCGACCAGCTGCCAGGCGATGTAGGCGCCCAGCATCATGAACACGCCATGGCTGAAATTGAACACGCCGATCGTCGTCCAGACGAGAGCGAGCCCAACCGCCATCATGGCGTAGAGCGAGCCCTGGAACAGGCCGCCGAACAGGATTTCCGCCAATGCGCTCATCTTCGGATTTTCCTAATGGCCAAAATACATCGACATGATCTCGCCGTGGTCGAGGCTTTCGCCCGGCTTGATCTCGGTCGCAACGGCGCCATGGTTGACGAGGTAGAGTTGCTGCGTCAGTTCCAGCAGAAATTCGATATCCTGCTCGACGACGATCAGCGGCACGCCGCCGCGCGAAATGTCCATGACGGAGGCGCAGAGTTCGTCCTTGATCTTGGGTGCCAGCCCCAGCGTCGGCTCGTCGAGGATCAGCAGGCGCGGATGGCTCATCAGCGCGGTGCCGATCGACACCATCTGGCGCTCGCCGCCCGACAATGTGCGCACGCGCTGGCGCCAGCGTTCCGCCAGTTTCGGAAACAGCTTGATCACCTTCTCGCGGTTCTCCGCCTCATGCGGCCGGGCCCGCGGCGAATAGGCTCCGAGCGCCATGCAGTCGGCGATCGAGAGATCGGGAAACAGCCGGTTGCCTTGCGGCACATGGATCAGGCCGGCGCCGACGATGGCGCGTGCGCTGCGGCCGGCAATGTCTTGCCCGTCGAACAGGATGCGGCCGCTCTTCGGCTGCAGCAGCCCGGAGACTGCGCGCAGCAGCGTCGTCTTGCCATGGCCGTTGGGGCCGAACAGGCCGACATTGCCGAAACGGCCGGCCTCCAGCGAGATATCGTGCAGCACGGTGACGCGGCCATAGCCGGCGGTGACGCCTTCGACGCTGAGAATGGGGTTCACGCCGCCGACCTCCTCGTGCCGAGGTAGGCTTCGATGACGCGCGGATCGGCGATTACGCCTGCCGGATCGCCGGCGGCCAGGACACGGCCATTGTTGAGCACCAGCAGATGCTGCGAAAGGCTCATCAGGAAGGTCAGCACGTGCTCGATCAGAAGGATGGTGATGCCGCGCTCGGCGGTGCGGCGGATCAGGCCGATCGACGTCTCGATCTCGGGCTTGGTCAGGCTCGATGCCGGCTCGTCGAGCAAGAGCATGCGCGGCTGCATGGCAATCGCGGTGGCAAGCATCAGGCATTTGCGCTCGAACACGGATAATTCGCCGGCAAGCCGGCCGAACGACTGAGATCCCAGACCGACGAACTCCAGCGCCTCGGCGGCGGCATTGCGGGCCGTGGCCGCTGTCTTTTCCTGCTTGCCGTAACTGGCGCCGATCAGCGCGTTCTCGAACACGGTCAGCCCGTCGAAGCTGGTCTCGCGCTGAAACGTGCGGGCGAGGCCGAGGCGCGCGATGGCGTGTCCCGATTTGCCGTTTATGGCAATGCCGTCAAAGCGGATGTTGCCCCGGTCGGGGCCGAACGGGATGCCGGTGATGATGTTGAACAGCGTGCTCTTGCCGCTGCCGTTCGGGCCGGCGATACCGAAGATCTCGCCGGCCTCGACCTTGAACGACACGCCGTCGACGGCCTTCAGCGAACCGAAGGCCTTCGACACGTCGTCCAGTTCAAGCAGGGCCATTCCCTACTTCATCCAGGGCTGGAGCTTGAAGGCGCCGGTGGCGTATTTCTCCGGAGAGATCAGCGTGCGCTGGCCGTCCCAAATCTGGAAGAAGGTGATCGGGATGTAGTCGTCGCCCTGTGTGGCAAGGTGGGTGGCGGGATCGAATTTCAGCCGCCCTTCGGCGACCTGCTTGTCGGTCTCCGACAGCGCCTTCATGATCGCCGCATGGTCGGATGCGCCGCCGACCTTCTTGACCGCGTCGAAATAGACATTGGTCATTTCGTAGAGGCCGATGCCGTAGGTGCCGCTCTCGACGCCGTATTTTGCCTTGAACTTGGCTGCCACCTCGTCGGCCCGCGGGTTCTTCGGCGTCGTCAGCGCGCCGCCGAGCAGGTTGTAGATGACACCATCCGACTTCTTGCCGGTCAGTTCGACGAATTCCGGAACGCTCGGTGCGTATTGCAGGAAGACGAGGCTCTTGGTCGGCTGCTCGAGGAACTGGTTCAGGAAGGACGCCGAATTGCCCGGCAGATAGTCGGTGTTGATGACGACGTCGGGAACGTTCTCGCGCACCTTGGCGAGGATCGAACGCCAGTCGGTCACTTCGCCGAAGGGCACGATCTCGTCGACGGTGATGGTCCAGCCCTTCTCCTTGAAGGTCTTCTTCATGCCTTCGGAGATGGTCTTCGAATAAGCGTTGTCGGACGAGATGATGGCGACCTTCTTGGTCGGCAAGGTGATCTTGCCGTCGGCCGCGAGCTTCTCGACGAACAGGGTGACGTCGGTGTTGTAGGCGTCGAAGGAAGGCGTCAGCGACCAGCAGCACATGTATTTATCGGGGCTCGGCGCGATGATGTCCCTGGTCTGCTGCGAGGTGGCCGCCAGCATGTAAGGCATTTCCGCTTCGGCCATGTTGTCGATCTCGAAATTGGTCAGGCTGGCATAGCCGGTCAGCATGAAGTGCACGCCCGGATCGCCAAGCAGGCGCTCGACCGCGCTGGTGACGTTGCCGGCGGACTGATCCTTGACGTCGCCGACCACCAGTTCGAACGTATCCCCGGCAACGCCGCCGGCTGCGTTGGCCTCGTCGATGGCCATCTGCACGCCGCGCTGGAATTCCTGGCCGTCCGCCGCGGCAGGGCCGGTCAGCGGCGCAAGCAGGCCGATCTTGACGATTTCGGCAAAGGCGGGGGCGCCTGACACGGCAAACATGCCGATCAGCGTCGTGCTCATCAGCATATGGCGGATTCGACTTGCGGCGGATTTGGGCTTCATCGTGCTGTTCCCTGTTTTCCTCCCGTTCATCGGGAGTTGGATAATTGACAATCTACGCATAATTGTTCTTATTTGAAAAGGATTTTTCAACGCAACCTAGCCGGGAAGATGGTTCCCGCAAAGGTATGGAAGCCGTGGCGCTTTGCTGCGCAACTGCGTTAAAACAGGGCAATTCCCGACGGAGCGGACAATGACGATCTCGCAGAAGACCCTTGAAACCAGCCACGGCAAGATCGCTGTTCGCCAGACCGGTGGCGAAGGCACCGCTGTCATGCTGATCCACGGCAATTCATCTTCCAGCGCCGTTTTCCGCAACCAGTTGGACAGCATGTTGGGCGAGCGCTACCATCTCATCGCTCCCGACTTGCCCGGCCATGGAGCGTCCGCCGATGCGATCGATCCGGAGCGTTCCTACAGCATGGAAGGCTATGCCGACGCCATGACCGAAGTGCTCGGGCTGCTCGGCATCGACAAGGCCATCGTCTTCGGCTGGTCGCTCGGCGGCCATATCGGGCTTGAGATGATCGACCGCTTTCCCGGCCTGCTTGGCCTGATGATCACCGGCACGCCGCCCGTCTCGCCCGAGGAGGTCGGCAACGGCTTCAAGCCGAGCCCGCATATGCACCTTGCCGGGCAGGAAACCTTCACTGACGCGGATGTCCAGGCCTATGCGCGCAGCACCTGCGGCGAGCCGTTCGAGCCGTTTCTCATCGACACGGTGGCGCGCACCGATGGAAGGGCGCGGCGCCTGATGTTCGAAAAGTTCGCGGCCGGCACCGGGCGGAACCAGCGCGAGATCGTGGCCGGCAAGACGCCGCCGATCGCCGTTCTGAACGGCATCGACGAGCCATTCGTCAACACCGATTTCGTCTCCGCTGTGAAATTCTCCAATCTATGGGAAGGCAAGGCCCATCTGCTCGACAAATCCGGCCACGCGCCGTTCTGGGATTCGCCGGATCGCTTCAATCCGGTCTTCGCCCGCTTCCTGGCAAGCTTCGACAGAGCGTAGGTCCGTCGGAAAACCGGCGCCACAGACCCCGCCTTCGAGACAGGTGGGTGACAATCACGTGCACCTACCGTATATTGACATAAAGATATCCTTATGTGACATGAAAAGGCCTGTCGCCAAAGGGATAAAAAATGTCGCAGAATTCTGCATCGCTGGACGATTTGTTCGGCCCCGTCGCGGCAAAACCGGACGGCTCGGAAGTGCTTGCCGCGCTGACGGCAGCAGCACGCGAACGCATCCTCATCCTCGATGGCGCCATGGGCACGCAGATCCAGGGCCTCGGCTTTGACGAGGACCAGTTTCGCGGCGAGGCCTTCGCCGGCTGCGCCTGCCACCAGCAAGGCAACAACGATCTTCTGATCCTGACGCAGCCGAAGGCGATCGAGGAGATTCACTATCAATACGCCATCGCAGGCGCCGATATCCTCGAAACCAACACCTTCTCCTCGACCTCGATCGCCCAGGCCGATTACGGCATGGAGGATGCCGTCTACGCGCTGAACCGCGATGGCGCGCGGCTGGTGCGGCGCGCCGCTGTTCGGGCCGAGCAGCAGGACGGCAAGCGCCGCTTTGTCGCCGGTGCACTCGGGCCGACCAACCGCACCGCCTCGATGTCGCCCGACGTCAACAATCCCGGCTATCGCGCCGTGACCTTCGACGATCTGCGCCTCGCCTATGGCGAGCAGCTGCGCGGCCTGATCGACGGTGGCGCCGACATCATCCTGATAGAGACCATCTTCGACACGCTGAACGCCAAGGCGGCGATCTTTGCAGCGGAAGAGATCTTCATCGAGAAGGGCGTGCGCCTGCCGGTGATGATTTCGGGCACCATCACGGACCTCTCCGGCCGCACGCTGTCGGGCCAGACGCCGACGGCCTTCTGGCATTCGGTGCGCCACGCCAGCCCGTTCACCATCGGCCTCAACTGCGCGCTCGGCGCCAACGCCATGCGCGCGCATCTGGCCGAGATTTCAGGCGTCGCCAACACCTTCACCTGCGCCTATCCGAATGCCGGCCTGCCCAATGAATTCGGTCGGTATGACGAGAGCCCGGACTTCATGGCCGCGCAGATCGAGGAGTTTGCCCGCGAGGGACTGGTCAATGTCGTCGGCGGCTGCTGCGGTTCGACGCCCGAGCACATCCGCGCCATCGCCGAGGCGGTGAAAAAGTATCCCCCACGCGCCATTCCCGACATCGAGCGCAAGATGCGCCTGTCCGGGTTGGAGCCGTTCACGCTGACGGACGAAATTCCCTTCGTCAATGTAGGCGAGCGCACCAATGTTACCGGGTCGGCCAAGTTCAGGAAGCTGATCACGGCGGGTGACTATGTCGCCGCGCTCGACGTGGCGCGCGACCAGGTCGCCAATGGCGCGCAGATCATCGACATCAATATGGACGAAGGCCTGATCGATTCGAAGAAGGCGATGGTGGAGTATCTCAACCTGATCGCCGCCGAACCGGACATCGCCCGTGTCCCGGTCATGGTCGACAGTTCCAAATGGGAGATCATCGAGGCTGGCCTGAAATGCGTGCAGGGCAAGCCGCTGGTCAACTCCATCTCGATGAAGGAAGGCGAGGCGGCATTCCTGCATCATGCAAGGCTCGTGCGCGCTTATGGCGCCGCCGTGGTCGTCATGGCGTTCGACGAGGATGGCCAGGCCGACACCAAAGCGCGCAAGGTGGAGATATGCACCCGCGCCTACAAGCTTTTGACCGAACAGGCCGGCTTCCCGCCCGAGGACATCGTCTTCGATCCGAACGTGTTCGCCATCGCCACCGGCATCGAGGAGCACGACAATTACGGCGTCGACTTCATCGAGGCGGCGGGCGAGATCACCGCGACGCTGCCGCATGTCCACATTTCCGGCGGTGTGTCGAACCTCTCCTTCTCGTTCCGCGGCAACGAGCCGGTGCGGGAGGCCATGCATGCCGTGTTCCTCTACCATGCCATCCAGCGCGGCATGGACATGGGCATCGTCAATGCCGGTCAGCTCGCCGTCTACGATACGATCGAGCCGGCACTGCGCGAAGCCTGCGAGGATGTCGTGCTCAACCGCATGCCCAAGGCCGGCGGCACCGCCACCGAACGCATGCTGGAGATCGCCGAACGCTTCAAGGGCACGGCCGGCAAGGAAGCGCAGGAGCGCGATCTCGCCTGGCGCGAATGGACTGTCGAACAGCGGATCGGCCATGCACTGGTCAACGGCATCACCGAATTCATCGACGCCGACACTGAGGAAGCGCGGCTTGCCGCCGAGCGCCCGCTCCATGTCATCGAAGGCCCGCTGATGGCCGGCATGAACGTCGTCGGCGACCTGTTCGGCGCGGGCAAGATGTTCCTGCCGCAGGTGGTTAAGTCGGCGCGTGTGATGAAGCAGGCGGTGGCCGGGCTGCTGCCGCATATGGAGGCCGAGAAGGTGGCCAACGCCGCCAACGGCATCGACAATGGCGAACGCCAGACCGCGGGCAAGATCCTGATGGCGACGGTGAAGGGCGATGTCCACGATATTGGCAAGAACATCGTCGGCGTCGTGCTGGCCTGCAACAATTACGAGATCATCGATCTCGGCGTCATGGTGCCGGCAGCGAAAATCCTGCAGACGGCGCGCGACCAAAATGTCGACATCATCGGCCTGTCCGGCCTGATCACGCCATCCCTCGATGAAATGGTGCACATGGCCGCCGAGATGGAGCGTGAAGGCTTCGACATTCCGCTGCTGATCGGCGGCGCGACGACCAGCCGCGTGCACACGGCGGTGAAGATCCACCCGCGCTACAGCAAGGGGCAGACGGTCTACGTCACCGACGCCAGCCGGGCGGTCGGCGTCGTGTCGTCCTTGCTGTCGAACGAGAGCAAGGGCGGCTATGTCGACACGGTGCGCACCGAATACAAGAAGGTCGCGGATGCACATGCCCGCTCCGAAGCCGACAAGCAACGGCTGCCGCTGGCCAAGGCGAGGGCCAATGCGCACCGGATCGACTGGTCTGCCTACGAGCCGCCGAAGCCGTCTTTTACCGGCGTCAAGGTGTTCGAGAACTGGGATCTCACCGAACTCGCGCGCTACATCGATTGGACGCCGTTCTTCCAGACCTGGGAGCTGAAGGGCCGTTATCCCAAAATTCTCGAAGACGAGGCGCAAGGCGCCGCCGCGCGCCAGCTGTTCGAGGATGCGCAGGCGATGCTGAAAAAGATCATCGCCGAAAAATGGTTCGCCCCGCGCGGCGTCATCGGCTTCTGGCCGGCCAATGCCGTCGGCGACGACATCAGGCTGTTCACGGACGAAAAGCGGTCGCAGGAACTGGCGACCTTCTTTACCTTGCGCCAGCAACTGACCAAGCGCGACGGCAAGGCCAATGTCGCGCTGTCGGATTTTGTCGCGCCGGCCGACAGCGGAAAGCCCGACTACATCGGCGGCTTCATCGTCACCGCCGGCATCGAGGAGGTGGCGATCGCCGAACGGTTCGAGCGGGCGAACGACGACTATTCGTCGATCATGGTCAAGGCGCTGGCGGACCGCTTCGCCGAAGCCTTTGCCGAGCGCATGCACGAGAAGGTGCGCAAGGAATTCTGGGGTTATACTCCCGACGAAGCCTTGGCGCCCGACGAGCTGATCGGCGAACCTTACCGCGGCATCCGTCCGGCGCCCGGCTATCCGGCGCAGCCGGATCACACCGAGAAGGCGACGCTGTTCCGGCTGCTTGACGGTGAGGGCAATGCGGGCGTGAGCCTGACCGAAAGCTATGCGATGTGGCCGGGCTCGTCCGTGTCGGGGATCTATCTGTCGCATCCCGAAAGCTACTATTTCGGCGTCGCCAAGGTCGAACGCGACCAGGTCGAAGATTATGCACGCCGCAAGGCAATGCCCTTGGCCGAGGTCGAGCGCTGGCTTGGCCCCATCCTCAACTACGTGCCGGCACACTACGCCGAGGCGGCTGAATAGCGACGGCATGCCCTCAACAGAATTTGCGCGGGTTCCCGGCTTGTGATCCATGGCGCGGCGGTTACACCTTCGCGGGCAGTCGCCTTTGCAGTTGGAGCGCCGAATGACCTTACTCACACGCCGCAGGCTTTTGAAAACGGCAGCGATAGCCGGCGCGGGCGGGGTCGGGCTTTCGGCCATGGGTCGGCTTGGCGGCTTGGCAGCTGCCACAACTGAGCCGGTGGTTTTGCAGACGGCAAAGATCCAGGCGAAGCTGATGGATGTCGGCCAGACCAGGGATGTGCTGACCTATGGTAACGCCGGAATGCCGCCCGTGCTCAGAATGAAAAAGGGCGAGCCCTTCGCTGCACGCCTTGTCAACGCGATCGACGATCCGACGACTATCCACTGGCACGGCATTCGCGTTCCAAACAAGATGGACGGCGTGCCGTTCCTGGTCCAGCCCTACGTCTATACCGGCGATCATTTCGACTACGCCTTCACGCCGCCCGACGCCGGCACCTTCTGGTACCACCCGCATTGCAACACACTGGAGCAGATGGGCCATGGCCTGACCGGCGTGATCGTGGTCGAGAATCCCAACGACCCGAAATTCGATGCCGAAATCGTCCTCAACCTGCGCGACTGGCGCCTCGGCGACGACGGTCAGTTCATCGACCAGTTCCGGCCGCGCGATGCCGCGAGAACCGGCACTTACGGCACGGTGCGCACCGCCAATTGGCTGGATCAGCCGCAATATGACGCGCCGGCGGGAGGGCTGGTGCGGCTCAGGGTCGCCATCACCGACGTCACGCGCATCTACGCTTTTCGCGTCGACGGTGCGGAGGCGAGTGTCATGGCGCTCGACGGCAATCCGGTGCCTGAACGTTTTTCGCCCGATGCCTTGCTGCTTGGACCCGGCCAGCGCATGGAGCTGGCCATACGCATGCCCGACGAGGAAGGTGCGATCGTCAGCTTGAGGGACGTCAGGGGCACCAAGCCAAAAATCCTGGCGACCCTGCGTGCGACTGGAAACTCGCTCAAACGGGACATTCGCGATCTCGCGCCGCTGGAGCTCAATCCGGTGGCGGAAGTGGATCTCGCCAGCGCCAGGCATATTTCCCTGGCACTGAGCGCCACGGCGGAAAACGTCCCGAGCGATGGCATCTGCGGTTCGCTTGGCTACAGTTTCTGGGCCATCAACAAAGTGCCGTGGCCCGGCGACACCAAGGATCCGACCGCGCCTCTGGCCGAACTGAAGCTTGGCCAAAGCTACGTCATCGACATGGAGAACCTGACGCCGCAATCCCATCCGATGCATCTGCACGGCATGAGCTTCAAGGTGCTGTCATCCTCGACGCGCCAGGTTCAGCCTGCGATTTCCGACACCTATCTCATCCAGCCCAACGAGAAGGTTCAGCTCGGCTTCGTCGCCGACAATCCCGGCGATTGGCTGCTGCACTGCCATATCATCGAGCACCAGAAATCGGGAATGACGAGCTATGTCAGGGTGGTGTGAAGCCGCGTCAGCCTGCGCGTAGCGTCTGTGCCGTCATTTGCGCAACTGCGCCTCGATCTCGTCCAGCACCTTGTCCTTGCCGATGCCGGTGAGGAAGGCGAGGCCCTTGATCACCGGCTTGGTCACCGAAGCGGAGATCGGTGTGGTTGCGACGATGAAGTCGACATTGTCGGCCAGTCCAGGCACTTCGGTGGCCTTTGCCTGCTGGGCGTTGAAGGTGAGGCCGCGTTTCTTCATTTCCTCGGTGACGGCGACATTGACCGCGGTCGAGGTGGCGATGCCCGTGCCGCAGGCAAAGAGAATGGTTTTCTGTCTGGACATCTCTGCTTCTCCTTGTTTCAGCCGAGTACGGCTCGCACGTCTTCGAGGGTTCTGGCCGACCTCAAATCATCCAAGGCTTGCGGGTTCTGGATGGTGGCCATGACGGCCTGCAGCGCCTCAATCTGCTTGTCCTTGTCGTTGATGGCAAGCAGGAAGACGAAGCCGACCGGCAGCATCTCGTCGGGATCCTCCATGTTGGCGAAGGTGACTGGTTGCTTCAATGTGCCCATCGCGATGCCAGGCTTCAGCACATGCTCCGGATCGGTGTGCGGCACCGCGACATTGTCGGAGCGTTCCAGCGGCAGTCCGGTCGGGATGGTCAATTCGCGGCGCACGACCGCGTCGGCATAGCTGCTTTTGACATAGCCAAGTCTCTCCAGCCGGCCCGCCAGGATGCGGATGATCTCCTCATTGGTCGAGGCATCGGATCCGAGCACGATCGCGTCGGGGTCCAGAAGCTGCATGAGGCCGTCGGACATTCTTTGCTCCGTCGATGAAATCGTGCGCCCCGGAAAGGGCGCACGATCGGTTTAAAGGGTGGACGCTATCAGGTCAGGCCGTCTCTTCGGCCGGCTCGTCCTCGGCGCCCGCGGCCCGCTCCCAGCCGAGCGGATTGCGGCGGTAGAGGACAAACAATGCCGCGATGACCACCGCGATCACGATGATGCCGACAAGCCCCATCCCCTGGATCGCCTCGATGACCACGTAAGGCACCCACAGGAAGCCGTCGACCACCGAGGTGATCTGCAGCGCGTCCGCCGGCAACTTGAAGCCCGATGCGACAGCAGCGCTTGTGAACAGCGGCGCCAGCGCGTTGGCGACGTAGAAGCCGATGGCCAGCGTCACCGTGCCGATCACCACCATGCGGAACACGTTGCCTTTGACCAGCGGCGCGGTCATCGCGACGATGAAGGGGATGACCGCGAGGTCGGCGAACAGGATGACGCGGTTGCCCGGCAGTATGATGGACAGGATGATCGCGATCGGCACAAGGATCAGCGACGACGAGATCGCGGCCGGATGGCCGATCAGGATCGCCGAATCTAGACCAACGAGAAGCTCTCGGTCACCGGTGCGCTTGCGCACGAACGCCTGTGCGGCGTCGGAAACGGGGATCAGCCCCTCCATCAGGATCTTGACCATCCGCGGCAGCAGCAGCATCACCGCGGCCAGCGTCATGCCGGTGCCCAGAACCTTTGCCAGCACCACACTGAGATCACCCGCATTGTAGAAGGCGATCGCACCAAGCACGAGGCCGATGATCAGGCCCATCACGACAGGTTCGCCGAACACGCCGAACCTGCGCTCGATCGTGTCCGTGTTGATGTTGATGCGGTTGATCCCGGGAATGCGGTCCATGATCCAGTTGAGCACAATGGCGATCGGCAGAATCTGTGCCGAGGCGAGATGCGGCACCGAAATGCCGGGCACGCCGTAGAACTGCTGTACCGCGCGCGCGGACCAGTCGGCGAACAGCAGCGAGAGTGCTGCGACAAGTGCTGCGACCGCGATGCCATAGGCCAGATTGTCGGTTGCGGCGACCACCAGCGAGCCGACAAAGGCAAAGTGCCAGAAATTCCAGACGTCGACATTGAGCGTGCGCGTCATGCGTGTCAGCAACAGCACGATATTGACCAGGATGCCGACCGGAATGACCCAGAGGCCGACCGACGAGCCGAAGGCGATCGCGGCCGCGGAGGGCCAGCCGACATCGATGATGTCGCGATGAATGCCGGTGTTGGTGACGATGGCCTTGGCGACATCGCCAATCGACGTGAACATCAGGCCAAGCACCAGATTGATGCCGATGAAGGCGACGCCGATGGTGACGGCGGCGCGAAAAGCCTTGCTGACCTTGGCGCCCAGAGCCACGGCGATGATGAAAATGACAATTGGCAGCAGGATCGTCGGGCCAAGCGTATCGATGGCCCCTTTGAGGCCCGCGAGAACAGTATCCATTTTTCCTCCCCTGGAGCCGCGAGCCTTCGCTCGACGCCTCGCAATGATGCTCCATCCAGCCTTTGACGCCGTGGCGCAAAGACACTCCCCAATTTGCGCCAGAGGCGAATGCTTCCCGACTGTCGCGTCGGTGAACATTTGCCTTTGTTGACAAACGAATGTTTTATTGGGGTTGTTCGCTGCGATGTCAATTGGTTGCGCTTCGGCCAATCGAGCCCCGAAGGACGTCCCTTCCGAGACGATTTCGTGGAAATTGCCGGTCGCGACCGGGTTTCGTTGGCAAATAGAACCCGTTCCCTGCTATCCGATCCCAAATCACGAAGCTGTGGACATTCCTGCATGATCAACGTCGCCCTGACCGGCCTTGCCCGTGATCTCGCCAGGCGTGCCGCCGAAGGCCGCCCGGTGCGCATTGGTGTCATCGGCTCGGGCGAAATGGGCACCGATCTGGTCACGCAAGGCATGCTGATGCCAGGCATTTCGATCTGCGCCGTCTCGACGCGCCGCCCGCACACCGCGCGCGATGCCATCCGCATCGCCTATGGCGATGAAGCCATGGCGGTCGAAGCCGACACCGCGTCGAAAGTCACCGGCGCCATCGAGAGCGGCAAGATCGCCATCACCTCGAACGAGATGCTGGTCACCAATCCGCTGATCGACGTCGTCATCGACGCCACCGGCAAGCCGGGTGTCGCCGCCGACTTCGACCTCATGGCGATGGAGCACGGCAAGCATCTTGTGATGATGAACGTCGAGGCCGACGTCACCATCGGTTGCTATCTGAAGCAGCAGGCCGACCGGCTTGGCGTCGTCTATTCGGTGGGTGCGGGCGACGAGCCGTCGAGCTGCATGGAACTGATCGAGTTTGCGTCGGCACTCGGGCTGACCATCGTCTCGGCCGGCAAGGGCAAGAACAACCCGCTCAACCACGATGCCGTGCCGGACGACTATCGCGCCGAAGCGATCCGCCGCAACATGAACCCGCGCATGCTGGTCGAGTTCGTCGACGGCTCCAAGACCATGGTCGAGATGTGCGCCATCGCCAACGCCACCGGGCTGGTGCCCGATGTGCCCGGCATGCACGGCCCCAAGGCCGACCGCGACGACCTCGCCAAGGTGCTCATTCCGCGCGAGGATGGCGGTCTGCTGTTGAAGAAAGGCGTCGTCGACTACACGGTCGGCAAAGGCGTCGCGCCTGGCGTCTTCGTCATCGTCGAGGCGACGCATCCGCGCATCATCGAGCGCATGGACGATCTGCATATCGGCCACGGCCCCTATTACAGCCTGTTCCGGCCCTATCATCTGACGTCGCTGGAGGTGCCGCTGACCGCCGCCCGCATCGTGCTTTTCGGCAAGCCCGACATGGTGCCGTTGCCGAGGCCGGTGGCCGAAGTGTGCGCCGTCGCCAAGCGCGACCTTGCCGCCGCCGAGACCTTCGATGCGATCGGCGAGACCTGCTACCGTTCCTGGACCATGACCGTCGGCGAAGCCCGTGCCCAGCGCGCCGTGCCGGTCGGTCTGCTCGAGGGCGGCAGGGTGCTGAAACCGGTCAGGAAAGGCGAGTTGCTGACCGCCGACAATGCATCGCCCGACCAGACGACGAGGCTGTTCGCCTTGCGCCGGCTGCAGGACGAGATGCTGTACGGGGCAAGCTGAGGATTATTTCCCCAGCTCGACAGACCGCAACCGCGCCGCCTCCACCGCCTGCGTCAGCAGATTTGTCAGCCGGTCCTCGCCCATCAGCACCTCCAGCGCCGCGGCCGTCGTCCCTTTGGGGCTGGTCACCTGCTGGCGCAGCACGCCCGGCTCTTCGCTGCTTTCTGCGGCAAGCGAGGCAGCGCCGTAGACGGTCTGCATGGCGAGCAGCTTGGCGGTTTTGGCTGGCAGCCCGGCCTTCTCGGCGGCCACGGTCAGCGCCTCGATGAAATGGAAGATATAGGCCGGCCCCGATCCGGACACGGCGGTCACCGCATCCATCAAGCCCTCGTCGTCGATGGTGGCCACTTCGCCGCTCGCCGACAAAAGGTCGGCGACGAAACGCTTGGTATCGTCGGACACCAGTCTGTTGGAGAACACCACCATCATCCCCTTGCCGATCGCCGCGGGCGTGTTGGGCATGCAGCGCACGACCGGCGCGCGGTTGCCGAGGATTTCCTCGAAGGTGGCGGCAGGCGTGCCGGCGGCGATGCTGACGAAGGTGGTGCGGCCGTCGCCGAAGCGCTTGTAGGCGGCAATCACGTTGCGGATCACTTGCGGCTTCACCGCGATGACGACGAGATCGGGCACGGCATCGGCCGGTATGCCATCGGCATCGGCTGATGTCGCGCAGCCCAGCGCTGCCGCGCGATTGCGCAGATCGGCATTGGGCTCGACCACGAAGACCGCCGACGGCGCAAGCTTGCCGGATTTCAGCCAGCCCGAGAGCATGGCGTAGCCCATATTGCCGCAGCCGGCGAGAACAAGTCTGATCGTCATCGAAAGCCCTCCGAAGGAAGCCATCACATAGACGCTGGCGCTTCCCTGGGGAAGCCCTGTCAGGATCGCGAGCCACGATCGGGATCGCGTACCGCGATTGGCCGCAGCGACACTTGCCTGAGGCCAAGCACGCCGAGCACGAAGAACAGCCAGACCGGGTCGCCGCGATGGAAGAAGAAGCTTTCGAGGAAGGCGTTCAGCGCCGTGAACAGCACCACCATCATGAAGAAGTCGCCGAGAAAGATGTTTTCCCTGCGCAACGGAATGCGCATGTAGTCGCGCAGCGGCGCGATGAGGAAAGTGTAGACCGCCACGCACAGTGCCGGAATGCCCATCAGCACGGCGATGTCGAGATAGCCGTCATGGCCGTGCACGATGGTCCTGATGTCCCACGGCCGGTCGAAGGGCTGGTCCTGGTTGAGCAAGAGCGGCGTGCCCCAGAAGCTTTCATAGCCGTAGCCGGTCCATGGCTTCCTCGCCAGCATGCTGCCGGCGAACTCCCACAGCGTCGTGCGGCCGGTATAGGTCATGCCGGGGAAATAGATCGCCGCCAGATGTTTTACAGGCGGCAGGAAGACGATGCCCAGCGTGCCGACCGCTGTCGCGACGATCGCCAGCGCAAACAGGATCGGCGTGCCGAGCCGCATGCCTATCAGGCTCGGGAACATCACGATCAGGATCGAGAACGGCACCAGGCCGGCAGTCGTCTTGGAGCCGGTGTGCAGCATGAAGATCATCGCTGCGAGGAAGATCCCGGCGCCCCAGTAGCGCTGTCCGCGCCGGTAGAGATAGAGGCCTGCGAAGCTGAGGCAGGCCATGATCGGCCCGGCGATGTTCTTGTGGGTAAACACGCCGCGCCACAGGCCGGCATGCTCGGGCTCCTGCGAGTCGGCGGTGTGCATCGCCTCGTGCGGAAAGACGATGAGGGCGAGATAGGAAAGGCCCATGACCACGACGGCGGTGAAGATGATCACCTTCGAGAAGGCTTCGGCGTCGCGCGGCAGCACCAGGATCGTCGCCATCGTCAGGATGCCGATCAGGGTGAAGGAGGCGGCGCGCATCGCCGAAGGCGGATCGGTCGACAGGACCACCGACAGGAAAAAGAAGCCCAGCATCAGCACCCAGGATGGGCTGAGCAGCGAGCGCACGACGCGCGGATCGGCAAAGGCCATCAGCGAGAAGATCGACATGGCGCCGAGCGAGCCGAAGCCAAGCTGGTTGACGATGTCGCCGCCTTGACCGGTAAGTTCTGCGCCGCCCGGCTGGAACGGCCGGAAGGACACCATGATGACGGTGAACAGCAGCGCGGCAATGGCGGTGGCCACGCCTTCGCGCGTGAACGCGGCGCTGAGCGGCGCGTGCTCAGTTTTTCTCAGGCTGGCGGTATTGCTCATTGGCATATCCGAATTCGGCCAGCACGCGGCCCAGCGCCACATGGACGGGGTAGATGGCGATATCAGGCGATCCGGTCCGCGCCAGCCGGATCAGGCCGCGAAAGGGCGAAGCGGCAAGCAGTGCCAGGCTCTTCAGCAACACTTTGGCGCCGGCCATTGGCGTGCCGGCACGCTTCTTCTTTTCGACCAGTGTCGAGATCACGCCGTTGCGCAGGCTGCGGGCACGGATCCAGTCGGCTTCGATACGCCGCGCCGGAACGGTTTCCAGCACCTTGGCCTCGGCGCACCAACCCAGAACAAAGCCCTTTTGCGCCGACCGGCTGAGAAAGTCGGAATCGCCGCCGCCCATGAAGTTGAATCTGAGATCGAGAAAGGGCGGACCCATGGCGATCAGCACGTTGCGCCCGACCAGAAGATTGCCGGACGAATAGAGCGCCGGCACGCGTCCGGTTTCCCGATAAGGCGGCGCGAACACCGGATGCTCGGCCCATCGCGCATGGGCAGGGTCGGCAAACATGGGCACCTGCGGGCCGCCGACAATATCGGCGCCAAGCGTTTCGGCAGCCTGGCACATCCGTTCCAGCCATTGCGGATCGGCGATCTCGTCATCGTCGATGACCAGCAGATGCCTGAAGTTCGGGAATTGCAGGATGGCCGTCTGCCAGCCGGCATTGTAGGCGCTGCAATTGCCGCGCTCATGCGCGATGATCACCAGGCCCGACATTTCGCCCCGCTCGAACAGCGGCAGCGCTGCCTTGGCGCCGGCCCGCGCCTCGGCTTCGTTTTCCATGACGATCACGGCAAAGCGCCTGCCGGTTTGCTGCGCGCGCAGCGACGCCAGCGTTTCCAGCACCTGCTCGGGGCGCTTGAAGGTCGGCAAGGTGACGACGGCTTCGACGGCCTCGACGTCGAGCCGCGGCGTGCGTCCAGCGATCGATACCGAACCGTCCGATGGCAAAGGGATCATCCGCGTCCAGCCACATGGTGAGTTGGGCTCTGGTAGCACCACGGTTGATAAGGTTTCGTTAATCACCTTCCACGGAGAAGCCCGCCAGACAGGGACTTTCGGCCGTCGAATGTGCTGGCTTAATCAAGGGTTCACCGCACTTTGCTACCGGCTACACCACAGGATAGGTGAGATGCATCTGCTGTTCGCCACATCGATCGTGCCTGACGGCGCTCTCGCCTCGGGCTACGAGATCGCCAACGCTGCGATCATCGCTGCCTTGCGGCGCGCTGGCGCGCGCGTAACCGTCATCGGCTTCACCTGGCCGGGAAAACCCGCGGCCGACCCCGAAAACACCGTGGTTCTGGGTGCCATCGACGTGCGCACGGACAATGCCTCCGCGCGGCAAAAGCTGGCCTGGGTCGGCAAGGCGCTGCTTTCGGGCCTCACCTTCGCCTCGGCCAAGCTGCGCGCCGTGTCCGACAGCGATGTTCTCGCTGCCATTGAGCGCGCTGGACCGGTTGATGGCTATGTCCTGAATTCCGTGCAGTTCGCCGGTGCCTTCGAAAAACTGTTCACCGACCGGCCTTCGATCTTCGTTGCCCACAATGTCGAGCATCTTTCGGCGCGGGAGAATGCCGCTGCCGCTGGCAGCCTCTTCCAGCGCCTGCTGTTTCGCCGCGAGGCGAGGCTGCTCAAGATCGTCGAAGAGCGTCTCTGCCGCCGGGCGCGCTTCGTCTTCACCCTGGCCGAAGAAGACCGCGCCGCCCTCGGTGTCGCCTCGCACGACCGCTCGGCGGTGCTGCCACTGGTGACCGGTGCCCACGCGCCAACCCTGAAAGGCCCGCGCCGCATCGACTGCGACGCCGCCCTGATCGGCACCTGGACCTGGCAGCCGAACCGCATCGGCCTCGACTGGTTCCTGGGCAAAGTCGTGCCGCATCTGCGGCCCGACTTTCGCATCCGCATCGCCGGCCACATGCCTTCGGGCGTCACGTCGAAGCATCCGGGTGTTGAATTTGTCGGCCGCGTGCCCGACGCGCAGGCGTTCGTGCGCGGTGCTGCCGTCATTCCGCTGATCAGCACCGCAGGCAGCGGCGTCCAGTTGAAGACAATCGAAACCTTCGAGCTCGGCCTGCCTTCCGTCGCCACCAGCCGTTCGCTGCGCGGCATCGACCACCGTCCGTCCAATTGCGTCGTCACCGACGATCCCGCCGCCTTCGCCAGGGCACTCGAGGCCGCGGCGGCCGACATCCGCGACGTTGACGGCAGCGCGTTCCGGGGCTCGCAGGTCAAGGCGCTCGACGCCGCCATCCGGCTCGGCCTCGAAAAACTCGCTCCCGTCAGGCAGGAGGCGTTTGCGTGAACATGCATTCCGCCCGCGCCGCGTCCGGGCTCGACAAGCTGAAGACGATCCTTGGCATCCCGGTGGTTGCGGTCCGCTGGAACGATGCCATCGCCCTGCTGAACCGGTTGATTGCCGAGCGGCGCTTCACCAAGGTCAGTTTCCTCAACGCCCACAACGCCAACATCGCCTATACCGACCCGGTGTTCGCCGAGGCACTCGATGATTTCCTCATCCTGCCCGACGGCATCGGTATCGATCTGGCGGCGAGACTCCTCTACGGGGCGCCATTTCCCGACAATCTGAACGGTACCGATTTCGTCCCGGCCTTCCTGCAGGCCTCAACGACGCCGCTCACCGTCGGCCTGCTCGGCGCGACGCGCGTCAATGCCGAAGCGGCGTCGGTCAAGCTGGCCGCATTGGCGGTGCAGCACAGCTTCGTGGTGATCCATGACGGCTATTTCCCTGCTTCGCAGGAGCAGGAAATCGTCGACCGGATCGCCGCGCTTCGGCCCGACGTGCTGCTCGTCGCCATGGGCGTGCCACGCCAGGAATTGTGGATCGAACGCCACATCGACGCGCGCCATTGCACGCTGCCGATCGCCGTCGGCGCGTTGCTTGATTTCCTGAGCGGCGCGGTGCCCCGCGCGCCCTTGTGGATGCGCCGGCTGCGGCTCGAATGGCTGTTCCGGTTGGCTGTCGAACCGAGCCGCCTGTGGCGCCGCTATGTGGTCGGCAACCCCCTGTTCCTGCTGCGCGTCGTCAGGCAGAAATTCTCGCGGACACCCGAAGCAGCGAGGGATATCAAGTGAACAGCAGGTTCGTGCCAGGTGCCGCTGTCGAGCCAAGCCCGCTGCGGCAGACACCGACGGCGGCAATCGTGACGGCAAGCTACGCGCCCGACTTCGAGCGCTGCCGCCTGCTGTGCGAGACACTTGATCGCCACGTTTCGGGCGCGGCGCACCATTACATCCTGGTCGAACATCGCGACGTCAGTCTGTTTCGCCAATTGGAAACCGGCCGCCGCACGGTCGTCGACGAGCGTGAATTGCTGCCGCGCTGGCTGCACGCCGTCGACGATCCGCTCAGCCTGTTTCGCCGGCGCGTCTGGCTCAGCCTGAAGACCCAGCCGCTGCGCGGCTGGCATGTGCAGCAATTGCGCCGCATCGCCATCTCGGGGCATGCATCTCAAGACGTGCTCATCTTCTGCGATTCAGACGTCGCTTTCCTCAAACCTTTCGACTGCGGCGCCTTCTGGCGCGACGGCAAGGTGCGCCTGTTTCGCCGCGACGGTGTCCTGGCGGACGAAGGTCATGAGGAGCATCGCATCTGGTCGCGCAATGCGGGATCGGCACTCGGCATCGACCCGTCCCGGACGTCGATCCATGATTATATCTCGACGCTGATCGCGTGGCGGCGCGACAGCGTGCTGGCCATGTGCGGCGAGATCGAGAAGGTCCATGGCCGCGACTGGGTCGAGGTCGTCGGCTGGGCGCGCAAATTCTCCGAATGCATGATCTACGGCCGCTATGTCGATGATCTGCTGGACGGAGCCGGCCACTTCCACGGTTCCGAAGAGTTCTGCCGTGTGCACTGGACCGGCGAAGCGCTTTCGGATGACGAGTTCCGCCGCTTCGTTGCCGCCATGGCGCCGGAGCAGGTGGCGATCGGCATGCAGTCCTTCATCGGCACCGACATCGGCCGCATCCGCCGTCTGATCGGGCTAGACCGCTCTTAGTGCTAAATCGCCTTCGCCGGCTTGCGCATCGCCGAATAGGTGAGCAGCGTCGAGGCGAGATACAGAAGCAGGAAGACGACATTGAGCGATAGCACCAGATTCGGCGTGTCGAGGATGGTCGTCAGCACATAGGTCAGCAACAGTGCCTTCAGCGCGGCGAGCAGGCCGAGATTGAGCGCCCGTACCAGCGTCTGGCCGCGCGCGAACAAAAGTTCGGCCTGGTATTCGACAAGATTGCGCAGTCCCGGCACGCAGATCGCCAGCACCACCAGCGGGGCAGCCTCGGCGACATTCTTGCCGAGTGCGTTGGGGAAGAAGTGCAGCACGATGCCAAGCGTCAGCAGCGCTGCCGTGGAGACCGCGAACACACCGCCTTCGATGCCGCTCTTGACCGCCAGCCGTGACAACAGTTCCGGTGCGCGCATCATGCGCTGCACCAGCATCATCGAGAAGGTGCGGATCGGAATGGCCGTCAGGTCTACCAGCCGCATGATGATGGCGTAGATGCCAGCCAGACGCGGGCCGCCGATCGCCAGCACCAGCAGCTTGTCGAACTCCATCTGCAGGTAGAACAGCACTTCGGCGCCGGCCACATAGATGGAATCGGCCAATCGCCGAAGATACAGAGCGACCCGCAGCCGCAGCCTCTGGCGCGGGTAGAAGAAGCCGAAGGCAATCAGCAGCGAGGCGGCATTGGCGCCGATATAGAACCAAGACCATATCCAGACGCTGTGTTGTGCTGAGAACATGAACAGCACCGCGCCGAGCGCCCGCAGCGCGGTCGCCAGGATGGCCAGCAGCGCGGCGCGGCCGAATTTGCCCAGGCCGTTGTTGACGATCAGTGCTACCTCGACCGGCCGCCACAACAGCGCTTCGGCAAAGACGATTGCCGCAAACACCGACAGCGGCACGGTGTCGGCGAAGAAAAGCAGATAGACGCCGAACGAGGCCGCGGCCAGCAGCGGCAGCGACAGCACGCCGAGCAGCAGGAAGCCGGCGGAGAAGGTGCCGATCAGATTGGGGCGGATGGTGGCGGTGCGGTAGAGCGCCGAGATGAACCCGAAAGCGAGGATGCGCGACAGCATGACACCGGCCGCCGATGCGGTGGCGAACATGCCGAATTCGGAAATGGACAGCGTGTTGGCCAACGCGATGAAATAGGCCAGCGAAAACACCAGTCGCCCGCCGGCGCCGCTGATCGCCGAGAAATAGTCGCGAAGCAGCCCCCGTCGTTCGGCCAAAAAGCTGCCGATCCGGGCGAGGGGCCGCCTTTGCGGTATGTCACTGGCCTGCGTCATGTCTCGAGGAGAGCCTAGGCCGGAAAACTTAACGTGCCGTTCTGGAGCTTGGGCTTGTGTCGAAAATAGATGCAACCGAAGCGAGAAACCGACGCTTCGGCGCGGGAAAATTAACCTTTTGTTTTCCATGCCTGTTTAGCGTGGCTTAACGAATGGCCAATCGCCGTTTGCAGGTCGCCAAAGGTAAAGTTCCAGACGATGGTCGACAGGGAAAACCGCGAAGACTGGAAGCGCGAGCGCTCATTGCTGGCGCTTGGCCAGGCTGTGCGCGGCGACGAACCCGACGCGTCGCTGGTCTCGATAGGCGACCGGGCAGACCCGTCATGGCGCGAGGATGCCGCCACACGTCATCGCCTCGCCCGTTCGCAGCGCGAGGCGCGCAACCCGAAACTGTCGGATCCGGTCGCGACCGACGGGCATCAGGAGCGGGCTTCATCGCCGCACCGCGCGCAAACCACGCCACGGACACAAATTGGTGCCGCCGAAACCGCTGGCGCCCGTCGCGCCGATCGTGCATCGGACCCTTACGCTGCAGGCGACGCGTCGGTATCCCGAAACGACGGCATGGACAGCCAGCAGTGGAAGCCGCTGATCGACCCGATGCAGGTCGTGCGCGGTGTCGGCAAGTCGAAGCTGCTGATCGTGACGACGACGATACTGGGCGCCGCGCTCGGCATCACCATCGCGCTGTCGACGCCGAAGAAATACGAAGCCACCACCGAACTGATCGTCGACCCACGCGACCTGAAGCTCACCGATCGCGACCTCACCCAGTCGGTCGTGGCTTCCGATGCAACGCTGGCCATCGTCGAGAACCAGGTCCGGGTGCTGACATCAGGCACCGTTCTCAACAAGGTCGTGGACAAGCTCAATCTGGTCAATGATCCGGAATTCAATGGGCAAGACGGCGGCGGCCTCAGCGTCATGTCGCTCATCCGCTCCGTCCTGTCCCGCAATGACGGGCCGGGCGGTGTCGACGACGCCCGCCGCCGCGCGCTTGCTGTCGGCAATCTGGCCGAGAGCCTTTCGGTCGAGCGCGGCGGCAAGACCTTCGTCATCACCGTCAGTGCCACCACGCAGAATGGCGAGAAATCGGCCCTCATCGCCAACACGATGACGGATGTCTTTCTGCAGACTTTCGGCCAGATACAGTCGGACACCGCAGGCCGCGCCACCGACGAACTGACGGCCCGGCTTGACGAGTTGCGCAAGGGAGTCGAGGCCGCCGAGCGCAAGGTCGAAGATTTCAGGGCCACGCACGACCTTGTCGACGCGCAGGGCCATCTCATCAGCGATGACGAGATGCTGAAGCTCAACGAGCAACTGTCGATTGCCCGCGCCCGCACGCTGGAGCTGAATGCCCGGGCCGCTTCGGCGCGGTCGGTCGACGTCAATTCGGTCCTCACCGGCACCTTGCCGGAGGAGATCAACTCCAACACGATGAGCGATCTGCGTTCGCAATATGCGTCGCTCAAGCAGGAGGCTGACCGCGCCGCCATCCGGTTCGGCCCGCGTCATCCCGAACTCCAGGCGCTCAATGCCCAGATTGCCGGCGCACGCGACCGCATCGCCGCGGAGCTGCGCCGTATAGGCTCGTCGCTGCAGGTCGACCTCAAGCGCGCGGTCCAGCTCGAACAGGACCTTGCCTCTCGCCTGGCGCAGCTGAAGGTCCGCAGCGGCGACGTCAACAGCGACCTGGTGTCGATGCGCGAACTGGAGCGCGAGGCGACCGCCAAGCGTTCCGTCTACGAACAGTATCTGCTGCGCGCCAAGGAAACCGGCGAGCAGAAGGACATCAACACAGCCAACATCAACGTGATCTCGAAGGCCTTCGCGCCGCTCGAGGCAAACGGGCCGTCGCGGGTCGTGGTCGCGCTCGGCGGCCTGTTGCTGGGCTTTGCCTCCGGCATTGGCCTCGGAGCCATGCGTGGCGCCTATGAGAGCCTGCGTGACACCGCCAATTCGCGCTCGCGCCGCGACCATGGCACGGACGAACGCCGGACGCCTTACGAAGACAAGGCATATCGGGCAGCGCCGCCGGCGCCGCCACAAACACCAGCGCCGCAGCCATCGACACCCCCGCCTGCATCACCACCGCCGGCCGCGCCACCGCCTGTCCAGCAAGCCGAGGTCTCGCCGGCCGAAGGTCCCGGCCGGATCGGTGCCTTGCTGTCGAGACTGCATAAGTCCGTCTCCCGCAGGCCATCCCGGGAGGAGCCGTTCGATACCGTTGAATGGGCCTCTGCCGAAAACGCGAAACCAATGCAGGATCCGCAATACCGCGCTTATCCCCAGTCGGCGCCGGCCTTCGAGCCTCGGCAGGCGGCCGCGACAGCATACCCGGCGCCGCCTTTCCAGCCCGGCGGCCATCCGCAGCAGACGGCGCAGCCGCCACTGCCGCCTCCCATGGTGACGCAGCGGCCATATTCCGGGCCGCAGCTCTATCCCTACGCGCAGCCATTGGGCTACGCGCAGCCGCCGGGCTATCCCTATTTGCCATCGATGCCGGCCGCCAACGCCGGGCAGCAGCCCGATCCGGCTCAGCCTGCTTCCGAGTCCTATCCACAACCGCCCCTCCAGCAGCAACAGGCGCCTCAGCCTCAT
Source organism: Mesorhizobium sp. M1342 (assembly GCF_040317955.1). Lineage (NCBI taxonomy): Bacteria > Pseudomonadati > Pseudomonadota > Alphaproteobacteria > Hyphomicrobiales > Phyllobacteriaceae > Mesorhizobium > Mesorhizobium sp. M1342. The sequence continues at coordinate 12,411 of NZ_JAMYLI010000014.1, read as the reverse complement.
CAGCAATCGGCGGAGCCGTCGCGGGCCGCGGAGGATGCCGAGCAGCAAGCGCCAATCGAGGAAATCCGCGCCAGCCTGCGCGAATTCCGCGAAGCGGTTCGCGAACTGACCGAGAGCCGCGCGCGCCGCCGCTACTTCTGAGCCACAAAAATCTGCGCGGTGCCGTACAAAAACATGCCGGTTTCGCGTAAACGGCATGGGACGGCGCTTTGGCGGGATTGCATGATGGAATTTTCGTGAAAATGCCACGCGGTGAAAGATCGAAAAGCGCGGCGCTTCCGGAAGCGACGCGCTTGGGCATTCTGGTGTTGAGGGTGGTCCATGGCTGAAGTGATTGATGGCAAGAGCGTTGCCGGGGACGTTGTGGGGACGGTCAAGTCCCTGACGGCCGAGCTTGTCGCCAAGGGCAAGCCCAAGCCCGGTCTTGCCGTGGTCATCGTCGGCGAGGATCCCGCCAGCCAGGTCTATGTCGCGTCCAAGTCGCGCACCGCCAAGGAATGCGGCTTTCATTCCGTCCAGCACACGCTGCCGGCCGAAACCTCGGAACCGGCATTGCTGAAGATCATCGGCGACCTCAACGCCGATCCCGCCATCAACGGCATCCTCGTGCAGCTTCCGCTGCCTGCCCATATCGACGCCGGCAAGATCATCCAGACCATCGCGCCGGAAAAGGACGTCGACGGCTTCCACTTCATCAATGTCGGCAAGCTCGGCACCGGTGAACTCGAGACTGCCTTCGTGCCCTGTACACCGGCCGGCTCGATGCTTTTGATCGAACGTGTGCGCGGCAAGGATTTGTCCGGCCTCAATGCCGTCGTCGTCGGTCGCTCCAACATCGTCGGCAAGCCGATGGCCAATCTTCTGCTCGCCGCCAACTGCACCGTCACCATCGCTCACAGCCGTACCAAAGACCTGCCGGCACTTGCCCGCACCGCCGACATTCTGGTCGCGGCCGTCGGCCGGCCGGAGATGATCAGGGGCGATTGGGTGAAGCCAGGCGCTACCGTCATCGATGTCGGCATCAACCGCATTCCCGCACCCGAGAAGGGCGAGGGCAAGTCCCGCCTCGTCGGCGATGTCGCCTATGCCGAAGCGGCCAAGGCCGCCGGCGCCATCACGCCGGTGCCTGGCGGTGTCGGGCCTATGACCATTGCCATGCTGATGGCCAATACGTTAGCCTCGGCCTACCTTGCGGCCGGATTGAAACGGCCGTCCTTCTGACCCGCCAGAAAGCCGCAGCTTTGCCGAACCCCAGTGTTCCCTCAGAACGGCCGGTCATCGCGGACCCCGTTCAAGGTGGCCGGCAGTTCGCATTCCTGCTGGTCGACAAGTTCTCCATGTTCTCGCTGGCTGCCGCGATCGATACGTTCCGGTCGGCGAACCGGTTGCTCGGCCGTGACTTCTACGGCTGGACGACGGTGTCGGCCGATGGCGATCCGGTGATGGCTTCCAACGGCCTGCCGCTCAAGATCGACTATGCCGTTGCCGACCTGCCGCCGGTCGATATCCTGTTCGTCTCGGTTGGGCTGACGACGGAATTCCCCGGCAAGAGCAAGGTGCTGGCGGCTTTGCGAAGCTGGGGCCGGCGCGGCAATGCGCTGGGTGCCCTGTCGGTCGGCTCCTATCTGCTGGCCGAGGCCGGCCAGCTCGAAGGCTATCGCTGCACCATCCATTGGGAAAACCGTGCCGGCTTCGTCGAACGCTTCCCCGACATCAACTGCACCGGCAACGTCTTCGAGATCGATCGCAAGCGCTACACCTGTGCCGGCGGCACCACTTCGATCGACCTGATGCTGGAGATCGTGCGCGGCGATTTCGGCTCGAACCTCGCCAATGGCGTCGCCAACCAGTTCCAGCACGAACGCATCCGCTCGGCCGGCGACCGTCAGCGCGTCGGGCCGGAACGCGACCTGACCGGCAAGTCGGAGAAGCTTAGGCGTATCGTCGAACTGATGGCCGACCACCTCGACGAGCCGCTGTCGGCGGTACAGCTGGCCAAATCCGCCGGCCTTTCGGTGCGCCAGGTCGAGCGCCTGTTCCTGCGCCATCTCAGCGTCACGCCCGGCCGTTATTACATGCGGTTGCGGCTGGAGCGGGCGCGCGAACTGCTGCGCCAGACCAACATGCCGATCCTCGACGTGGCGATCGCGACCGGCTTCACCTCGCATTCCTACTTCGCCCAGAGCTACCGGCTGCAATTCGGCAGGCCGCCCTCGGAAGAGCGCCGCACGACTTACTGAGCGGGTTTCGTTTTCGTTGAAAAGTGCGGCATTCGGCCCCGGCGCATTGGGCCAGGGCCATGAATTCGGGTTAATGGGTTCTTTCGGAGCCTTCGCCGCGCGTAGGCTGACGGGTGCATCAAACGAAAAAACCCGCCTATTGCGGCGGGCCACCGGTGCAAATCAGCACCATAGCCAAATATGTACCTTAGCTGAGGGCATGGTGTCAAGAAAAAATTCCTATTACCGGGGAAAAAGGCTGCCGACACCGCCGAACTGGCTGTCGCCAGTATTTTTGTTAAGCTGGGTCCGCAGCCCTACGCACCGGGCGCCCGGACTTGTGTCCCGGCGCCGCGTCAAATAGCTTGCCGCCCGGATCAGGGGCGGATTTAGGAGATTTCGATGGCGGGACTTGCACGGGGCGTCGCTGCGGCGATCCTCCTTTTGTCGATGACGACGTTAGGCTTCGCCGCAAACAAGGTCATCATCATTCTCGATGCGTCCGGCTCGATGTGGGCGCAGATCGACGGCAAGCCCAAGCTCGAAATCGCCCGAGAGTCGCTTCGAACCGTGCTTCAATCGGTCCCCACCGACGACGAGATCGGCTTCATGGCCTATGGCCATCGTGAAAAGGGCAGCTGCGACGACATCCAGCTGATCGTGCCGCCGCAGGCAGGTTCGGGCAGCGCCATTTCGGCCGCCGCCGACAGCCTGAAATTCCTCGGCAAGACACCGCTGACCGCTGCCGTCAAGCAGGCGGCCGAGGCGTTGAAATACACCGAGGACAAGGCGACCGTCGTGCTCATCACCGACGGGCTCGAAACATGCGGCGGCGATCCCTGCGCGCTTGGCAAGGAGCTCGAGGCATCCGGCGTCGACTTCACCGCCGATGTCGTCGGTTTCGGCCTCACCGCCGACGAGGGCAAGCAGATCGCCTGCCTCGCCGACAACACCGGCGGCAAATACATCCAGGCCTCCGACGAGAAGGCGTTGCAGGAGGCGCTTGTCGAGACAGTGGCGGCGCCTGCTCCTGAACCGGCTCCGGCACCTGCGCCCGCGCCGGAGCCGGCCAAAGCGGAATTCAATTTCCTGCCGATAGCGGTGCTTGCCGAGGGCGGCGATCCCGTCACTGACGGCAACGCCTGGGAAATCTACAAGGCCAAACCCGACGGTACGCGCGGCGACTACGTCAGCACCGAATACGGTGCCTATAAGGCCAATCTGGAACCGGGCGACTATATCGTCGTGGCCAGTGACGGCCAGGCGAAAACCGAGCAGAAGGTCAAGATCGAGGCCGGCCAGGTCTACAAGCCGCTTTTCAACTTGAATGCCGGCACGCTCATCATCCACCCGCGACCGAGCGCGGGGGCGGATGTCGTCGATGGCGCGGCTGTCGTCATCGATTATCCGGGTGCAGACATGCCCGCGACCTTTTATGGGACGACGAAAGCCGTGTTGCCGGCCGGCGACCAGAAGGTGACTGTCACGATCGGGCAGGGCGCGGCTACCGAGACGATTCCGCTGGCTGCCGGCAAGACCGTGGAAAAGGACATGATTGCCGGTGTCGGCCATGTCGTTGCCAATGCTTACTATGCTGCCGGCGGCGACAAGGCGGACGGTTCAGGCATCGGCTTCAAGGTGCTCAAGGCAAAAAAGAAGATCGATGGAACCAGGGACGAGGTGACCTATGCCTACGGACCCGACAGCAAATTCGATCTGCCACCCGATGACTATGTGTTGATTGCGGCGGTTGATCTCGCCGTCGTCGAGCAGCCGTTCACTGTCAAGGTGGGCGAATTTCAGGATCTGAAGGTCGCAATGAATGCCGGCGTGCTGGCGATCACCGCGCCCGGAGCCTCGAAGATCGAGATTTTCGAGGCCAAGAAGGACATCAACGGCAACCGCAAGTCGCTTGGCTATGCATTCGACCAGAAGTATCAGGCAGCGATCCCGGCGGGTGACTATGCCGTCGTCTCGGAGAAATCCGATAACAGTTCCAAAGAAGGCAACGTGACGGTCAAGGCCGGCGAGCGAGCGGAGCTAACCGTGCACTAGAAGCGTATGCACAACCGCCAGAGGGCGGCCATGTGCCGCCCTTTTTCATGAACTACGCAGAATTGCCGTCATGTCGTGCCGAAGGCGCTGGCGCCATGATCGGCGCGGCCGACCAGTTGCCGGAAGCCGGCAAACAGCTCGCGGCCGAAGCCGAACTCGTTGCCGATGAGATCGGCATCCGCCGTCCGGCGCAAAGCGAACTCCCCGGCCGGCACCAGCACTTCCAGCGTTCCGGCTTCGGCGTCGAGCCGGATGATGTCGCCTTCATGGATCCTGGCGATAGGACCCTCCTCGACCGCTTCCGGTGTGACATGGATAGCCGCCGGCACCTTGCCGGAGGCTCCCGACATGCGCCCGTCGGTGACCAGCGCCACGCGCTGGCCACGATCCTGCAGGATGCCGAGCACCGTGGTCAGCTTGTGCAGTTCCGGCATGCCATTGGCCTTCGGCCCCTGGAAGCGGATGACGGCGATGAAATCGCCGGTCAGCGTGCCCGCCTTGAACGCATCGTTCAGCCCTTGCTGGCTGTCGAAGACCCTGGCCGGCGCCTCGATGATACGCCGCTCCGGCTTCACCGCGGAAGTCTTGATGACGGCGTGGCCGAGATTGCCTGATAGCACCTTCAGGCCGCCGGTCGCCTGGAATGCCTTGCTGAACGGCGCCAGCACCTTTTCGTCGCCGCTTGCCTTCGGCGAGGCCTCGCGCACCACGCCTCCGTCGGCGCCGAGCTTTGCCTCGACCGCATAGGGCCGCAGGCCTTCGCCCCACACCGTCTGCACATCCTCATGCAGGATGCCTTCGTCGAGCAGTTCGCGGATCAGGAAGCCGAGCCCGCCGGCGGCGTGGAAATGGTTCACGTCGGCGAGGCCGTTCGGATAGACCCGCGCCAGCAGCGGCACCGCTTCCGACAGGTCGGAAATATCCTGCCAGGTGATGGCTATGCCGGCCGCCGCCGCCATGGCGATCAGGTGGATGGTGTGATTGGTCGAGCCGCCGGTGGCGTGCAGGCCGACGACGCCGTTGACGATCGAGCGCTCGTCGATCATCCGGCCGACGGGCGTATAGGCGTTGCCGAGCGCGGTGATCGCCAGCGCCCGCTTCGTCGCCTCGCGGGTCAACGCCTCGCGCAGCGGCGTGCCGGGGTTGACGAAGGAAGCGCCCGGCGTGTGCAGGCCCATGATCTCCATCAGCATCTGGTTGGAATTCGCCGTGCCGTAGAAGGTGCAGGTGCCCGGCCCATGATAGGATTTGGACTCGGCCTCCAGCAGTTCGGCGCGTCCGGCCTTGCCCTCGGCGTAGAGCTGGCGGACCTTGGCCTTTTCGTCATTGGCCAGGCCGGTCGTCATCGGTCCGGCCGGAATGAACACCGCCGGCAGATGGCCGAAGGTCAGTGCTGCGATCACCAGGCCCGGCACGATCTTGTCGCAGACGCCGAGATAGACGGCAGCGTCGAACATGTTGTGCGACAGGCCGATCGCGGCGGCCATGGCGATGACATCGCGCGAAAACAGCGACAGCTCCATGCCGGGCTGGCCCTGGGTGACGCCGTCGCACATCGCCGGCACGCCGCCTGCCACCTGGGCAATGCCGCCGGCTTCGCGGGCCGCATCCTTGATCAGCGCGGGGAAGGTCTCGAACGGCTGATGCGCCGACAGCATGTCGTTGTAGGAGGTGATGATGCCGAGGTTCGGCACCTTGTCGGCGCCCAGCGCGAGCTTTTCCGAGGGGCTGCACACCGCAAAGCCATGGGCGAGGTTGCCGCACGACAAAACGGCCCGGTTGGCGGTGCGGTTCGATGCCTCGGCGATGCGGCCGAGATAACGCTCGCGGCCTGGCTTTGAGCGCTGGCGGATGCGTTCGGTGATGGCTTCGATGTCGCGTCTGGCGGTCATGGCGGTCGGTCCTTTCAGGCGAGGTCCCGGAAACATCCTCCCGCCGTTTGCCGGGACCAGAGTAAATCGAGATTCAGGGGGCCCAGAAAACCTCTACGGGCTTATGTGCTGCGTCGAGCACGGCACGGATTGGCTTTCGCGGCCCGGGCGCAACCGCGCCGTCGAAGGCGACACGCTTGTCCTCACCCTCTATGTGCAGCGCGATGAAGCCGGCTTCGACGATGCGCGCCAGCGACAGGGTCAGCCGCGGCTCGCCCGCACTTGCCGCATGAACCGGCAGCACGATCCTGTCGCAAGACGGGTCGAGCAGCGTTGCCAGATCGTCGGCATCGGGAAAGAACGAGGCGGTGTGGCCGTCCGGCCCCATGCCGAGCACGACGACATCGAGCGGCCATGGCAAGGACCGGAGCGCTGCATCGTCGGACGAGGCCGCATCCTCGATGCTGGTGGCTTCGTGATAGAGCGGCACGAAACGAGCCGCCTTGGCCGCGTTCTGCAACAGATTGGCGGCTACCAGCCCGGCATTGGAGCGTGGCGAAGAGGCCGGCACGAAACGCTCGTCGACCAGCGTCACGATCACCTTGTCCCAAGCGATGGGTATCGCCGAAAGGGCGGCGAAGAATTTTGCCGGCGTGGTGCCGCCGGAGACGGCGAGCAGCCCCGTGCCGCGCTCGGCGATCGCCTTGGTCAGTCTGCCTGCAACATGGCCGGCAAGGGCTGCCGCCAGTTCCTGGCGCTCAGCGAAGCCGTTCCAGCTATAGGCGGCGCTGTTCAATTGCTCTCGTGCCATGTCCGCCCGTCACGTTCGATCAGTGCTATCGAGGCCGATGGGCCCCAGGTGCCCGCCGTGTAGCCCTGCGCCTCCTGCCTGGCACTTTCCCAGGCATTCTGGATCGGGTCGATCCATTTCCACGCCGCCTCGACTTCGTCACGGCGCATGAACAGGGTCTGGTTGCCACGGATGACGTCCATGATCAGCCGCTCATAGGCGTCCGGCGCGCGGCCATCGAAGGACTGCGCAAAACTCATGTCGAGCGAGATCTGGCGCAACCGCATGCCGCCCGGACCCGGATCCTTGATCATGATGAACTGCTTGACGCCTTCGTCGGGCTGCAGCCGGATGACCAGCTGGTTGGCGAAGATCGGACCAGCGCTGTCGCCGAAGATCGAATGCGGGATCGGCTTGAATTCGATGACGATTTCCGAAACCCGGGTTGCCAGCCGCTTGCCGGTCCTGAGGTAGAACGGAACGCCCGCCCAGCGCCAGGTGCCGATCTCGGCCTTGATGGCGACGAAGGTCTCGGTATTGCTGTCGTGGGAAAGCTCCTCGACATAGCCCTTTACAGCTCCGCTGGCCGAGGCGCCTGCGCGGTACTGGCCGCGCACGGTGTGCTTTGGCGCCTCGTTGCCGTTGATGCGCTTCAGCGCCCGCAGCACCTTCAGCTTCTCGTCGCGCACGGCGTCGGCATCCATCGATGACGGCGCTTCCATGGCGACGAGACACAGCAGCTGCAGCATATGGTTCTGCACCATGTCGCGCAGCGCGCCGGCCTTGTCGTAATAGGTGACGCGGTCTTCCAGACCGACGGTCTCGGCCACTGTGATCTGGACATGGTCGATGTGGGCTGAATTCCACAACGGCTCGTAGAGCGCGTTGGCGAAGCGCAGCGCCATCAGGTTCTGCACCGTCTCCTTGCCTAGATAATGGTCGATGCGGAAGATCTGGCTTTCGTGGAAGTCGTCGCCGACCAGGTCGTTGAGCTTGCGTGCCGAATCGAGATCGCGGCCGATCGGCTTTTCCAGCACGATGCGCGAGTTCGGCGTGATCAGATTGTGCTCTTTCAGCTTGTGCGAGATGTCGCCGAACAGCGCCGGCGCCACCGCCAGGTAGAAGGCTCGGATGCGGTCGCTGTCTCCGATCGCCTTCTTAAGCTTGTCGAAGCCGGCGCCGCTCGTCGCATCGGCGGAGACGTAGGACAGCCGCGCCAGAAAAGTCTTCAGTTCCTTGGCGTCGATGTCGGCCGGTTTGACGTGCTCGGAGATCGCCTGTTTGGCGAAGGCCTGGAATTCTTCGTCGCTCATTTTCGAGCGCGACGTGCCGATGATGCGTGTCGGCTCCGAAAACTGATGGTCGCGCTGGCGATAATAGAGCGACGGCAGAAGCTTGCGTTCCGACAGATCGCCGGTGCCGCCGAAAATGATGAAGTCGAAAGGCTCGACGGGGATGATCTGGCTGGTCATGGTCTGTCCGCTTTGACGCCGGTCGCTGTGACGCGGCTGATATAATCTAATCGATTTAAATTTTCCAGTGCCATGGTGTCACATCTGGGTGTATGCGCCTGCCCCTTGACAGTCCGATGACCCGGAGGCTTGTCGAAGGCGCGGCTCCGGAAGCCTTCGCAGTTGCAGCATAGAGCGGGATCGACGCGAAAGCCAAAGGAGAAATCGGCGATGGACCCACATCTTTCGGCCAATCCGGTCAGAAGCCGTGGCTTGCGCGGATGAGCGCCAATGACGTGCCCGTTGATCGTCACCAATAGTGAGCGGAAAAAAATGCGTCTGGAAAACAAGGTTGCGATCATCACCGGCGCTGCGTCGGGCTTTGGCGAGGGCATTGCCAGGCGTTTTGCGCAGGAGGGCGCCAGGGTCGTTGTCGCCGATCTCAACGCCAGGGGCGCGGAGCGCGTCGCCGGCGAGATCGGAGAAGCGGCGATCTGGACCCAGACGGATGTCTCGCTACGCTCCGAATTCGACGAGATGATCTATGCCGCGAAAAGCGCCTTCGGCCGCATCGACATCATGGTCAACAATGCCGGCTACACCCATCGCAACGGCGACATGCTCAACGTCGACGAGGACACCTTCGACCTGATAACCGCCGTCAACATGAAGGCGATCTATCACGCGGCACTTGCCGTGGTGCCGATCATGGAGCGGCAGGGCGGCGGCGTCATCCTGACCACGGCCTCCACCGCGGGTCTGCGGCCGCGCCCCGGCCTCACCTGGTACAATGCGTCGAAAGGCTGGGCGATCACCGCCACCAAATCGATGGCGGTGGAACTGGCGCCGAAGAACATCCGCGTCAACTGCCTCTGCCCGGTTGCCGGCGAGACCGGCATGCTGGAGAAATTCATGGGCGCCGACACGCCCGAGATCCGCGAGAAGTTCCGCGCATCGATCCCACTCGGCCGGCTTTCGACGCCGCTCGACATCGCCAACGCCGCACTCTGGCTGGCCTCGGACGAGGCCGCCTTCATCACCGGCGTGGCGCTGGAGGTCGATGGCGGCCGCTGCATCTGAAAGCCTGATGTATGTCGCTCGAAAGCGGCCCCGGTTTGGGAGAACGACATGCATCAGAACAACAGGCCTGCCTCACGCAGAGCGGGGTACGTCACGCGCCAGTCTTGATGTAACTCTTGTAGATCCAGCCGGTCTTGCCGTTGTAGGTGATCTGGCACCATTTCTTGCAGCTCATCACCTGCACCGAGGTTTTGGCTGGCACCGTACCGATGGCGGCGGCATTTTTCTTCGGGCCGCTTCGCATGGTCACGGCCCTCAGGATGCGCCCTGTTCCGGCGGCTGCGGCTTTCCTGGGCTTCGCCTTGGCCTGGCTGTCATCGCCTTCCGCCGCTGGCACTTGCGGCTGCACCGCGGGGATGGCGGCGGTTTGTGCGCCGTCGGGGTGGTTGCCCGCGGCTGCGCTGGGCGCGGCTACCTTGGCAAGTTCGGTGGCGGCATCGGTATCGGCTGCCGGCTGTGCGAATGCCGCAGCTTGCTTGTCCGCTGCCTGGCTGGGAGCAGTCGAATCGGAAGTGGCGGCGTCCTTCGGCTGCGAACCGGTCCAGCGCGGATCGTTGGCGGCGAGTGCGGGGATGTTGGCTTGCGCGGCCGCCACGGTTGTCGGAATAGCGTCGGACTTGCGCGCCTGCGGCACGGCTGCCGCGGCGACCGCGGCCCCAACCGGGGTTATTTTCGTCGTCTTCACCGGAACCGTTGGAATGGTCTGCTCGGGGCTCGCTGCCGCTTGTCTGTCGCTGGCCGGCAATGCCAGCCACAGCGCCACGGCGGCGACGCCAAGCAGTGCGGCGGTGCCGATCGCGGCGATCACCAGATGCGAGTTCGAACGGATTTCCTGCCAGAAGGACGGCCGCATGTCGTATCCGAACTGCATGGCAAAGCGCCGACGTTCCGGCGTACCGAAACTGAAGGGCTCTCTCACTCTTGCCACCTCCATAAGCGGGCCGACGTTCTATCGGTCGGTGCCGGAAGTCCGGCGTCTGATCCGCATAGGTCAAAAAAACAACGCGGGCAGTCCCGCAACAATCCCCGAACAATCGCCCAGAACCGGCAGCTTTCGCCTGCGATTGTGGCATCAGTACGCCATTATAGGGGATTCTGCGCCTTTGCGGGAAATTGCGCAATGCGTCGCACGGGCAACAAATGTTACAATGAATATTACAATATTACACCAGGTCGGTCGGCTAGATCCTGTCCCGCAACGCAAACCAGTTGAGCGCCAGGAACAGCAGCGGCGTGCGGAAGCGCCGACCGCCGGGGAACGGCGGGATTTTCAGATCCTCGATCAGCTTCAGCCGGTCGCGGTTGCCGGCAACGGTTTCGGCATAGAGTTTACCGAAGTAGTTCGACAGCATGACGCCGTGGCCGGAATAGCCGCCGGCCGAGATCACATTGGGCATCACTTCGCGCACGAAAGGCTTTCTCGGCACCGTGATGCCGACATAGCCGCCCCAGCCATGCGTGATCTCGACATCCCCGAGCGCCGGATAGAGTTCCGCGATCTGGCGGCGGATGTGAATGTGGATATCCTTCGGATCGTTGACGCCATAGACCTCGCGTCCGCCAAACAGCAGCCGTCCGTCCTTCGATCTGCGGAAATAGCGCACGACGAAGCGGGAATCGTCGACCGCCTCGCCGCCCGGCAAAACGTTCGAGTCCGCTCCCAGAGGCACGGTCGCACCGATGAAGGAACCGATCGGCATGATGTGCGCCGCACTAACCGGCTCGAGCGCGCCGCCATAGGCGTTGACCGCTATCAGGCATTTCTGCGCCGTCACCGTCCCCCTCGGTGTCGAAACCTTGACCTTGCCGCCGCTGGAGATGATGCCGGTCGACGGCGTCCCCTCGAACAGCTGCGCGCCTGCAAGCGCTGCCACCCGCGCCGTGCCGATCACCAGCTTCATCGGATGGATGTGGCCGGTGCCGGTGTCGCGCGTGCCGCCGAAATAGGCGGTCGAGCCCAACCGCTCCGCCGTCTCCCTGGCATCCATGAACGAGATATGCGGGTAGGAAAAACGGCTCGCCATGATCTCGGCATGCGCCTTGTAGTCGTCGACATAGCGCGGCTTGTGCGCCACCGAGAGCTGGCCCGGCATATAGTCGATATCGATCTGGTTGGCGGCAGTGAATTCGAGGAGATGCGCCTTGGCCTCTTCGGCAAGATCAAACAGCGCCTTGGCGCGGGCCAAGCCATACTCGGCTTCCAGGTCCTCGGCCCAGACGCGCTGGCCGGTGCCGAGCTGCCCGCCATTGCGCCCGGAGGCGCCATCGCCGAAGCGGTAAGCGTCGATCAGCACGACATTGGTGCCTGCCTTGGCCAGATGCGCCGCCGCCGACAAACCGGTAAAGCCGCCGCCGACGATGACGACATCGCATGCCCGGTCGCCATCCAGCGCCGGGTATTCAGGTCTCGGACCGGCTGTGTCCTCATACCAGGACCGGCCGGGGGAGATCGGGGATTGGTAGGGCATGATGCTCGCAGGGAGTAGGGGAGTAGGGGAGTAGGGGAGGCTATCCGGTTGCAAGTCTACGGATGAGAAGTCGAAGAAGCTTTCCCACACTTTCGGTGTTCGCCAACAACGAGGCCGTCGTCGCTTTCGGCGCGATGCCGGTGCGTTCAGCAATCAGAAGCTGAGTTTCCAGTTCCTTCAATGATCCTTGGGCAATACGGAGAAACTGCAGATAAGAGCCTCGAATTTCTCTGCCATACCCCTCCGCTATGTTTGCCGGCACCGAGCTTGCAGCGCGTCGCGCTTGGCTGGTCAGTCCATAAAGTTCTTCCTTTGGCCAAGATTTCGTTGCGCCGTAAATAGCCACTACAAGGTCCATCGCCTGCTGCCAAACCAGCAAGTCCTTGTAGGAGCCTGTTTTTTCGGCCATTCGTTCCTACTCCCCTACTCCCCTACTCCCCTACTCCCCTACTCCCCTACTCCCCTACTCCCCTACTC